>JAISZB010000311.1 GCA_031269465.1 Clostridiales bacterium | reverse complement strand
ATATTCTGAAATTCAAACTAATTTTTGAAATATGTTAAAATGAATTTATATATCTTAAATAATATATATTAGTGAATATATGAAAATATATCCAAAATACCGTTTTATTCAGAGCTGGAAGGAAAACATTCCTCGCTTCGAACAATTTACAACTCAGCGTAAAGAATATGATAGAACTGTACGGAATACGCTTTAAAAGTTATGTTTGATTTTCTCAAAAATCTGTTGCAAGGCTTCAGCTGCCACTTTTGGAGCAAATCCATGCTGAAAATGCGCGTGGACTATAAAGGCGTTCAGGCCAGCTTGGACGAAAAGGCGAAGAGCAGCATTTTCAAGTCGCTCAGGGCGATAGAAGCGTTTTTGGCTTTTTTGGGCGTCGAGCTTGTCTTGGTTCAAATGGTTTTCGTCAAATATTCATCAAAATGCTAAAATATTTATACATGTATGCAGAGACGCCAAATAATAATGAATTTGCAAATACAGAGTCCCTAGTCTATTTTCTAAGGAAAAATATCCCAGCCTTTTTATTGCGTTTTCCCAGTTTTGACTGTATTCAAGATAATTTCTTCAAAAAAAAGCGGGCGGGCGGCCGCCCGCTTTTTTAGACGACGGCTTCCTGGTTTCGAAAAACAGGCAAAATCAGTCTGAACTTGAATTGTTTTAAATTCATATGGAATGTATCGGTAGCGCCCCCAAGGGAATAGTGCGTCCGTCCGCAAAATCCAGGTTTTCTCTAATTTTTGACTTCTCTGCTGGAATAAAAGACCATTCATGTGATTATATTACATAAAACTCGCCACTGTCAAGACACTCTTACATGATTTATGAATACCTTCCTGAAATTGCACAACGATTTGAGAAATACTTGACCAGAGGCTACTCTATCCTCTGGTCAAGGTTGCTGCAACTATAAGCAAATCATTGATAGATTATGACGCAATCTGATAGCTTTCACTTTCATCTGCCACGTCATCCTCAATGCCCGCTTCATCCGAAACACCTTCATCCGCTACGACATCCACAATGCCCTCTTTATCCGAAGCGCTTTCATCTGCTGCGTCATACTCAATGCCCTCTCCATCCGAAGGGCCTTCATCCACCGCGACATCCACAATGCCCTCTTCATCCGAAGCAGAAGCTTCAGCTTCGTAATCCTTTAGTTGCTCAGGTAGAGTCGTATTCATTGATCTCAGTAAGCCGCTACTTCCAACCGCAGAAGGGTCTGACTGATACTCAAAGTTGTTTAGGTCAGTAATTCGGCCGTCCGCAGCCATTGAGAAAACATTCCACACTGTCCCACTTTGCCCAGAAGGAACAAAATAGGTCTTCAGCAAATCACTCTCACGGTATACCCTAACTGTAGCCCCAGATGAGGATAGCTGTGTGGTGCCATTACTTCTGTTGGAGTAATCGTGAACGCTGAACTTGAACCCTCCCAGTAACGCAAGGTTACCAATGGTTATCGTCTCAGGACCATAGGATGTAACGTCATCAATATCCAACCACGCATTCGCTGATACCATATCTGAATAGTAGACGTGAACACCACCGTTGGCTGTGAGATGCGAGTCGAGGTCACTCGGCGATGAACCCCATGTAAGTACGACCCTATACTCACCTGACACTTGGATTGGTGCCAGTGTGGCATATTTCGTGGAAGGACTCTGTTTTACGACTATATTAAAGCTGTCGGTCACATACCCTTCCAAAGACATGGCAACAGTATAATTTCCATATGGTAATGTAAAACTATATTGACCAGATGAATCGGTACTGGCAGTTAAAATGGTGTCGCCATTGATATTTCCCCAACCGCTGGTCACCGCTAAAGCGACTCCTGACAACGATTGCCCATTAACAGCATCTTGAATGACTACTGATGTTGTACCCTCACCCTCTTCATTTGTCACCATGAGGAACGTTTCCAAATAGTGCGTTCTGCCAGCTTCTACTGTGAGGTAATTGCTGTAAGGGATATATCCAGGCGCTGAAATGTCAATGCGATACGCTCCAGCCTCTAGAGGCATTGTATAGCTCCCTGAAGCGCCAGTTGTCCTGTTTTGTATCAGCGTTTCACCAGAGTAAGCTTTAATAGTCGCTCCAGAAATAGCTTGATTGGTTTCAGCATCCATGACATCCCCATTCAGAATGCCTTGATCTAAATCCGGCTGTCCGTTTGCCTCAGGCAAGATTACAGTCTGCCCCGCATTGACGACAGTAAAGCTCTTATCCGTGAAATTGAAATTGCTGTCTTGAGCTGATGCGATATAGTTGCCAGGATATAGCATCTTGGTGATTTTACCCATGCCAGAAGCCACTATGCCTCCGCCCGCTTTGCTTACCGATACTTCCGCAGAACTGACTGTATTGTCTTCCTTCTGTGGGTCAATGATAGTTCGGTAGACGCTGTTGTCGCATTCTGAGTTCCACCCGAATTTCAAACGTCCACCGTAGATGCTGTCAGAAGCGTTGATTATTGACACGAAGAATTTTGCAAGAGGGAGACGCCACTCATTAAAAGTGTGTTCCCGTTCCCAGGTAAGCGCGTCAATATCCAACAGGGTCGCTTTGTAATTAACTCCTGCTTTCAAAAGCAAGTCTACATTGCCATCAACACAAAGCGTGCATGCGTGGACGCTGTCTTCAGTTGTTACCGTCAAGTTAGGATGGCTTAGTGTTGCGGTTCCCTTAACCTCTGCCCCTGCCTCAGTAGTCATTTTTGCCTCCAACGAATTAAGGAAGCTAATGCCCAGAGCTATCTTGGGCCCGTATGTAATGGAAGCATCCCCCTCAACCTTCAGATCGGCGTTTAATGATTTAGTGAGGAATGGCTCAAATCCCACAGTGCCGAAGCGAACCCCAGTTTCAATCTCAGCATTTGCTGTCGCCGCAAGGTCTGCGCTTAATTCCCACTTGAATGGAGCCGATACTTCAGCTTTGACAGTCAGACCTGCAATGGGGGTTGGTAAATATGCCGTGCCCAAATTTATTTCGACAGACGAACTTGTTTCGCCCTCTCTTTTCAATTCGACCTTTATTTGGGCCTCAGTTTCGATTCCTGCTGAAACTTTGCACTCAAAATAGTCTGCTCCAAACAGCACTATGTCATAGACGAGTTTTGCCGAGACCGTACCTTTTAGTTCTACCTTTCCGCTAATCTCAACAGGATCACGTTCAAAGCCGATCTCGAGGCTGATTGACCCGCTCGCCGAACCCCCTGCATCGATGTCGTCGCGCAATAGAGGCGCTCGTGCTGTCGCATAAATAGCAGCGCCAGCCATTGACATTGCATCTTCTTCCGGGATGTCTATAAGACTGTCCACAAATGGTGCATCGTCAGAATGATCGATTGTTAAATCATAGCCATCATCATCATCAAGCAAGATAACGCCTTCATCAGCATCGGACATGTCCATTATTGGCTCGCCAAATTCGACACCATCAATGTCTATCTTAATGTATTCAACAAATTCACCGATAGCAGGATCTATGGTTGCATTAATGGTGACATTACTATTTTCGTTTGATATGTGAATGATTTTGATGAGGTATATCATATTATCCTCACCTGCTATAACAAGTCGATCACCACTGACGAGTTCTGCTACTGTTTCACTAGCATTGGCAATGACAAAAATACCGATATCAGACTGCGTTGCATCAAGAAAATCATGCCCGTTTGCACCCGCTTGGATATAGGGTATGCCTTCTGATACAACCATAAAGTTATTCGTGTCATCATCATCCAAGTTAATAACGCGTTCGTTGTCGAAGTCCTCTACAGTTTTGCTCTCATAGGACTCGTAGGCTTTAGTGTTTTCGATGAATATATAGGGATCGCACAGCTCGTTTCCATTTTCTTCTCTAAGGGTAGCAACAACAACAAAGTATTCCGGGAGTGCCGATGAGACCTCAACAGCTATAAATTCTTTTTCTACAGCTTCATCAAGATAAGTTTGTCCGCTTGAAAGCAAATTGCCGCTTTCCCAAGAAGTGCTGATTCCAGTGACATCGGATAATACTCTTACATCAAGGATGGCATTTCCTGTTGCAGTCGTCTCTACCATAATGCTGTTGCCAGCAGAAAGAACATCTGTAACAGAGTATAGCGAGAAATCATCATTAGGTAGAGCAATCGTTGGCGTCGCGGACGGAGTTGTTGTTGGCGTCGCGGACGGAGTTGTTGTTGGCGTCGCGGACGGAGTTGTTGTTGGCGTCGCGGGCGGAGTTGTTGTTGGCGTCGCGGGCGGAGTTGTTGTTGGCGTCGCGGGCGGAGTTGTTGTAGCAGAGCTACTGCCGCCTCCTGAATATCCCCCACCTGTCCATCCGATTGACGGATTAGTCGTAGTCACGGTCGTGCCAGGTTGTATTATTCCATTTTTTGTTTTGACCGATCCAGCATTTGCGTGAACGGTGACCTTCGTAGGAACGGTGAGTACTTCAACACCGCTCTTTGCTTTTTCGGTGACTCTGACATACTTAACTGTGCCGTCGCCGCTGATGATGACAGTATTCGCATCTACGACTGCATTTTCTAGCGCGTTGCCGATATTGGCAATAAGCTTAACATTGTCGCCGTTAACCTCAATTGCTTCAACCATAGCGTTATTTAGCACAACCTCGGCGTTGCCGAGAATGACCAGCTTGTCAACTTTGCCTGTGATGACGGCTTTTGTGCCGTTTGCTACAATAATAGTCCCAAATGCACCTTCAAGGCGCAACGGTTGCCCGAACGCTTTATCTGCAAGCGTTGACGAGATTTTATACCCTTCTTTTACCACAACGGAGATCGAGCCACCGCCAAACGCAAGAAGTTGTCCGGCAATTGTCACGTTGTCAAGTTTAATCTCGCCGTTTCCAATGCCTTGTCCGATAATCAAGTCATGGTTGACAGTGGTGTCCTTGACTGTAACACCAGACTTGCGTACAATCAGGTCTCTATCATATGTATGTCCGCTTACGGAGATGTCGGCGATTTCACTCGTGGTATTGTCGATTACTTTCATTGCCTCGGCGCGGGTGTAAGCGGATTTGGGGTCAAAATCGTTATTTCCCTTGCCGACTATGTACCCAAGTTGCTGAAAAGCCTTGACATACGGTTTATACTCAGTGCCGATAACTGAATCATCCGCGAACGTAGTGTTGCCTTCTGCAGGCGCGATGCCATATGCAATTGATATGTATTTGATTGCCTGTTCGCGGGTGACGCTAGCGCTTGCCTCAATCGCCGGCGCCTTAGCTACAACGCCCGCTGCGATGGCCTTTTCCACAGCTTCGTCTGCCCAGCCTGGGGTAACGTCAGCTGATATGCGCTCGGAGTAGCCGAACGTCTTTGAGAGGATTGTCGCCAATTCACCCAGCGTCAACCCCTTGGACGGCGAAAACGTGCCGTCGCCGTTGCCCTGGAGTACGCCGTACCCGTCACCAGACCAACGGGCGATAACGCCGCTAGCCCAGTGATTGGGCGGTACGTCCGTATAACTGTTGCCCGCCGCAAACACCAGTTGTGGCGCGATGCTCACGATAAGCGTGAGTGCAAGCAACATTGCGAGAATTCTTTTGCAGATTCTCATTGATAAAAACCTCCTGAATTTTATTGAGTTTCTATTCTAGCCCGAATTTAGCAGTTAAGTTTAAAGAAGAGCCAGAAGGCGCTCATAGCAAAGATTCCAGAGAGAAAAATGTAATACAGCCAACTAAATATATTGCAGTAAATTATATTTTTCTTAACACAATTTTACAATTTCTTCAAGCCACTATATGAAGTTGCAATTTGTTTTCCATATGTATTATTCTCGGGATGGGGATTACTTGCTGAGCCTACTGAAAAATCTTCAGCATGCGGTGTATGCTGATGCGATCCCCATGCTTGGAGTTCACGATTCAAAAGGATCGGCAGGAGAAGTGCAGGCGCGCAGTAAAAGGCATCTACCCGCATCTTCGAGCCGGTAAAATGATATGCTGGCCGAAAAGTCGGATATTCGGGGTCTCTCATTCGCTTAAAAGCTTCCTCAACGTGATGCTGGCTTCGGCATGCTCCAACAATTTGCCCATTTGTCCAATCAGAACGATCCGTGAATAGGAACGGCTTGCCAAGAACAGCAATGTTCAGGTTCTCAAGCGTCGCCAAGTAGAAAAGACAGGGAGGCAAATCAGTTGGCCTTTTAATGTCGTAGATGAAAATTTCTTTCATATGCACTGCGGATAATATAGAAGAAGCAATCCTGCCAACACCCTTAATGCCAGGTTTTCGCCATTTGCGCGCTTCCCCCCGCTCCCATTTCAATAAGGATTCCTGAAGTTCTTGGAGCCAGGCAGCGCCTTTTTCCGCGTTGTGGCCGACCCCTCCAAGCTGGCTTTTGCAAAGCTCGGGGCTATACGGCATGACGGCCGTAAACTCACGTCCAAATGCCGTTTTTGTTGTCCGACATGCGATAGGCTGCTTTAAGGCTTCATCATGGGATATCAAGCAATTCAGGGTGCCAGTTAAGTTTAAGGTCGCCGACAAAATGGAAAGGAATTGAGCTTTCGCTGAGCACTCCGCTTATGTCGTCCCCGCTATACTTGGCATTAGTTGGTCGCTTTCTTTTTGCATCTCTATCCGACAGGTTAATGCATGTCTTTAAACTCATTGAATTTACTGGTGTTATAGGGGCTGCCATAAAACTACCTGAATGAGCGCCTCTAAGCTGGAGCTGCTGCTTCTTTTGCAACCACACTGGCCGTCAATGAATAAACGCGTCGGCTATGGCTGGCTCTTTATAATCTGGTTCAAAGACGGCTCAGCGACGATTTCACGCGAAAAATAGCAGTGGACAAGGACAATCCAAAAAAAGCGGATTGAAATTCGTTGATAAGAACAAAACAGGAGCTGACACTAATCATTTTCTGCAAGCGAAGTACTTCCTACTTGAATTAATTATAGCCTAAACCATTTTATATGTCTTTGGCAGAAAATTTAAACACAACACAAGATTGTGCATGCACAGCTTGATTTTGTTTAGTATCCTAACTGCAAACTGTTGATACTATCCCTTTCAAACCTTTAAAATACACCACTCAGCTAAGAGAAAAGAAACGGTTTCCATAGAATTCGAAACCGTCGAGCTAGCAACCAAGCTACTTTTCTTTCTACAAGATGATGGACAAACTGAGAAATCGTTCCCTGGAAAAGTTGGGCGTGTAAAAACTGATGAAAACTAGTAACTTGTTCTACAAATAAACATATAAAGGTAATTAATTTGCTACTTAAAAAATCCTATACATTCAGAAGCCTGTTAATGCTGTCTTTTCTCTGACGAAAATAACGCGATTTTTACAGGCAGGAAAAGTTTTCGCCATTACGAAGGACAGCCCCTGCGCCTGTGAGCCTGCCATGCATAAATGCATCGAGTGCGGCTGGCTCTTCACAATCAGATTCAAAGACGGCTCCTCGCCTGCTTCCGCTGGAAAAAATGGGGAAAAAGGGATTTCGCGATTGCCATGATGGCTGCGAGGCTTGAATTCAGAGCTGGCAGCACAGCTGTAATGACATTTGAAAGTGTGAAGGACAAGTCCAAAAAGATCATGTTCAGGCGGCAAAAGAAGGGAAATCCCATAGATATGGCATTATCGCAAATATGAAGGCAAATCGCAAGATCGGCAGCGGATCATCCGGCGCAAAAGGCAAAAAAATCATGGCCGGCGCCAAGCAATTTGCAAAATCCATCAAACTTGAGGACGCTTTCAAGATATCAGCCGGCGGCCGAGTGTACATAGCATATAGATATGAAGGCGATCTGAACGGCATAAAAAATGCGGCGGCAGCCGCAGCTTGGACTGAAGGCGGGTTTCAAGGGCAGGCGCCCAAGGCGTCCGCCTGCGCCGACACATCAATCGAATCAAAGGGAATTTTGGAGATCTGCGGATGGAGACGGCAAATCGAAGCCTTTTTTCAAAGCCTGAAAGCGGTTGGATTCGACTCGCATCAAGCAGGGGGCATGCAGACGATTGCGAACTATTGGAGCATGTCCGGCATTTTCCATGCGTCTTGCCGCATGGGGATCGGAGCGCAGATGAAATTAAACGAAGGAATCGAAACGATGCACACGCAAAGCCTTAGGGAATACGCAGAAAACACCGTCAACGGCACAAGAAGGGGAAACATGGAGGATGAAGGGATTTTAAAGCTGTACGTAGCCTGAACGCCCGCCGCATAGGCCATTTGCGGAAGGCGGCGGGCCTGGCGGCGCAGCTTCCGCGGAAAATCCCCCGCGCCGATTCCGCGCCGTTTTATGCGAGACGTGGAGCATGCGCGCCCGCTTAGGCGCAGTTTTCCTTCCGGAGAGCCCAGGCTGCGCACGCAGCCGGCGGCTCTCCGGAAGGAAAGCCGCGGCATGGGTGGGCGGAGCGCTCCGCACGGATCGAAGGAGCTCCGCGATCCCATCTGGCGGGCGGGCTGCGCCGGGAGAAACGCGCATGCGGGCGGATGCGGGGCCAAAAGATCCAGCGTTCGAACGCCAGCCGCTGCACACAGCCGGCTGGAAGGCGGGCGCCGCATCGATGGCCGCCGCGCCCGCCCCGCGCTCGAAACGCGCGGCCGGCGCGGAAGCCGAGCCGGAGGGCGAGACGCAAGACGCCTTTGCAACCTTTGCGGATGATGTTGCAAAATAGAACTGAATCAGACGAAAGCAAATTTAGAAACTGAGTTTCCTGCCTTTTATGGAATAAAGCTTCCTTTTTGTCGGTCTGCCTGGATTTCCTGCCTTTTTTATCCTTGTCTTCCCCCTGTGGGGAAACTGCATCTGAAGATCCGTAGCTTTCCGGAATATCTGCATCGGCTTGAGGGTTTTGAGATTCATTTGATCAGGCAGCCGTGTCGTTTTCATGCCTTTGCTTGCCCGTAAATGTCGCTTCCAAAATGCACATTTGGAATTAGTATAACAGACCTTTGATAATATCGATGATTTACTCATCTAACTGCATACCGCTGAGAAAATCCCCAATAGGGCGGCTTTGCGGCAGTTCATAGCGCAAACATGAGAATATAAGACATTCGATTCGGTGACGGATAGTACAATGCTAGAATAAAAGGTGGCTGTGGTTTACTTAAGACTATGATAAAATGTTCATAATGCTTACGGCGTTTTATTCGTGAAAAATTGGCGGAAATTCTGAACTGCCTGTTTGCTTTCATACCTTATCAGCTGAATATAGAACAGGAGGCGCATTATCATACTACCTTTTACGCTATGCTGCAGTGGCTGGGATTTCGAGTTAAGGCTGAAGCATCCCTCTGCCTGCGGCTGTACAGACATCAACAGCCAGCCATTAAGATATAGGGCAAAGATCTCTCACAGCCTGTATCACTTATACCATAATATACCAATAAAAAGCAGTATAAATCCAGAGCATTAAGAAGCTAAATCAACTAACGGCCTGAAATCAAAAATAAATAGTTGCGTGCTACGTGGGGCAGGCCTGCGCAATTCCCGCGTCGATATGCGCATGGCGCGGGAAGCCCCCGCCTCTTTAGGCGGCTTGAGTATACCGCCAGTTAAAGTCCTTCCGATGCGCTCCGCTCCTTGCGCTTTATATTTTTAGCGAGCAAAGACGAAAGCCTGCCTGCCGGGCTTTTCGTCAGACAGGCTTTCGAGTCAACTCTTTACTTCATGTTTCTATGCGGCCGGAGCGGCCTCTTCAAAGAACCTATGCAATATCGCGGCAACCTCTGCGCGCGTCGCGTCGTCTTTCGGCGCGAGCGTCGCGGTTGTGCGCCCGACTAACAGTCCTGTCGCGACAGCCCACGCCATCGCGTCCTTCGCGTAATCGCTCACGTCGCTGAACGCCGCGAGATTGCCGCCGACGGAGGGCGACTTCGCGTAACGGTAGAGCAATGTCGCAAGTTGCTCCCGCGTGATAGGGCTATTCGGGTTTGTCCCGTCCGTCAAGCCGGTTGATACGCCCCAATTCAGCGCTTTTTCATACCACGTCGCGCCGCCGTTCGCGTCAATTCCAGCATCACGGGCCAAAACCGTGATCATCATCGCGCGCGTCATCGGAGCGTTCGGGCTGAAAGTCGAGCCGCTCGTGCCGTAAAACAGGCCCTTGCTGACGACCCACTCCACGTCGGCGTAGTACCACGCATCCATCGGAATGTCCGTGAACGCATCGAGCGCGCCACCGCTCTTGGGCGGTTTGGGCGAGGGACTCTCGTCAGGCGCGGGATCTTCATCAGGCGAGGTACTCTCGTCAGGCGTCGAACTCTCATCAGGCATCGGTTCGGGTTCCGGTGTCGCGTCCGTTGCGGACGGTTCCGGTGTCGCGTCGGATCCGCTTTCGTTGCCGAACTGCGGATAGTGCGGCCTTATGACCGTCACGATGACCTCTATGCCACTCACAACGTTATAATTCTCCGAGTCAGGCGGCGTATATGCCGCCAAAAAGATTCTTTTTCCCGCGTCGCCCACGAGCGTTGACGTATCGTCCTCCCACGAGAAGTGTTCCGGCAACTTCACGTCCGCGAGCGTCCGCCCGACTGTCGCTCTAAGATTATCCGGCGCGGTGTATCCCGGCGCCGCTTTTTCGATATCGAAGCTCTGCGTTTTCTGACCGGCGTAGTTGCCTTGACCCCGAATCGTGACGCTGCCGCCACCCGCTACACTGACATTCTCGCCCCATTCCGCCGCCCAGTCTCCGACTGTAATCGCCGCGCTGCTGTCCGTCACCTCGATTGACGGAGCAAGCTGTTCGCCCGTGTAGGTTCGGTCGCCCGCAACCTCGACGATGACCTCATTGCGCGCTATGTCGCGCGGGTGCACGATGATTTCAAGCGGCACGCTTGAAGCCTGATTGTAATTGCTGTCCGAGGCTTTTGTCGCTGTGACCCAAACGCTGCCTGCGCCGAGAATCGTCACGGAGCCGTCCGCCGCGACGCTGAGAACGCCGTTGTCCGCAGCCGCGAACGTGACCCCGCCATCACCACTGCCGCCGCTTGCGGTCAGTTTGAATTCGGGGGAGCCATACGTTATTTCGCTCGGATTTTCTACCGTCAGCGCAGCCTGAGCGGCTTTTTCTATATTGAAGCCGTACAACGTGCCCTGGCTGCCGTTGTGGTTCCCGTCGCCGGAGTATTCTGCTCTGAAAGTGTGGCTGCCCGCTGACAGCCCTAGGATCTCTTTTTCAGCTCTGCCGTCTGCCACAGCGGCGGTTTCTCCGATTTGGGTTTCACCGTCAAAAAATGTCACTGTACTACTGGGATTCATGCCGCCGCTGATTACCGCAGTCAGTGCGACGCTGCTGCCGTAGACGGCGCTCGCCTCGGTCTCGGCGGTGAGTGCCACCGCTGTTGGGGCTTTCGCGACGTTGTAGCTATTTAATTCGCTATATCCGTTTCCGTCGCTGCTGTAATCTTTGTGGTTGCCGTCGCTGTTGATGTACGCCACAGCAAAATTGTGGCCGCCCGCAGACAGCGCGGGCATGGCTATTTTCGCCCTGCCATCCGACAAAACCGTTTCGCCGCCGATTTGCTGGTAATCATCCCAAAGCCTCACGAAGCCCCTGGGAATAGAACCGTTTTCGCCGAGAACTCTCACACTGAGCGCTAAGGTGTCGCCATACACTGCATCTTGCTCGGGTTCAGCGGCGAGCTCTACGGTCGTGCCGGGTTTTTGGATTTCAAATGTCTGCGCAGCCGCGCCGGTGTAGTTGCCGCCCTTTCCCGTTACGGTTACGCTGGCTTGCCCGACGTTCGTATTACTGTTATAGGAATAATCAAAATCAGCGCCTTTTTCGAGCGCCGGAGCCGCTCCGTTCGTCACGGCGGGTTCGGGCGTAAGCTGCTCGCCAGTATAGGTCTGCGCCGGAATCGCGGCAATCATACTCTCCGTTATGAGCTTTGGGGCAACCGTCAGCGCGAACGCCTCCGACTCCGCGTCGTCTACCTTCGCGGTTATTCCGCTGTATGTCCCCGCCGGGGTTGACGCCGAGGAGTTCAGCGTCAGCACGCCGCTGCCGCTGCTGTTGACAGCAATATTGCTTGCCGTCACGCCCTCCGGAGCGTTTATCAGCGTCACAGGGTAAGCGGCGCTCGCGATGTTTTCCGTCGTCACCCCATACGTAGCGCTGTCCGCCGTGCCGTAGATCAGCGTCCCGGTTTGTGAATCCACTAAACTCAAGATTTTCTGGTTCCACACCGCTGTCAGCCTCACCGCTGCCGCAGGCATCGGAAAAATGTTGTTCGGCTGTACAGTATCGCTCAAATTGCCGCTCGCGATAGTCCAGCCGCCGAAAGCATAGCCGTTCTTTTTCATATTGCCCAAGCCCTCGACGCGAACGGATGTACCCATTAGATAACTCGCGGCAGCGGGAGCGCCGGTTCCCCCGTTGCCGTCATAGGTCACGGTGTACAATGCCTGTGAATCCGGGTCGCCGATTACCGCCGTCAGCGTGGCGGCGGCAGTATCGCCGTTCACATTGACCGCGTCGTTTGCGTACAGCGTCCCTCCGGCAACAACGCCCACGCTTGCAGCTGCGTTCTGCGCCAGAAAAAAGTACAGCTTGTTCCCGTCGGTTTTCACATCTTTTACGCCGTATGGCGCTTCTCTTATCGCGGCGGTGTCGATTGTTGCGTTATTGACGCCGCTCACCGTCAGAGAGATGAGGTAAACGTCCGTATTACCGCTGTTTTTGGGTCGACTTTGTATGGTTCCCTTCACGCTGCCTCCGTTGATAACGACAGTGCCGCCGCTGGCTTGGATCTTTGCGCTGTTGCTGCTCCTGCCGCCGCCAATCCCTGAAACGTATGAGCCTGTGGCCGTGACGGTACCTCCGTTAATTGTAATGTTTCCGCCCGGGCTGGCGGAGTAGTAGCCGCTGCCGCCGCCGATCCCGGCCGCATTGGTCCCAGCGTTCGCCGTGACCAATCCGCCGCTGATGGTGATATTTCCGCCAGCGCCGCCGCTCGAATTTACTTTGCTGGTCCAACCGCCGCCGCCGCCGATCCCCGCGCTGTAGTTACCGCCTCTTGCCGTGATCGTCCCGCCTCTTATAAAAATATTGCCCCCCGCGCCGCTAAGGCCGCCGCCGATCCCCGCACCATTCGATCCGCCGGTTGCCGCAAGCGTGCCGTCGCCATATATGGCAATCGTCGCGCCGGTGGTTTGAATCCCAGCGCACTCGACGCCACCTGTCAAAGTGCTCACCCCGGCGATGGTAAGCGTCACATCTGCGCCGTTATTAAGCCGCAACGCAGGCTGGCCTGTTCCCAACCCGGAAATCGTCGCGCTGTCGAGCGTCACCTTGACATTCTTCGCGTTTGCCGCCACCGCGACTCGCCGCTGACTGCCGCTGTTGTTGCCCGTGACAGTGACGTCCGCCGCTGTGGATATTGTGTATACATTACTCGCGTATGTCCACCCGTCGCCACTGGTTTGCGGCGCTGCGTCCGACAAGTCTATGACGGTGCCGAGGCTTTCCGCCTGCGCCGGAATTGAGAGCGCGTTGATAAGCGTAAGCGGCAGCGCTGCCGTCAGGATCGCGGCGAATATTTTTCGCGCGAATGCGGTTGAGTGTGTTTTTGTACTGTACATGCGTTTATTCCTCCTTCAATTTGGATTTACAGTCGAAACAGACGCCCATTCACGCTTTCGTGGGACAGCTCCCATTATATTACCTTGATCTAATTTCAATGCGTTGAAAATCATAGGATCTGCTCTTATTTTATAAAATTATACATGATATTCGATTTTTTAAAGCGCCATTAGATAATATATGGTGATATTTTAGACAATAATGATATATTCTGCCATTGTAACACGAAGCTTGCAAGAATTCAAGGATGATAAAAAATTTATGGCTATATATAAATATGCCGTCAAGCCGGCCGCGCATAGTCTCGGAGGAACTGCGAGAATCGGCTATTAAATCACTGCCGCATCCGGTCGAGCCAAACCGCGCAATATACGTCGTGGCAACGTAGCGGGCGTTTCAGCGCAAGCCTCTAATGCCGCTTGCCTTGTGGTTTTTTGTCGATACAGTACATGCTTTTCAGCACAATCCCCAGACAGTCGTCTCCCTGCGCTTTCTGATGCGCGGCTACCGTGGCGATGTCGCGCCCCTACCCTGCGATTTTCTCCGTCAGGCTCTTGATTTGCGCATTATAGTGTTTCAGCAGTCTGTCCTCTAAGTTGTAACGCTGGGAAAGGCGGCTGGCTTTTCAGGAGCTTCAGACTGCAGATCTGCATTTCAAGGCCGCATTTCCCGGTAATCATTTAGTTGCCTGCGGCGAGGGATTTATTAGGATAGAACTGGCGCGCCTTTCAGTGTTTCCCCTGCAGGTTTCACCAATCCCCCTGCGGAACCGGGCGGACGTCTTCAGCGTATTCGGCTCCCCATTTGTCTTTTAAGCACATGAGTTGGATTTCTCATAATGCATCTCGCATTTTCCCAAAATATATTGAAAGACAAACTGCCTCCCCATCCACATGTCATGTGACATGCCCCGGCGCGAACCTGTTTAAGTAGGCCTGCCTGGGTGTGAGAGGTTCTCCCGCTTCCTGTTTTACGACTATCCTTGTTCTTTCAGGGTTCTCTGACTACTATGGCGGCTCTGTTGCCTTGGGGAATATTCAGGGACACTTTTTTCATAGCTTCCATAGCTTTGCGGGTTTCCCTTTAGGCAATCCCCATTTATTGAAAACGGTCGGGTTGTTTAACAAACTGTCGAAAATGCGTCCGGCTTTCCTGTTCAAAGTGTGGTTCAGGCAATTGAGTATAAATTGCAATATCAAGTGCAACAGGATGCCATAAGGATTTTTTTCCTCAAATTTACCTCATTAGTCAAACCGCAGCCTCTCATTGAAAAGATTGGGCAAGTTTGGATAGGGCGGCCATCTTATTATTATTGTTGTCGTAAGAGCCGCAGTAGGATTTATAGTATTCGTTGTACACCATGCGCCGCTTCATATTGGGGCGGATCGGCTCATCCACAACCTGCCATGTGGACAACTGCTTCCAGGTAAGTGTCGGTTCCGACCGTTGCCAGAAGGACGCTACCCAGGTCTGCTTCAATGTCGTTTTTGCGGCGTCGGACGGTTAAACCGGTGATGCCAGCAATAATCTGCCGCCAGAGGGGTGACTTTATGTCGCTGCTCGCCACGAGGATGGCATCTCCTAGATATGTATCGGCGGCCTCCATGGAATGTCGCAGAATATAGACTATAGCCTCCAGGAATGCGCGGTGCATATGAGTAATTTTTTAAATGTAGGCGAAAAGTCAAAAGCTGGCAATTCCGGAGGCTGCAAGCCCATTTTGGGCGAGCTGCACAGAAATGTTGAATCGCAACCGCCGTCCCGATCAGAGTCCGGAATGACGCCGTTTGCGGATAAAAATCGACAGGGCAAATTTCAAGCGCGTGAAAAATGCTCTGAGGCCTGGAATGAGGCAGTTTGAGGGATGTAAAAAAGAGGTTTTCAGGGCATATTTCACTGTTCGGGGCGTATTTGAAATCTGATTTTTTAAAATTGCATAAAATGATTTCTGGGGAATAAGGGAAGCATTTTACCATTTTATAGAAGAGAGGAAATGAAAAATAATACTTACTATTAATATATATATGTTTAGGGGGATGGAGGGGAAAACTAACCCAAGAAAATCAAGGTTGCTACTGGAGCAGTATTTGATAAAGAATGACTGATACGGTCAAGGACTGGCACGGTAAAAAATCTTGACCAACACCGCCAAGTGGCTTTGTAATTCGGTGCGCCCGTTTGCGCAGGCGATGGGTACTCAAATAAGGAGATATTTAGATGAGCAAAATCTATGAGTTATACAGGTATCGCCTGAATCGGTAAGGCGCAGTGATACTGGCAGCATCACTCCCCGGCTGCGTACAGCCCTGGAAGGATAGTCGCATGGCGCTCGTCAACATGCATTCCGCCCATAAAATAGTGAATCCCAGGCGATACGGGGATCGGCTCCTTTCGTGGATCCAAATGCATATATTATTCTCCTCATGGACATTCCTCCCGGCTGCCATTTCTCAAAGTTGAGCGCTCCGCGCCGGGAAGCTCCGGCATGACAGTTCGCTCCGCATCTATTAGAATTAGTTCGTATTTTCCCGCAACCGCTCGGGAAACAAGCAGGATTTCGCTGTATGCTTCGATCTCAAGAGTTACGCCGTTAAGCTTCAAATCGTCTGAGAGAATATTAGCGCTGCTTGCGAGAAATTCATCGTCTTTGACAATAGCAAGCTGCCATGCGCTTCCTGGCGAAAAACTGACTCCCTCATTCTTGTACAAGGCATATAAAGCTGGAGCAGACTGGACAGCCCCCGCTTTCTTCCATGATTTCGGCGCAGCTCCCGTTATGGCATCAACAAACGAAGGCGGCGAGTGCGCTATGTTGCAGCAAATGGCGATGAACGCCGACACTGCCGCAAATAGAACCAATCTGCTCTTCATGCCGCCCCTCCGATGCTTTTGAGTTATCAATGGCTAACTATATTATATGAAAGTGGACAGTCAGGCATCAAAATCGGTACGTTTGACTGCAAAGGTATAAAATAGGCAATATGAATGCAAATCAGTGCATGCTGATGCAGGAAGCTGCGATTTGAGTCAGGTTTTAAATGAAGCGTGCATTTGCTGATTCGCGTATGAACTTCCCATTTTGGCTGCAAATCATAAGCCTGCCTCATAATCGACGCAATGATTGGGCATCGGCATGTAATGCGAAAATGCCGGAGCGGAAAAAGGTCGCGAAGAAGCGGGGCGCATCTAAGCAAAGCGCCCCGCTGAAAACTCATTTTCCAGGCTTGATATTTATAATGGCATTGTCATGCCCGGGGACTATAAGATCAAAATCCCTCTTAACGCGCCTGAGAGTCCGCCTTGCCATGTCAGCGTCTTCCTCGAACATCCCCGTTTCCGCGATGAAATGCCCTGAAGTCATCACGCTGTCAGAGGCTATCAGGACTTTGTACGCTCCATCCATGAATGCCAGCCCGTGAAGGGAGAGCGTATGGCCAGGAAGCGAAACATCCGTAATGCCCGGCAGAAATTCGCCCTCAACTCCTATTATGCGAGTTCCGTCGATATGTTCGGAAGACTTTAGAATGGCCGCGACTTCCGGGTGGGCGCACCATTTCGCGTTCGGATAATAATTTACTCCAGCTTGGTGATCATAGTGGCTGTGCGTTATGTAGCAATGAGTTACATCTGAAGGCCTAAACCCCGTGCGCCTATTTAGCTCGTAATAGCTGTCCTCGGGTTTTTCCCTCAGGCTCGGATCGCATATAAGAAAAAAGTCTGAGCCGTCCTTCTCCCGGCCTTTAATGAAGGTGGATGTGCAAGTGATGGGATTTCCCCTGGGCGGCGCTTTTTCCGTCTCTCCAAAAAACGGATTGAACCGCAAGTGCCCTATGACTAAAACGCCATAGCTGCCTATGCAGCCATCCAGGGCTATTGAGAAATCTTCCATGTATCGGCCTCCTGTTTAAAATAAGGTCTTTTTGCATATAATGGCATTTAAAATAAGATATTGAGGACGGATCATCAATGCGCAAGCGGGCAGTCAAGCCACATTACCGGCATTTTGACTATCAGCATAATGCATGTTCATAGGCCGAACTTAACATTTATCGGCTTGCCGTCGAGCCACGCCTGAACATTTTCAAATGCTATCGCAGCCCTTCTGACCATTGACTCCTTTGAAGCAAAACCTACATGCGGGGTGAGAACAGTGTTTTTAGCATGAAGCAGCGCCTGCGATTCCGGAAGCGGCGGCTCTTGATCGAATACATCTATTGCGGCGGCCGCAATGGATCCGCTGTTTAGCGCTTCAGCAAGAGCTGATGAATCCACCACGGGGCCTCTTGCCTGGTTTATTAAAACTGCGGTTTTTTTCATAAGAGCGAGCTTTTCTTTATTTATAAGATGCTTTGTATCGTCAGTCAGAGGCAGGTGCAGGGATACAATGTCGCTTTTGCGGAGCAGATCGTCCAAATCGCAATATTCGGCTTCAGAGCATTTTTCCCCTGCTTTAAGAAAAGGATCATACGCTATGACTTTGCACCCGAAGGCTGCCGCTATCTTTCCAACGCTTCGTCCGATGGCGCCATAGCCGACTATCCCAAATGTCTTTCCATAAAGCTCTACGCCAACCAGTCCGTCCTTTGTTTTTCCGGATCTGCAAGCCTCATCGCAGGCTATGATATTCCTCATCGCCGCTATGGCAGATCCGAATACAAGCTCAGTGACGGATACTGTAGCATAACCTTGAGCATTTGAGACGATTATGCCTTTTTCATTGATTTTTTGGGCGGGAACATGATCAACTCCGGTAAATGCCACCGAGATCATCTTAAGGTTTTGGGCGTTTTCAACCAGCGCGGATGAAAGAGGGGCGCTGGCGATGATAATGGCATCAGCATCCTTTGACGCGATGGCTTTTTCTTCCTCTGAGAGAGGCTTTAAGGCAAGCGAAACTTCGTATCCGGCATCTTCGAAAGGCTTTGCCAGCTCCTTAAGATAAGAAGCCTCTACTGCCAACGGTTCAAGCATTGCTATTTTCATATGAATTTCCTCCTTTTTAGTTTTGCCTCTTAAACAAGCCCCGCTCGGCCTTTAAGCTTAAGGGGAGCTGCATGAAGAGATTTTAAAGGATCGCTAAATCTCAGTCCACAATCACTTCAATTTTTTTGCCGACAATGATATTAGCCGCAAGCGCGGCTACAACCGCGCCTCCATCCGGGCAGTCGCGAGATCTCTGAGCTATCCATTTGGCCCTTCCTATTTTCGCGATCCATCCTTTAGTCCTGCCGGCCGCTATGCAGGCGGCGTCCGCCGCCGCAAGAGCGGCTTTTCCCATATCTTTCTCCTGCGAATATTTTTCGCTAAGCGTCCTGGCATAGGGAATCAAAGCGTCTAGAACAGTCTTGTCCCCTTCCTGCGCGCGTCCACGTATCATTATTATCTCGATCATCGCGAATGGGATTCGGAGAAGATCCGTGTCGCTAAAGGCAGTCTTCCCTTTCATCAGCTTTGCCGCCTCCATTATTGAGAAGCTGGCAAGCGTACCCATAGTAGACGGAGCATCCATGTTCACCCTCACCGCGCAACGTGAGAGAAGCCCGGCTATGCCGTCATCGTTCGGCTCCTTCAGTTCTCGGAGCAGGCTATAGCCGGCTTTTTCCATAGATATGCCCAGATCCCCGTCGCCGGACAGGTTGTCTATATGCGTGAGCAGCTCTTTCGATTCTATCAATACACATGCGACGTCCGACAAAATCTTCCGTAGAGCGTTAAGATCATGCGCAGTCTTCATTTCAAACCCCTTCGCCAGGCAGTATGCGTTTTCCTGAAAAGAAATGGACAAAAGGAGAAAACGCCGGTTCATCCAAGAGCCCCAAAAGCTCGCCATCCAGTTTCATCATGCATATTGAAGCGCCGCTCATCTCAAGTGATGTCGCGCACTCTCCGACGCGTTTCCAAGAAACGGAGATTCCGCGATTGCGCAGAGACTTCAGCGCGTCTGAGTAAAACAGATGAAGCTCCTCGCTCGGAGTGGCTCCCAACCCGTTTAATATGACTGCGGCATCATCTCCGGGCTTTAAGCGCAAGTCTTCTGAAATTGCCCCTACCGCAAGCTCCGCGATATCTTCGCTCTGCATGATTTTAGTCCTTCTTACGCCAGGCTCGCCGTGCATCCCTATGCCAAGCTCCATTTCATCCTCTCCGATTGCAAATACAGGCGCATTGGTGTCAGGAAGCTGGCACGGAGTAAAAGCCGCTCCGTATGACGCCATGCGCTCGCACGCCCTGGCCGTCAAATCGTAGACTTCATCAAGGCTTTTGCCCCGCCTTGCGGCGGCGCCAGCTATCTTATAGGCAAACACAAGTCCAGCTACTCCCCTGCGATCCTTCCATTCGCTTCTGGGGGCGGAAGCGGCGTCGTCGGAGACTATTACCGTCCTGGTCTTAATTCCGGCGTCATGGGCCAAATCGGCGCCCATTTCGAAGTTCATGATGTCTCCCAGGTAATTGCCTATGATGTAAAGGATCCCTCTTTTCTTTGGAGCGAGGCTGGTAGTCAGGAAAACCGTATTTGAGCTTGGAGTAGAAAAAATATTTCCCACAGCTGCGCCGTCGCAAAGCCCCTCTCCCACATAACCGAGAAATAGCGGCAAATGGCCGTATCCTCCGCCTGTTATGATGGAAACCTTGCTATCATCAGGGAATCTTTTGGCAATGGCTTTCAAGTCGTTTGGATGGGAGGCCAGATAATCGGGGTATGCTTGGAGGATTCCTAAAAGGCTGTCCTCTACGAAGCGCTCCCTATCATTTATAAACTTCTTCATGAAATTCTCCTCCAAAATCTTTACAGATCAAGCGGTTTGATTATGTCAGTATGCCTCAGATCATCTCTCATTTGAAATAAATCCATGAGATTTATGACATCAAGCTGGCTTTTGTCGGATAGCTTTAGAAAACGCTGCATCACGCGATCAGCAGATGTCATGCTGCCGTCTAGCATGCGCACTTGCATGCAGAAAGTGTTGAAATCCATCCTGATGCGCGTGCGCCCAAGGAGGTAGTCTGTGGAAACTCCGAAGAAATCAGCTATGCGCACAAGCATCTGTACATCCGGAAAGCTTTTCTCAGACTCGTAATGAGAGATTGTTGCCACAGATACATTCAAGACATTTGCCAAGTCTTTTTGATTCATGTTTCGATCTTGCCGCAGTTCTGAAATAAGATCGCCAAGAAGCATTTAGCATCTCCTTCTTTATGGCTAGATCCGAGCGGATATACCGATTTGCAGTCAAATGAACCGATTTTGAGGCCTGATTATCCATCTTTCAAGGCGCGGCTGATATCGCCATTTCGCACTCGCTGTATAATCAAGCTCCAAAATCGGAACTTTCATATGCAAATCAGCATAGGACCTCCTGCATGGGAATTGTCCCTGAATGAATGAACAACAAACTCGAATATGCGCGCTCCGGCTTCTTGAACAAATTTAAGCATTTATACAGAATTGCATATGAATTTCCCATTCAGCTTGACCTCATCAAGCTCCAAGCGGGTTCATTCGCCTGCATATCGGTATAGCGCCGCCGCAGCCAGATCACTTAACGAGGCTTTCCGCGCGAAAACAAGATGCCTTGATTTTTTACAGCTTTCTAATTATAGCATTGATGAAATGCTCAATCCAATAGCTATTTCATAATGAAACAGTTTTTAAAAAACGCGACGAATTGCATCGCTCAATATCGAATTGTGCACTTAGATTAAAGACTTTACAATGCCAAACTACATTTTAAATATGTTTGCCGGCTGAAATCAAGGGAAAAATGATGGAAAATAAATGGTTTGGAATCAATGGCATTGATCAAGCATTCTTCTTAAGATGCCTAGATTTAAAGATATCTTAATTTTCTCCAAAAAACACACTTCTAATATCGTAATACTCAAATTTTTAGCCAAAGCTATTTTTAGAGCTTATAATTGATTTATCAAATTTCAATAAATGAAATGCCTTGGTAAACCATATTGTGTGCAATAACTTTGATATTTTCATTTATGCCCTTAAAAAGGTTGTTTGATTTTTCTTGCTCCATTTGAAGGGTTTCGCTATTGGCATTTGCTTGAAATTCTCTCCAGCGTTTAGAGTCGACGGCTCATTTCTATGCAATGATTCTTTTATTAGCTTAAAAGCAAGATGGTTGATGGCTTTAATCTGGTTTTAGGCAAACCTGCCGCGGCAAAACCAGAATTTTATTTTGAGGAGGAAACAATATGAAGAAAGTTTTGGCATTTCTAATGGCAGCATGCATTTGCGCCTTTTCCGGATGCTCCCCTGGCGCGAATACAAGCCCGGCAACAACTTCGGATGCGCCATCCGAAGCATTGGGCGCGCAGGCGTCAACTTCACAGGCGTCAACCCCGGAGGCGGCAAGCAACGACGACATCGTTGAGATTCAAGTCTTAGCTCCGCTTTTCTCCGATCCCCCCAACATGGCCAATGAGTACTGGACAGAGTACCAAAGGCTGACGCACAGCAAGCTTAGCGTGGAATGGGTGGATGCGGGCTCTTTCCATGATGTGAACCATCTGAGGATAGCATCCGGAGATCTGCCAGAAGTGTCCGGAATTCCCGATGTCAGAACCCCTACCCTTCTAAATGCCATTAAAAACGGGGCGTATTGGGATTTGACCGATTACTTCGGAGATTTCAGCCAGTATCCAAATTTGCGCGACAATGTGGCTGAAAACTGCTATACATACCTTTCTGTAAACAATCGCATTTATGCTGCTCCGCGTTCCCGCACGCGCATTGACTTAGGCGTAAACATCCGAAAGGATTGGCTTGACAAGCTGGGATTGCCGCTGCCAACTACTCTGGATGAATATGCCGATGCGCTTGAAGCCATAGTCAACTCCGATCCGGACGGAAACGGGCAGAAAGACACCATCGGCCTCCTTATAGACACATCTGTGCCGGGTTCGCTGGGAGTCGCGTTCGGAGCCCTTGATCCCCAGTATACAGAGGATGGCGCAGGCATATACCATATGTATTTAAACGACGGATACATAGACACGGTCGCCTATTTGGCGGATTTATACAAGAGGGGCGCCATCTCCCCGCAGTTTGCATCCACAAAGATCGAAGACAATCAGAACTACTACTCCACCAACAGGGGCGCATCATATATAATGAGCATTTGGCACCACTGGGAATGGGAGACTTCCAGCGCGAAAGTGCAGCCTGATCCCGCGCCCAAGGTGGTTTCATTGGTGCTTGACGGGCCCAAGGGGAAGGCCATTCAGCTAAATACAGGCGTTTCCGGCGGATATTATGTATCCAAAAATGTTCCTGAGGAAAAAATGATCCGCATACTGAAATACTTGGAAGACGCGACATCGATGGAAGTCACAAATTTGGCCTATTACGGCATAGAGGGCGTTCATCATACGCTTAAGGATGGAATGCCGGTTCTAAACGAGCTTGGAACCCAGCAAATAAATACTTCCAGCAAATGCGTAGGACCTCTTGCCTACATGAAATACGGCAAAGTTGACAGCGCAGGCGGCGACAAAGCCTACAACGAAGAGAAGCGCAAAATGGTTGAAGATTATGAAGAGATTGGGAAAACAGACTTCTTCGGAAACGGCACTGTCGTATCGGAAGTCTGGAACACCAATTGGCCAAAATATCAAAGCGAGTATCTCGCCAACGTGGCAAAGGCCATCTCCAACGACATGACAGTCGAAGATTTCCGCTCATATGTGGAAGGACTTCGCTCAAATCCGGATCTGCAGCCTGCATGGGCGGAATTTTCCGCATCCTGGAAGGCTATATTCGGTTGAGGCTTTTTTACTTAAGGCAAGAAGAAAAGGGGTGCTGGCATGCCAACCGCCGCAAAGGCTTATAAACCTATTGGCAGGTACTGGCTGAAGGTTTGGAGAGAAATGAGGAAGTACAAGTTTTTTTACTTGCTGTCACTGCCGGCGCTCTTTTACTTCGCCTTGTTCCGGTATGTCCCCATGTGGGGGCTTTTAATGGCGTTTCAAGACTACACCCCATTCAAATCATTCTGGAATAACAACTGGGTTGGAGTGTCGCAGTTCACTCGAATGTTCTCTGATCCGTTCTTTGCGACAATGCTCAGAAATACTTTGGCTCTGGCGCTAATGAGGCTTGCGTTTTTCTTCCCGATACCAATAGCCCTTGCTATAATGCTCAATGAAGTTCGCCATATGGCATTCAAGCGAATAGCTCAGACAGTTATATACTTCCCTCATTTCATTTCCTGGGTTGTAACTGCCAGCTTGACATTTTTCACTCTATCGGTGGACATTGGATTCGTCAATAAAATGATAGTCTTCCTTGGCGGAGAGCAGGTGACATTCCTCGTAAACCCTGATTCATTTTGGGCTATGATACTGATTCAATCCATATGGAAGGAAGCCGGCTGGGGCACTATCATCTTCATGGCGGCGATAGCGGGAATAGACACTCAGCTTTATGAAGCCGCGGTTGTGGACGGAGCGTCAAGGATGCGAAGGATCATAAGCATTACGCTGCCTTGCATAATGCCTACAATAGTAGTCCTGCTCATACTCAGGCTTGGGCAGATATTCGATGTCGGCTTCGAGCAGATTCTTCTCATGCAGAATCCCCTGGTCAGGGAAGTTGCTGAAATATTCGATACATACGCCTACAACCAAGGCATAGTGCAAGGCCAATTCAGCGTGGGGGTTGCCGTAGGCTTATTCAAGAGCCTGATCGGATTGGCTTTTTTGATGGCCTCAAACACAATCGTCAGAAGGCTTGGCAGCGAGGGGGTATACTGAGATGGAGGGCAAATTCTCTATCGGGGATGCAATCAACTATTTGGTCATTTTCATATTCGGCTTTTTGTGCATATTCCCGTTCCTGTATGTATTCTCAATATCCTTCACAGATCCGGATGTATACATTCCCCTTAAATTCACAGTTTTCCCGGAAAAGTTCTCCATCAGGGCATACACTTGGATAATAGGCACCGACTCATTTATAAACGCCATGAAAAGCTCGGTTTTTGTAACTGTCGCGGGAACCATCCTAAATCTGATCGTCACTTTCACCGCAGCCTACGGATTGTCGCGCAAAGAAATGCCGGGAAACCGCTTGATTATGGCTCTTATTACTTTCACTCTAGTTTTCAGCGCAGGCATTGTTCCAAATTACATATTGATTAAAGATCTTCACATGATAAACAGCTACTCCTCCATAATCCTGCCAGTTTTAACCAATGCATGGAGCCTGGTTGTAGTGCGCAATTTCATGCTTGAGCTTCCAAGGGAGCTGGAAGAAGCCGCTAGGATCGACGGCTGCAATGATCTGCAGGTTTTCGCCCGAGTCGTGCTGCCTCTATCAGGCGCTGTAATAGCGACATTCACGCTATTTTTCGCTGTGGCTCATTGGAATTCATATTTCAATACGATGATTTACATAACTAAATCAAGCAAGTGGACCCTTCCGCTTCTAGTCAAAAGCATGGTGGTGGACTCAGGCGCGATTGGATATGCAGGAGGGGCCGGAGTTGGCGGAGATCAGAAATCTGTGCCGCAGGAGACTATCAAAATGGCAACTATTGTCTTATCAATGCTTCCTGTAATAATATTATATCCTTTCCTTCAAAAGTACTTCGTCAAAGGCGTGCTGGTAGGCGCCGTAAAGGGCTGATGCGCAAAGCGAGCCTGATTATCCAGTTGCTTCATGCATAATCAGGCTCCGACAGCGCTATTATAAAAGGAGCTGCAAATGGAATACGCAAAATTAGGAAAGACGGAAATAGAAATATCCAGGATAACGCATGGATGCATGGAGCTTGGCGGAGGGCCTGATCCCTCCACAGTTTGGGCTGTGCAGTCGGAAGAGCTGAATCAGAAGCTGATCCTTCAAGCGCTGGATAAAGGCGTGACGCTTTTTGATACTGCGGAAAGCTACGGCCAGGGCTTGTCTGAAATGATAACAGGAAGGGCGCTCAAAGCAGTTCGAAGAGAAAAGTACCTTTTGGCGACCAAAGTATCGCCCGGCCATTTGAATCCAGACGGCATTTCCCGCTCGATAGAGGGAAGCCTCAAGCGATTGGGCGTTTCTTACGTAGATTTGTATTATATTCATATGCCTAATGATTCGGTTCCTATTTCAGAAACTATGGGCAGGATGAACAAGCTGAAAAGCGAAGGGTTGATAAGAGCCATCGGAGTTTCAAACTTTTCTCTCAAGCAGCTTGAAGAAGCGCTTTTATACGGTGAGATTTCAGCGCTGCAGCCAGAATACAACCTGCTCTCAAGAAATATAGAGGGCGATCTTCTGCCATTTTGCAAAAAGAACTCAATCAGCATCCTTAGCTACAACTCAATTGCAAAGGGCATTTTATCCGGAGCCTTTCATTTTTACGGGGCAAAGCTTGATCCAGTGGATTTCAGAAACAGAAAGCCTCTGTTTAGGCCTGATAATCTTGAACGCGAGCTGCCTTTGCTGGAGCTGATGAGAAAAATGGCTTCAGAAAAGTCCGCAACGATCTCTCAAGTCGCGATAGCCTGGCTGTTGAGGCAGGGGGGAGTCTCTTCGGCAATCGTAGGCACCCAAAATGAGAGGCATTTCCTTGAAAATTTGGACGCCATATCTTTAGAACTCTCTATAGATGAGATAGAGATCCTGTCCAAGGTGAGTTCTGAAGTTTTAACTGAGGTTGGCATGAACTGATTTCTCTTGATTAATAAATCGTGCGTAGTGTAAAAGCCCTTTTTCTGCCCAGCAGTCAATCAGGAGCCTAATGCGAGGATAGATGATTATGAAGAAAATTATAAACCACCCGGATGCATTCGTTGACGAAACGCTGGAAGGGATTCTTTTGGCGCATCCCGACAAGCTTAAGGCAGTCGACGGAAATCTAAGGGCAATGGCAAGAACCTGCGCAACCAAAGGAAAAGCGGGTGTCATCACGGGAGGCGGAAGCGGGCACTTGCCAACGTTTTTGGGATATGTCGGCAAAGGCATGCTGGATGCCTGCGCGGTTGGGAATGTGTTCGCCTCCCCTTCCGCCCAAGTCATGCTTAAATGCATCAAAGCCGCTGATCAAGGCGCGGGAGTCATTTGCCTCTACGGAAATTACGGCGGAGACAGGATGAATTTCGAAATGGCTTCTGAATTGGCCGACATGGAAGATATAAAAGTCGAGCATATTGTGGTTTCTGACGACATTGCGTCAGCTCCTCCTGAAAATGCCGACGGAAGGCGCGGCGTGGCGGGATTGTTCTTCGCCTATAAAATTGCAGGGGCTGCTGCGGACTTGATGATGAGTCTTTCCGAGGTCTCAGAAGTTACCCGCAGGGCGCTTGATAATATCAGGAGCATAGGAGTCGCAGTTTCGCCGTGCATCCTTCCTCAAGTGGGCTTTCCCACTTTCAGCATCGGGGCGGATGAGCTTGAGGTGGGAATGGGGATACATGGCGAGCCTGGAATAGAAACAAGGCGCATGATGAAAGCGGACGAAATAGCAGAAATGATGCTGGAGAAGCTGACTGCTGAAATTCATTTGGATAAGGGGGACAGGGCTTCCATTCTGGTAAACGGCCTCGGAGCGACTCCCAGAGAAGAGCTTTACATAGTCTATCGCAAAGCCGCGAAGATCCTAATCGAAAAGGGCGTTGAGATAATAGATCCCGAGATAGGCGAGTTCGCCACCTCCATGGAAATGGCGGGGGTGTCGCTGTCTTTGCTCAAGCTCAACGATGAGGAGCTTTTAAGGCTCTACAAGCACCCAGCCAGCACTCCGTTTTATGTGAAGGAGGCCTCTCGATGATTGATGCGACTTCCGTGAAAAACTCCATTTCAGCTATCTCTAAGGCCATGGCTCTAAATATTGATCTGCTCACGAAACTGGATTCAGAGGCGGGCGACGGAGATCTAGGCATCAGCATGAAGCAGGGTTTTTCTGCGGCAGCCGAGACTCTGGCAAGCTTCGAAGAGGAAGATGTCGGAAAGCTCTTGATGAAGTGCTCCGCCGTCCTTAACGAAACGTCGCCTTCAACTCTGGGAACCATTCTTTCGATGGGAATATTCGCTTCGGGCAAAGCATTGAAGGGAAAAACCGAGTGCTCCGCTATTGAAGCGGCTGATGCATTCGATCTGGGCTTGCAGGCCATAATGAAAAGATCAAAGTCAAAACCCGGGGAGAAGACTATTCTGGATGCGCTGATTCCAGCTCAAAACGCTCTCAGGGAGGCTGCCCTTCTCGGCCTCAGCGACTCCGAATTGCTGAAGGCGGCAGCCAAGGCTGCTTCTGAAGGGTGCGAAAAAACGAAGTCTATGGTTTCCATTCACGGCAGAGCAGCCTACTACGCCTCAAACTCAATAGGAAGGCAAGACGGAGGAGCAACTGCAGGGAAGATCATCTTTGAGGCATTGTCAAAGTCTTCGAGAGAAGCCATTTGAATTTACTTATTTAATGGCAATGCGCGCCCCATCCTATATTGGTTTTCATAGAGAACTGCTTTATCTGGAGCTTGATTATACAGCGAGTGCGAAATGCCGATCGATATCCGCATTTCGCACCACTCAATGGACAGTCAAGCTCCAAAAAAGGAACATTTGTTGAAAATCGGCATAAGCGCGCATTCCTTAGAACGCTAAAAAGACAGGAGCCATATCGATGCCAGAGCCAGAAAAGCTCAAGCTGTTCATAAACGGCGAATTCGTTTCCTCTACCTCAGAGGATTTCATAAATGTTTGGAACCCATCAACAGGAGAAGCCATAGCTCAATCGCCTCGTTGCGGCAATGATGAGCTGGAGGCGGCGATCGGCGCCGCAAAGAAGGCCTACCCCGCTTGGCGGGATGTGCCGGCCCAAAAAAGAGCCCAGCTGTTTTTCAGGCTCCGCGAGCTAATCAGCAAGAACATGGATGAACTGACTATGCTTGTCGCGAAAGAAAACGGCAAGGCATGGAACGAGGCTGAGGGAGACGTCCAAAAAGCCCGTGAAATGACAGAAATTGCCTGCGGCATCCCCAACATGCTCATCGGAGAATCTCTGATGGACGCGTCAAGCGGGTACGATACAACTTTGTTCCGCGAGCCTCTGGGAGTATTTGCGGGCATCGCCCCCTGGAACTTTCCCGCCATGATCCCCATGGGATGGATGAGTCCGCTAGCCATAGCTTGCGGCAACACATTTGTGCTCAAGGCTTCAAGCTATACTCCGATGACCTGCCTCAAGTTCGCGGAACTCTACAGAGAAGCGGGATTTCCGGATGGCGTCTTGAATATAGTCACCTGCTCCAGAGATGTGGCTGAAACGCTCCTAACTCATCCGGACATCAAGGGAGTCACTCTAGTAGGATCAACGGAAACGGGAAAGCGCGTCTATAAAACAGCCGCCGCTTCAGGAAAAAGGGTTCAGTGCCTCTGCGAAGCCAAAAACCATGCCCTTGTCATGAATGACGCCGCGTTGACCCGGACGGCGGCAGGCATAGTAAACGCCGCATTCGGCTGCGCCGGCGAAAGATGCATGGCGCTCTCCGCGGTAGTCGCTCAGGAGGCAATTGCAGACAGGCTCGTCCAGGAGCTTAAGCGCCTGTGCTCCATGCAGAGGATAGGCCCGGCTTATGACAAGAAGACAAATCTCGGCCCTGTCATTACCAGAGAGCATCTTGAGAGCATTCTGGAATGGATTTCAAGGGGCGTTGACGAGGGCGCCGATCTTGTCCTAGACGGCAGAATCGCAGCCTCAGGCTTCGACAAGGGATTTTTTATAGGACATACCATTTTCGACAAAGTGACTCCCGGCATGTCAATAGGGCAACGCGAGATATTCGGTCCGGTTCTGTGCATTAAGAGAGTAAAAACCTTTGACGAAGGCATTGAGATTATGAATGCCAACCCGTACGCCAACGGCTCTGTCATCTATACTCAAAGCGGACGATTGGCCAGAGAGTTCGTAAAGCGCACAGATGGAGGAATGGTAGGGATTAATGTCGGGATACCAGTGCCAGTGGGCGTCTTTCCCTTTTCAGGGCACAAGCAGTCTTTCTTCGGAGACTTGCACTGCCATGGAAAAGATGCCGTCAGATTCTTTACAGAGTCCAAAACTGTGACCGCACATTGGTTCGACGAGCAGGAGATGTCTCAGGAACACGTCTCCACTTGGGACGGCTCTTTGTAGCCAATGCGAGGATGAAGCCATGGCTGAAAAAGAAAGTCTGCCGGAAACTACGCATGGCCTGATTATGGATATAGATCATTTTGCTGTGCATGACGGCCCCGGCATAAGAACAAGCGTTTATTTCAAAGGATGCCCGCTTGCTTGCAAATGGTGCCATTCGCCTGAATCGCAAACTTTCAGGGCTGAAATCCTTTATGCGGACTCTCGGTGCGCCCGTTGCGGCGCATGCTCTGAGGCGTGTCCCTTGAATCTGCATATCTTGGATGAAGGCCGGCACATATTCATTAGAAAAAAGTGCGTCTCCTGCGGAAATTGCCTGAAAAGCTGCCCTTCCGGGGCCTTGTTTCTTTCAGCGCGCTATTTCAGGCTCGACGAGCTCTTTGAAGAGCTTGCCTCGGACAAGATATTCTTCGACAACAGCGGAGGCGGAGTTACTTTAAGCGGAGGGGAAGTGCTGATGCAGGCGGCCTTTGCCTCGATGCTTTTGAAGAAGCTCAAAGCCTGCGGCATCCATGCGATTGTAGAGACTTCAGGCTATGGCAAGACAAGCGATTTGCTTCTTCTGGCTGAAGACGCGGATGTTTTCTACTATGATTTCAAGCTTAGCGACAAGAGCGCCTTTAAAGTCTTTACAGGGGGAAGCGCTTCGATTGTCCTTGAAAACCTAGAGATTCTGCGCGCTTTCGGGGCTTCCGTAACCCTTCGCGTCCCGCTGATTCCGGGAATAACAGACAGCGAGGAGAATGTCCTCCATGCGTACGGCATAGCTCAAAGGTTAAACTTGGAAGAAGTTCATCTGCTTCCATACAATGCTTCTTCCGGGGCGAAATATGCGTGGCTGGATAGGCAGTACTTGTTGGGAGAGATTTCGCAAGCGCCGGACTTGCCTGAAAAGCTTGCAGGCATGGCGCCAAAGGGGCTGAGTGTTGCAATTGCGCGCTGATACCGCCTGGCTTCAGCGAATTAAGCCCCTGTCGGCGCAGATCCAATTTTACAAATTTTCATCAAATGCTCCTTTTTTGAAACTTGAATGTCCATTGAGCGGCGCGATTGATATCGGCATTTCGCAGCCGCTGCATAATCAAGCTTCAAAAAAGGCAGTTAAAAATCAGGATAGCAAGGCGGAAGCCAACTTATGAGAGGTGTGATTTTGTGAAAGCGGTAATTATCGGAGGCTGCGGCCATATAGGAACCTATCTGGCGCCGAAGCTGGTAGAATACGGCTATGAAACGGTCGCTATAAGCAGAGGCCTGTCCAAGCCTTATGTAAAAAGCGGCATGTGGACTTGGATAGAAAAAGTTAAAATGGATCGGGTGCAACTTGAAAAGGAAGGCGTTTTCGGAAAATTGATAGCGGATATGCATGCCGATGTCGTAGTTGATTTGATAGGCTTCGACTTTAATAGCACTGTCGGCATGGTTGAGGCCCTAAAGGGAAATGTTGGGCATTATCTGTTCTGCTCCTCTATTTGGGCCCACGGAGCGGCAAGCTCCGTTCCCGCTCCAGAAAACCTGCCAAGGCGCCCATTCGGAGATTACGGAATAAACAAAGCGAAAAGCGAAGCATATCTGCATGAGCAGCATTATAAATGCGGTTTTCCTGAGACAGTCGTAATGCCTGGGCATATAACCGGACCCGGATGGAATTTCATCGGCCCATGCGGCAATCTCGATCCCCAGGTGTTCGGCAGGATAGGCAGGGGAGAAAAAATATTCCTTCCCAATTTCGGCATGGAATGCCTGCACAACGTGCATGCGGATGATGTAGCTCAAGTTTTCATGAAATCAATCCTTAGCCGCAAGCAGGCGCTGGGCGAGAGCTTTCACGCAGTAGCCGCGTCTGCCACGACTATGAGAGGCATCGCTGAAAAAATGTATCTATGGTTTGGCAAAGAGTCTAATATAGAATTCCTTCCTTGGGACAAATGGTGTGAAGCTGTCAAAGATCCAGGATTTATTTCCAGCACGGAAAACCATGTGCTGCACAGCGACAACTACAGCGCTGAAAAGGGAAGAAGGCTCATAGGCTATAATCCCAGATACTCAATATTTGAGGCAATGTGCGAAGGCGTCACATCCATGATAGAGCGCGGCGTAATAAAAGTCGACGGCTTATGAATTCCAAAGAGGTCAGATTATGTCAATAGCAATGGATCCTGCAAATAAAATAACCCCTGGGCTTGCCTGCGATTATTCTAAGAAAATAATATCAAGCGCTCCCACTGAACGCGTTTTCAGGCTGATGCAAGCTACACGTGAAAATATGTCTTGCAAAAATTCCAGGTTTGCGGACATGGGATCAGTGCTGAATGAAAAAACGTCCTCGCTTCCGCTAATCATTAGAAAGGCCATGGCTGAGAGGCAAAAGCTTGAGGCTGTGCCTGTAGGAATATGGGATGATCAGGTTTTCGCTGGGTGCTTTACCATAGCGGAAAAGCATATGACGATTTCATATGATCTGCCTGTTTTCGCGAAGGATGAGGAACGCCTTGAAGGCGAGAAATACGGATTCGGCATATATTCCATGTTCGGCCATATAGCGCCAGACTATCCCCGCCTTTTAAGCCTTGGAGCTTCTGGCATCATAGATATGGCTAAAAAGCGCATGAATGAGGCCTCAAGCGAAAAAAGCAGGGCTTTTCTGCAAGCGGCCGTAATTTCGATGGAAGGGCTTGTCAGCTTTGCCAGAAGGCATGCGCAGCTTCTCCATGAAAAGGCATCAGCCCTGCCCGCGTCAAACAAACGGCGCCATGAGCTGTTGCGCGCTGCAGACGCGCTGGGCAGATGTCCGGAATATCCAGCTGAAACTTTTATTGAGGCGTGCCAGGCAATGTGGCTTTGCCATCTCGCCCTGCAGCTTACCGGAAATTATCTGGCAATCGGAAGGCCCGATCAATTTTTATACCCTTACCTGAAAAGCGATCTTGAAAAAGGGCTTCTATCACTGGAAGAAGCTCAGGAGCTGACCGACCTTTTCATGCTGAAGTTCAATGAGCGCGCCCAAGATAATGAAATCGCCGCTGAGCAGATGGATCTTGAAGCGATGCAAGCCGCCAATGAGAAGAAATGGAGGGAGCGAAAGCTCTACGACATAGGACAGCAGCGCTATAATGTACGGGATACTGTGGATGCCGTCAATCACTGGAATCAGAACATTATGCTCGGAGGAGTCATTCCCGGCACAGGGGAAGATGCCGTAAACATCTTGTCTGTTATGATGCTGGAATCTTTTAGGCGTCTCAGAATGACCAATCCAGTCACATCCGTAAGGATAAATGCCAGAACTCCAGACTATTTTCTAAACCAAACGGCTCTGACCCTAAAGACAGGCGGAGGCCTCCCCGCCATCTACAATGACGACGTCATAATCAAGGCTTACGAAAACTTCGGATTCGACTCCGAGAGCGCTAGGGATTTCGGAAACAACGGCTGCTGGGAAGCGATACTTCCCGGACGCACGGATTTCTATTTCATAAAAGTAAACGCCCTCAAATGCCTTGAGTGGTCTTTAAACCGTGGAGCCTGCCATGTGGACGAAAAGAGGGAGGCTCCTGATCAAGGAGATCCAGCCCTTTGGGACTTTGAGGAGCTGTATTCCAAGTTTTTAGAGAACTTGAGATACGTAATGGAAAATGCCGCAAAGCATATGATAGAAACCCAGGAAAAGCGATCCATCGCCGCTCCTACTCCGCTTCTTTCAGGTTTGCTTCAAGGGCCCATCGAAAATGGCAGGGACATGACTGAAATGGGTGCGAGGGATATTGTAGGAGGCACTATCGCCGAAGGTTTCAGCCATACAATAGACTCATTGTGCGCAATCCGTAAAACCGTTTTCACAGACAACTTTTGTTCAATGGCTGACGTGGTGAAAGCGATTGACTGCAATTTCCATGGCAGCGCCGCACTAAGAGCCAAATTGGCTTCTTGCCCGAAATACGGGTGCAACGACCCTGTCGCCGACGCGATGGCCTTTCGCGTCACCAATGATTACGCAAGCATTATGAAAGACATAGACGAAAATCATCCCGAAATGAAATTCATGCCTGGAATCGGCACTTTTTCCTGGTACATCGCAGTCGGGGAAGGAACAGGGGCAAGCGCCGACGGAAGGCTCTCAGGCGAGCCGGTTGCCAGCAACTTCTCGCCTTCAGCCGGCGCTATGGCAAAGGGCGTTACCGGAGCAATAAAATCATTTTGCAAAATGTGCCACGACATGATTCCGCTGGGTTCGCCTTTAGACATTGGAATGTCTGAGAAGTACGCGGCAGGCGACGCTGGGACCGCAAGGCTTGTCGGGCTCTTGAAGTCTTTCTGCCAGATGAGCGGCAACCTTCTGACCATCAGCGTCGCGGACGCTGATATCCTTCGCGACGCGCAAAAGCATCCGGAGCGCTACAAGGATCTCAGGGTTCGCATGGGCGGCTGGTCGGCGTATTTTACAATGCTCTCGAAAGAGCAGCAGGATCACCACATAAAAAAAAGTGAAGCGGGGATCTTCTGAACCGCTTAATTTAAATAAGGGCGCGTTCATAACATATTCCCATTCGACTTTGAACGCGTCCCAAGCGGGAGGTGCGGCATTGCAGCGAAAAGAAAGCCTTGCGTCCAGAATCTTCAAGCACCGCTATTTATACCTCCTATCTTCCATAACCCTCATATATTTTGCTGTTTTTCGCTACGCGCCAATGTGGGGGCTGTTGATGGCATTTCAAAAATACAGTCCATTCAAGGGGTTTTGGAAGAGCGCGTGGGTAGGATTCGATAACTTCGCCAGTTTCTTTAAAGATCCTTTTTTCTTCGTAATGCTCAGAAATACCATGGTTATCAGCTTTTTGAAGCTTGCGCTGTTTTTCCCGCTGCCGATTGTCCTGTCTCTCATGCTCAATGAAACAAGGCATAAAAAGTTTCGAAGCGTTAATCAGACCATTGTATATTTCCCTTATTTCATATCCTGGGTGGTTACAGCCAGCTTGACGTTTTTTCTGCTTTCAAGCGGCATCGGCATAGTAAATAAAATATTCTACTCGCTTGGCATGCCTGCCATCTCCTTTCTTGTAGATCCAAAATACTTTTGGATAATAGTGGTTGGACAGACAGTTTGGAAAGAAACAGGCTATGGAACCATTTTATTCCTATCCGCGATAACCACAATTGATCTGGCGCAGTATGAAGCCGCCGAAATTGACGGAGCCAGCCGCATGCAGAGAATACTGCACATTACCCTGCCAGGAATACTTCCTACGATAGTCATTCTTTTGATCTTGCGGCTGGGCCAGGTCTTCGACGTAGGATTCGAGCAGATACTTCTGATGTACAACTCAAGCGTAAGAGACGTAGCGGAGATATTCGACACCTATGCATATTGGCAGGGGATTTCGCAGGGACAGTACTCCCTAGGCGTAACAGTGGGCCTATTTAAAGGAGTGGTGGGGCTTGTTTTCTTGCTTGCCTCCAATATGCTTGCAAAGCGTTTGGGAAGCGAGGGGATATTCTGATGTTCGCGCCGAAAGCAAAGTACGTCAGGCAGCGCATGACATTGGGAGATTATCTCAACTACACGGGGATCATCATCTTTTCAATAATCTGCCTGCTGCCCTTTTTGTATGTTCTAAGCGTCTCTTTCACATCGCCCAAGGAATACATGCCAATGAAGCTGATACTTTGGCCGGAGCATTTTTCCCTTGAATCTTACAGCTTCATCATAAACAGGAACTCATTCATGAGATCGATGGCTAACAGCGTATTTGTGACCCTGGTTGGAACTGTATGCAATCTTGCAGTGACTTTTACCGGAGCGTACGGAATATCCAAAAAGACGATGCCAGGCCATAAATTCATAGTTCCCCTTGTGACATTCACGCTCGTTTTCAACGCCGGCATCGTTCCCAATTTCCTGCTAGTGCGATCTATGGGCATGATGAACTCTTTCTGGGCTCTAATACTGCCGGGACTGACAAATGCATGGAGCTTGCTGATAGTCAGAAGCTTCATAGAAGGAATCTCATCCGAGCTTGAAGAAGCCGCAAAGATGGATGGATGCACGGAGCTCGGGGTGTTCTTCAAGATCATACTTCCTCTTTCTAAAGCGGCCATAGCGACGTTCACTGTGCTTTTCATGGTAAATCACTGGAATGCGTACTTCAACGCCATGATATATATGACAAGCACGGACAACTGGACTCTGCCCCTTATGATTAAGAGCATGATAGTTGATTCTAGCGCTCTTGGAGGAGCGGTTTCCTCAACGGATGAAAAAACTGTTCCCCTTGAAACTATAAAAATGGCTGCAATTGTGCTTTCAATAGCGCCAATAGTCATAACATACCCGTTCTTGCAGAAATACTTCGAAAAAGGCGTCACTCTAGGCGCCGTCAAAGGATAATAGTATAAGGAGGCAAATAATGAAAAGACTGGCATCTGCACTGCTTGTTTGGCTGATTCTTGCAATTTCCGCTTCTGGCTGCTCACCGTCTCAAGGCGCAAGCCAAAACTCTGATGCGGGGGAAAATGGCGCTTCTTCAGAGTCTCCGGTTGAAATAAACATGATTGCGGGGCTCTTCAATGAACCTCCGGACATGGGGAACGCATACTGGAGCAAATGGGAAGAAATGACGAACTCCAAGCTAAACATCGAATGGGTTGACTCAGGAAATTTCTCGGAAGTATACAACCTTCGCCTTTCTGCCGGGGATATTCCCGAAATTTCAGCACTGTTCAGCATAACCCCGCCCATATGGGAAGCGATCTTCGCGGGAGCGTACTATGATTTGACAGACCTATTGGGAGATTTCAGCGAGCATCCCAATTTGCGGGACAACGTTCCCCCCGACTGCTGGCTGTACAATACAGCTGGCGGACGGATCTACGCGCTTCCCCGAAACAGATCGAGAATAGATCCCATTCCGTACATTAGAAAGGATTGGCTTGACGTTCTGGGAATTCCTCTTCCCGGGACAATAGATGAGTATGCGGACGCGCTTGCTCAAATAGTAAAATCCGACGCTGACGGCAATGGGCAAATAGATACTCTGGGCATGATCGGGCATGACGGCAAGCTGCCGACATCCAATTTCATCGCCGCATTCGGCTGCCTTGACGGCGCCATAAATGCTGACGGAACCCAGTACGCCCCGGTGTTTACTGACGAGTATCGAGATCTTGTGGCGTTTTACCGCGGCATGTATGAAACGGGAGCTCTGGATCACGAATATACGACTGCAAATCAGTCGTCATCCACCGACATGGCCAATTCAAACCGTTGCGCTACATATCAGGTAGCGGCGTTCCAATATTTTGATTTTGAAACCAACAGCCGCAAAATCCAGCCGGAACCCGATCCGGAGATTGCGGTTTTGGTTCTGGAAGGCCCCAAGCAAAAGGCTCTTCAAATTATACCCGGGTATCAGGGAGGCTTCTATCTGAGAGCCGACCTGCCGGAAGATAAAGTCAAAAGGATTCTTCAGTACTTTGACCTCACAACCTCAACAGAGGTAAGCGACTTGGGATATTACGGCGTCGAAGGCGTTCATTATACGCAGACCGACGGGACGAAGCTGCTTACGACTCAGGGCATAGAAGAAGTAAACACCACCAGCCGAGGCGTAGGGTGCCTCGCCTACACCAAGTGGGGAAAAGTCGACAATTCTGCGGCATCCAAGGAATATAACGACAAGCGCCGCGCAGAGACGGCCATTTATGACGATGAGGGAAAGATTGATCTATGGGGCCTGGGCATTTTGTATTCCCCTTCATGGATTGCTACTTGGCCGAAATACGAAAAAGAATGGGACGCAACAGTCGCTAAGGCGGTAAACGGCTCCATGTCTCTTGAAGAATTCGCGCAGTATCAGGAAAGGCTTCGCAGTTTGCCTGAGTTCCAGCAGGCATGGAAAGAGTTTGCCGTTGCCTATGAGCAGATGCAGTCGGCGAAAAATTAAAGATGAGCTCTATGCCGTTTGCAGCCAAATGTACCTGTGTTGGAGCTTTACTATGCATAGAGACGCTTCATTGTCAAGCTATGCTGATTTGCACTGGAAAGCTTCGATTTTAATCGGTGCATTTGACTGCAAATCAGCATGGCATAGGCAGTTCGCATGCAAATCAGTATAAAGAACTGCGAATTGCATGCGGGGCCGCGTCGCTGCAGCAGAACGGACGCAATAGATAATGCCTCGCGAGTTGAACGCAACCGCTTTGTGGCGCGCCGGCTTTTAACCGCGAGTGGCAAGAAGTTGCCAGCAGCTATACCGCTTTTCATCAAATGTTCCTTTTTTGGGGCTTGATTATCCATTGAATGGCGCGAAATGCCGAAATCGGCATTTTGCACTCGCTGTATAATCAAGCTCCAAAAAAGGTAATTTAGTACGAAAATACATTTTAAGGACATTTGTCCATGCCTCAAACACACAAATGGCTTAATATTTTCATCCTTAGTGGTGAAGCGAAGCTTCATAGGGGTTTATATGAAAAGCAGTAT
>JAISZB010000293.1 GCA_031269465.1 Clostridiales bacterium | reverse complement strand
TTCCGGGCCGCCCGGCGCCCCATTCAAGCGGATCGCCGCAGGTAGGCGGCTGCACTTCAACATTCTGTGCAGCTTGCCCAAAATAAGTTGCAACATTCGGAATTTCTTTAAAATTCTAGGTTTTGGCTATTTCGCCTATATTTTAAATGTAATATGAATTATATGATTAATATTCTATGTGCATTCTGTATATCATTTATGTAAACGCTCATTTAGAGAAGAATGAATTTCTCACGTGTTTCAGGCTTCATATGCTTTGCCTCCTTCTGATCGGATTGATGTTTTTGCATCTACACTCCGCCGCGCAACTTCACCTGATAGAGCCTTTGATTGCTGTACCGGGGATTGTCAGGGTCCGTATAGGAAATCTTGCCTTCCTCCACAAGCTCGGCGATAACCAGATAAAACGCTCCGCTTCTGTGCGTAGAATATCCCGAATTTTTGCCAGTTACTGTGACGGAAGCGGTTCAGATGAGAGTTCCTCCAAAATATTTGCAATTAGTGAGTTTGCAGATTGATCAGTTTATTTTTCTTTTGTCTTTATGAGAATTAAGGTTTATAAGAAGATTGCTAAATAGAAATCGGGAGTCATGATCATCCACATCTTAACAAATAGAGTTCCAGCAGCGGTTTTCCACCCAAGAAGCTTGCGAACGCGCCCTTTTCGAGTCGAAATGGCTAAGGAGGCAAGCGGCTTTGAGAATAAAAAATCAGGAAATCCTGGCAAGTTTGAAAAAAGGGGCTTTAAAGCGCTTGTCGTAAACTTTTCCGCCCTGTTTGGGAAAGGTTGCTGCGAAATTTCCTGTGTATCTGCTAGAATATATCGACTGACATAGATATTTAGAGTATAATGTGGCTATGCGGGCAAAAAGAAACAAGGAGATATTCTCATGAGAGACAAGCAAGCGAACACCCGCCGTATCGTAATTGCCTTGCTCATCCTCTATGCGGCGGCGATGCTGTTTATCTTGGTCATCCCCAACAACTTCCGCAGGCATAACGTGATAGTCGGCGGCCTGACCTTTGCGGGTTGGCTTGGGTATGTGGAGAACGGCTTCAACCTCGTGCCGTTTAGCGGCATAGCGGAGCAGGTAGGCTCCGTACTTTCCGGGCAGAATGTCACATGGGGAATCGTGTATTTGGCCGGCAACCTCGTGGGTTTTGCGCCCTTGGGGTTTTTCCTGCCCTCGCTGTTCTCACGGCAGCGAAAGCTCCGGGTGTTCCTCGTTGCAGCCGTTGTGGTGATTGCGATTTTGGAGGCTACTCAACTTTTGACCATGCGGGGGTCGTTCGATATCGACGACATCATCCTCAACGTCGCTGGGGCTTGCATCGGGTTTTTCCTGTTGCGCGACCTCGTCCGGCGCATCGCTGGGCTGAAAGAAGACTGCGCGTATGCCTGTGATAACGATGGCTGAACCTACGATATGCGGAGGGCGCAAAACATGACGAACAGGCGAATGTCTTCAAAGCGTTCGACGATGCTTTCCGGCTGATGTTACTTTAGCTTATGCGCGGCGGTGAGCTATATGCGGGCGCTATTGGCAAAGTCGCCCGTCGCGCAGTCCCGCCACATTAAAGACACTGCTCGGCACCGAGATCGTGAACGCCTGCGGGACGGCGAGATGTCTTTATGCCTTCGCGTCCATGCTAGTTCCTGGTATAAGTGAATTCTTCTGAAACAGGCAGTTACGGCCATGTCATTCAGCTTGACCTTACGGGCGTTCAAGAGATGGTGTAATTTTTGCGAAACGCTGCTGTTAATATAGACCAGGCAGCCAAACTCGCCAAATAAGCCAGTAGCGTCTACGCCGACGACATTAAGCGGCTTCGAAATACCAAAGTCTGAAGATGATTAGACTATAAAAGCGATGACTATTGGCGTGGACGCTTCCCAAGAAGGATCATCCGCGCTTTTTGGTTAAAGCCCGCGCCCAAGCAAATAAATTCTAACGGGGAGTAACAGCCCCGCAGGACTGCGATACCCCCGTTAATGACTGATTTTTCTGCTGTCCGCCAGTGCACCGGCACCAGAAGACCGGCAAGTCTTTCGGATTTTTAATGGTGTTAGCCCACAAATAATAATTGCTGTATCATTATTATAAACCGCTTATGCACATAGCTCGTCGAATGATTGTAGCTTGTTTTGTCGCGTTATTCGCCAGCAGACGGCGACGAGCTCTATAGTAAACAATAAGCGGAATTATAACCTTGTAGCCAGATTTAGTTGCGGTGTCTAGTTTTGCGTCAAGTGAGGGGCCGCATTTCAGCATATATATTTTGTATCAAGCGCATATATCATATTTCAGCCTCCCGAAATTTTCCTGCTCAAATTCTGATTACGGATCATTGTCTTTCTTTTCTATCTCTTGTAAAAAGTCTTGCCAAGCCTCAGCATTTTCATTATCGTCTACAGATTTATCAAGTACGGTTATATAAACTCTACGAGATTCTGGCATACTATTGTCCTTGTTGCTACATAAAAGAGGCTATTTTCAAAATAACCATCATAGTCTTGACCTTGCATCATGAAACCTCATTATATCATTTCTTGCGTGTAGTTATGCCTAAACACCTAATAGTAGTATTAAGTTTCAGGATAATATCTTTAAGCTCTCTTTCCGAAAAGTCATCTCTTATAAGCTTGCTAGTCATGTTTTTGCACCATTCTCAGTGACTGCCTGCAAGCAATACAGATTTTCATTTAGTTTCTTTATTTGTTTGATTATACATTGCTACAATGGACAATGACCAAAAAATCGGTTCATAAGATTGCAAACCAGTATATATATTGTTTTCATATAAAAAGGAATATTTGATAAAAATCGGCATATAATAGTCATGTCGCGGTACTGAACAGCTTTGGTCGAGGCGATAAGGTCTATTTTATTTTTTCAATCAATAAATGATTGTAAAAAGCGGCTTGCTTATAGTCCTCTATTTCGGCAACTTTGCTTTCCAATAACAGCATGTTCAGATACCATTCGTCTGTATACTTTATATTATTATCCTGACCGAGCGCCCAAAATGTTCTCATGCCATAAATATCTCTAATTTTTCCGCCACATTTACCTGCCCATTCAATAATGTCTGAGTTTGAATAAATATATTGGGTTCCCAAATAGTTGCTTTTGTCATTTGAGTGAGAATCGAGCAGGTCTATAGCTTTTTTAGGGCTGCTTCTAAAAACCGCGCTGTGAAAAACTTTGCCGATTCTGTTATGCTTAACGACGGACAGCGTTCCACCTTGCTTTAAGAGTCGCATAAGCTCTGCGACTATCGGTTTCTTATCTTCTATATACTCAAGTACATTGTGGCAAAAAACAATATCGAATGAATTGCGCTTAAGCGCTGGCAGTTTTTCTATGCCACCGGATATTTGAGTATAAGAGTGTTTTTTGAGGCTGTTTTCTATCATTTCCGCTTTAGGTTCAACCGCTGTCACATCATGCCACTCAGCGAAATAATCGGCTGTAACGCCAAGCCCTGAGCCAAAATCTAGGATGTTGAGTTTTGGAGCTTGACAGATGTTCAACTGCATTATAAGCAGATCATAGAATATCCTGCCCCATGGCGCATTAACAAACTCAATATAATCTTTTACGCTATCCATTATTCACAATTCTCCAATCATTTTGCAAAGTTAAAAGTTCTCTAATCCAAATCGAGAAGATAACACCGTTTTTATTTTCCAGGCTTCTATTTGATGCATAATGAAGAACGTCTTAAAGCAAGGATTTTGGTGGATCAGCTATGAGAACTTTTAACTCTCCAGATTCATTATAGTCCTTAACATTTCTTAAACCGGTTCCGCAATTTCTACAGAAAATAAAAAACAGGATGTATTATGATTTTCATCCTAAAGAGAATATCCTGCACTAAGTAGCGGAAGCGGTGAACAGGAGGCGGCGGCAAAAGTGCACGTCATTGTTTTCGGACGCGAAACCGTGACGATGCCAGACTATTTCACGGACGTAATCCAGCGCTGGCGTAGCGGCCGGATTCAGTGTACGCACGCTCTAAGACAAGACGGACGCGTGGAGCGCAGAGGAAAATGCGGCGCAGAAACAGTAATTTACCGCGCTATATATCTCGGACATTCCCACCGCCTCGCTAAATCGGAAGGGGAGGGGCGCCGCCCGACGTGAACAACTAGCCCGCAAGAACGACCTACGGCAACAGACATCAAAAGGCAACTGCGAAGCACTTGCAGTTGGCGTTCACTGGGACGACAGCGGTACTGCCGAAGTTTAAGTTGGATGCGTATGCGCCTTAGGAGACGCGGCAGTCGACTAGAAGAAGCCTATGTATCTCTGAATGCCCAGCCCACTGTAAATCAGATCGTATAACGCCGAAAATCTCCGCGTCGCCATCCGTGAACGACACTATTTCAAATGGCGCTGCAAAGTCTATCAGCTTCAGCAGGTGTTGTGTTCTCAGTTCCGACTTTTTGTCGCGCCATACTCAAACTCAGCGAGCGCCGCCAACGACAGCTTTATCGAAAAAGGCGGCTTGGCCTCGAGCGTCGCCACGTTTTGCGACCGGTTTTTGATGATATAAATGCAGATATTCGCGTCGAGTAGATATACCGCTTTTCATCAAATGCTCCTTTTTTGGAGCTTGACTATCCACTGAGTGGTACAGTGGTACGATTGATATCGGCATTTTACACTCGCTGTATAATCAAGCTCCAAAAAAGGCAGTTTAGTACGAAAATACATTTTATGGACATTTGTCCACGCCTCAAACACACAAATTGCTTAATATTTTCACCCTTGGCGGTGAAGCGTAGCCTCATAGGGGTTTATAAGAAAAGCAGTATATGTCTGCGCTCCTCAAACAGTGAGGGGCGCTCCTGGTCGTTGGTTGCGTCCTGCCATCGATGATAAAATCGTCCGTGAAACCGCCAAGCCCGCGCAGGAATCCGCAACGCCTGACTGTTGCTGTTTTCGAACACTTTTGTCGTTTTCACGCCTCATCAACTCCTTTAACGTAGTGTATACCGATGTGTGTGCATTGGTCAAGTGCGGGAGAAGAAAAGATGTGTAGGCAATCACTCATAATGAATTCAATCATGATGGTGAGCTTATGCTCACGTTGCTTGCGTCATTCGAACAGGAGGAATTCCGCAATTAGCCCGTTAGCATTGCGCATCCACCGGCGTTGAATCCATTATAAACACTATTCATTTTAAGCAAAAATGCTCAGTATAGAGTAGTTGTCCTTTGTGGACGCCTGTGATACAATTAATTGCATGCTAAAGAATCAACAATGTATCGTGATCGAGAAGTAAGCAATGAAGAATATTTGCAGAAAAAGACGATCGGCTTTGAGCTTTAAAGATGCCAAGGCAACGAATGAAATCCTGGGCTTAAGCGGTGAAGCCGCCATTGTTATCGGAGATGCCATTGTGAGGCTCCATTGAAAGGGGGTTTGCGTCGCAAATCGTAAGTGAGAAGCTTGCGCCAGCGTTGTAATTGCGGATGTGGCGATTGAATTTGCACAGCGCAATATGGAATTTCTCTTTCCAAAGGGCATCAGGCGAAATTTATCAAGACCGACGCGCGCTTTTCGGATCAAATCCAAGACGCTGTTGTTTTTACCGTCTAGGAATGAGGCCCCATTGATATCTTAGAAAGTCAATCACCCCATAGCTAAAAGCTAGGGGCTTGCATTAGCAAGTCCTGATTGACTAGCCTAAGCTTCCATCGAGAAGCTACGTTGTCCAAGAATATATAGGTACTCCGGGGCGTTTGCTCCAGCTCCGGATTCTACGGCTTATGGCTGAACAGTCCTTAGGGGAAGGGACAGTGCCCCAGGCATATAAAACCTTGGAACAGCATTGGCGAAGGGCAGCCTGCCTTAGAAATAGGGGATTATAGCGGAAGGATTGCGCTGCTGCGGTTTATGTTCTGAATAAGAATGGAAAGCCTTTGATGCCGACAAAGCGCCGCGGGAAAGCAAGACGCCTGCTCAAGGATGGAATGGCTAAAGTTGCAAGGCTTGAGCCTTCTGCAATCCAATTGCTGTATGATAGCGCGGAATATACCCGGCCGATAAGTCTGGGAGTAGATGCGGGAAGCAAAACTATAGGCATTTCCGCGACTACTGAGAAAGAAGAATTGTACGCCGCTGAAGTAAAATTGAGGA
>JAISZB010000286.1 GCA_031269465.1 Clostridiales bacterium | reverse complement strand
GCCGTCGCGGAAGCTTGGCAGCCGCAGGCGGAGCATTCATAAAGCGGATGCTTCCGGGTGGAAATCGTATAATGGTGCTTTCCGCCGCAGCGCGGGCATACGAAGCCTTCCGGCCATTTCGGCTCGAAAAGGGCGCGCTCGCAAGCTTCTTGGGTGGAGAACCTCTGTTGGAACTCTATTCTGTTAAGTTGTGGCTGTAAAGACATTTATTCTGCCTTCCGATTTTTATTTAATGATTTTATTATAAACCATTATTTTCATAAAGTCAAGAGAAAAATAAACTGATCAAACTGGAGACTCATTAAATGAAATATCAGCTACATACTGATGGTTGATTTAATTGACGATCATCCTTTAGGCAAAAATGTCTGTAAAGCGCTATTTATTATATTTCTGATCATTGCAAATGCAGAAAAAGAGAAAATTTGACTATTATGGGAGCCGGTAAAGCTACCTGCAAGAAATACGAGCAATTAGGAGCCACCGATTTTCCCCTTTATATTTGGCAGGAAGATTGCCTCTGGTAAGCCGCAGCTTGACATCTTCAAGGCGAAGCTGATTGAGCATTCCGACGCGAATCCCTGAACCCTCAGGGAGGCGGCCTCGCAATAAAAGCCAAGTTCGGCATATCCTCTTCAATCCCCCTGGTTTATAGATTTTTGAAGGCCAACAGCGCGGAAAGCTTAAAGCCGGAATCTTTCCGTCCAAGGCCAAGCCTCGGAGGCAGAGGTAATTCTTGAATTCAGCCCCGCTACGCCCGCCGATGCGGCGAAGAAAGGGGCGGAGCGCTTGTTTTTCGCCGGCGCCCCGCATTTCATCCATGCCTTCCATCCGGCCCATGTTTGGTCTAAGAAGAGGGTTTTCACCGCAAGCGAGGAAGCGCTATAATGCGCTCGGAGTCCTGAATTTCAAGACGAAAGCCATATCCACAGCAGTCGGCGGCTCCTGCATAAACGCAGTTCAGCCGTAGATCCGTCCAATAAACTTTTGCCTGAATATCCCGAATTAATCTTAAATATCGCGCCGGGCAACGCGAAATTCCAAAAACACAAGGCTTTCAGAATTTGTCGCCCTTCATCCTTTAATTAAGCTATTTTATCTTCCCCCGTACTCGCCCAACTTGAACTTGATTGAAAGATTCTGGAAATACGCAAGTATGAAATGCTGAATGGAGCGTATACAGACACTTTCGAAGAGTTTAAGCTGAGAATCTGCAAATCCTATATGAAGCCGTAAAAGCTACTGCGGCAAAGTCAATTCTCTGATATCCGAAAAATCCAATTATTCGTTGTTGAAGCTTTTGAGTGCTCACTGGCACATAAAGGGACAACTGGAAATACATTTGGCTGTTCTTTATATCTCCTAATGTGCATTTTGAAAAATCATAAAATATCTAACAATATAAACGTGACTTATTAAATCAGACTTAAATTTATTTGAAATGTGCACAATAACCCAGGTCCAAAGTCTGTATATAATTGCAATTCTTTCATTATGCTTAAAAAGCATAACTATTGAAAATGTTTCTGCTAGATCAAAAAATGCGCATTTGGAGTTTATATCACAATTTCAGTTTGCCCTTGCTGTTTAAATGAAAAAAATATACATATTTCTTGTCCTTGCCCGTAAGCGATAAAATGATTCCGTCCTGCCTAGGACTCATAGGGCAAAGACCTCTTAGCATTCGTAGGGAATTATGACATTGATTGCCAATTAAAAGCGGGATATCCTATTTCTAACCTATGCAAAATTACGGTGATATAAGATTTTGAACAACAAAATCAAAGGATGGTCATACAAGTGGGAATACTTGCTGTTTACGATACGATAGGAATCCAGAACTACATCTTTTCCAGCAACAAACTTGCGGAGAATGTCGGCGCGTCCAAATTAGTGGCGGGTATTTTTAAGGAAACGCTGCCTCAGGTTATCAAAGAGAGCATTGAGCCAAACTTGCCGAAATGGACAGAATGTCTTGATAAACCGCTAAACCCAAATCTTAAAGTCGAAATCATCTATCAGGGTGGCGGCAACGCGTTTGTGGCGTTTGAGGACGACGACGCATTTCAAATAGTCACTAAGGCGTTTTTGACGGAAGGCAGCAGACAGGCACTCGGAGTAGGCATTGCCGTCTCAGCGATTGAGACTGACTTCGGCGACACATATAAGGCTGATTTTGAGAAGCTGAACAAGCGTCTGGCTATCGTCAAGGGCGGGTTCAATATCCCTGTATTTGCGGGAAGCCAACCGATTACCAAGCAATCAAACAGGACGGGGCTTCCCGTGAGCGTGTTTGAAAAAGGCAAGAAAGGTGAAAGCGGCGAATACCTTAGCCAAAGTCAAAAGCAAAAACGTGAAAACTACCTGATTTACAAGACTCTCTCTTACACCAAAACCGAAATCGACGACTTTGACGATCTCGCTTTTGATAAGGGCGCGGATAGCCTTATCGCGATTATCCATGCCGACGGAAACAATATGGGAAACCGCATTAAAACATTTATGGAGCGTCCTGAATTTGACAGCTACGCCAAAGCCGTACCCGCCATGCGCGAACTTTCGGTGAAAATTGACGCTTGTTACAAGAAGGCGCGGGAAAAAACTATCGAGGCGTTTAGGCTAAAATTTGACGAAAAATACAATGACCGCAAAATCGTGCCGTATATGGAGCTAATCGGCGACGGAGACGACACCACGCTTGTTATCAGCGGACGCTTCGCGCTTGATTTCGCCGCTAGACTGCTCCGCGAAATTGAAGTTCAGCCCGACCCGTTCCAAGATAATGTTCCGCCTACCGCTTGCGCCGGAGTTGTTTTATTCCACAGTCACTATCCATTTTCGGAAGCTTATAAGTTGGCGGAAGGGTTGTGCGGCAACGCAAAATCACCATCCAGAAACGATCCGGGCTCGTATATAGATTTTCATTTGCATCAGTCGGGTGGCGTGTCAAGCCTCTCTGATATTCGCGAAAAACTGTACACGGTAGACGGCAAAAGCATACTGCGCCGCCCGTGGCGTGTGACAAGCGGACAAGCCGGAAACTTGCCGAGTTTCAGTTGGTTCGAGAACACACAAAGGTTAATCAGCGACGACCACAATAATAATGAAAACAGGAGGCGATTCCCGAACAGCAAACTCAAAGGCTTGCGAAACGCCATAGGACTGGGCGATTCGGCGGCGGAGCTTGCGGAGAATACTCTGCGCGGAGAAAAATTGCCAATAATAGAATTATCAGTTGAAGAACAAGGCAAAATCAGCAGATACGCATCGGCTTTCGATGTTTTGGAAATGCTCGACATCTATGAAAATCTGCTGAATACTGATATTGAAGGAGGGGAGGAAAGTGGCGAATAAAATCATCAAGTTGACGCTGCAGTCGGACTTATGCCCCGCGTCGGGCGATGGGTTCGCTGGATTTGTGGATTCAGACGTGTGTTTCTTGGACAATGGTCTGCCTTACATACCCGGCAAGCGGCTGAAAGGGCTTCTGCGCGAGTGCGGTTTGGATATTGTTGCGGTGGATGGCAGCTATTCTGATGTTTTTACAAAATTATTCGGCGAAACGGGCAAACCTACGGCGGGCGAACTTACCGTCGGCAACGGCAAGCTCGAAAATTTCGCTGAAATAGCCTCAAGCATCACGCCGAATATTCACCGCTCGGAAATAGCCGAAGTGTATACGACTGTCCGTTCGCGCACTAAAATGGAAAACGGAATTGCCGCTGCCGGAACGCTTAGAACCGCACGAGTGCTGAACAAAGGCGAAGTTTTTGAGTTTTCTATTTCGGCAAGCGATGATACATTGGATTTTCTTGAAAAGTGCGTAAAATCCCTGCGCGGCATGGGCTTAAACCGCTCTCGCGGACTTGGTGAAGTAAAATGCGAACTTACCAATGGAGAGAACGACACAGGCGTTACATTCAGCGATTTGAACGACTACAACGGAGAAAAGTCTTTTTCGTATGTCTTAATGCTAACCGAACCTGTTATTTCTGCGGATCGCAGCGGCAAACCCTTCGAATGTGAAAATTACATTTTCGGAAGCGCGGTGCTTGGCGCATTCGCCGTGAAGTACATCAAAAAGCGCGGGCTTGATCCCAACAAAGGCTACCTTGACGAAACATTCCGCCGATTGTTTTTGAGCGACGCTGTAAAGTTCACGGCGGCGTTGCCGTACAAAAACGGACAAGTCTATTCGCCCGCGACGCTGTCGCTTAAAACCAATAAAATTGGCGACCGTCTTTACGATGAATCTATTCAATTATATGACGAAAATAGCGATGAAATCCTTAAAGATGCTTTGGTCAGGGGAGACAAAAAAACGGTTGAGCACATTAAGATTAACCCCATTTGCAAGCGGTACGGCGGGTTTGTTTCGGTTGATGAAAACGGCGTTGCGTCTAAGTTTCTCCCGGAAAAGTCGGTATTTTTGCACCACGCAAGACCAAGCGACAAATCAAAGGCGCACGCGACATCGGGCGAAGGAGAGTTCTATTCCTATGAGGCGTTGTCAGAAGGACAAGCGTTTTATGGAAGCGTTGTAGGCGACGAAAAAGATTTGCGCCTTTTATTTGACCTCTTCGCGGAAAGCGATGATATAAAGATTGGAAGGTCTCGCACGGCGCAATACGGAAACGCGAAAATCAGTACGGCAAAGGGGGTTGCAGCAAATAGTCTGAGAGTACAAAACGGCGATACACTCAGGCTTGTCGCGGTTTCACCGCTGATACTTGAAGATGAAAACGGCGTAAATACTACTGATTTATCGGTTGTCGCAAAGACGCTTGGAAAAGATTTTGAAATAATCGGTAAGTTTTGCACCGAAACAACAGTCTCCGGGTATTACGGAAGGTGGCTGCTTGCCAAAACGCAGTCAAGGGCAATCTCCGAGAGCAGCGTGCTTGTTTTCAAATATAACGGCAGCGGTACGGAAATAGCGGACGGCTTTATGGGACTGCGAAGCGGCGAAGGTTTCGGGCAGTACAAAATTGAAAGAGTACCTCAATCAGGAGCGTTCGAGTTGCTTGAATCGAAAGAAGATAAAGAAGCGCCAACTGAATTATCATCTGAATCCGAACTTGGTAGAAAAATCAGCAATCTTCGCGCGGGCAAAGCGGCGGCGGCAAGCGGAACGAAATACGGCAATGAAGTGAAAAGCAGAGCCCCTGAAAATGCGAGCCTTACGCGGATTGCCACGTCCGCGAGAGTATCGGCAAACTATGCGGAATTTGCGTCAAAACTGCTTGACATTAAACAGGCGAAACAACAGAACTTGGCTTTGCTTTTCGTTACTAATAAATGGCGAGACAGCGGTTATTTTACAACGAACGAAAAACATTTGGAGCAAAGGCACATTGAGGAACTGCTCGAAAAATGCGCGAAGGAAATCGGCGGCGATTACAGAGTGTTTGTAAAACATCTGCTTGGAGCCGTAAACCGCATAAAGCAATTGCGCCGCGAAAAAGCAGGAAAGGAGGACGCCGCCAATGAGAAAGTATAATACGAATCCCATAATCAAGCTCATTGCCGTCAAAGCGGACTGTGTATTTGAAACGCCCGCGCTTATCGGCAACGGCTTCGGCGAATATACTGACAGCGATATTTTGCGTGACAGCGAGGATAATGCCTTTTTGCCCGGCTCGACTATAGCAGGAAGCTTGCTCTCATTGTCAAGTGAATTTGACGTCTTCAAAGAGCAAGACAACATCAGCCCATTGTGGGTATATGACGCTGACCTTGCAAGCGCAGATGGAAAAACTGCGAAAATCATAGAACTTGATGGAGTTGCGCTTGACAAGTTGAACAAAGTCGCGCTTGATAAGGCTAAATACGACTATGAGGCAATTGATGCGGGAACGAAATTTACACTTCGTTTTCTGCTGACAATCCGCGAAAAAGACAAAAACAAGAGCTATGAGGGTATTTTATTAAAACTGATGGGCGCGTTAAAATCAGGGGAAACGTCATTCGGCGCTAAAACAAGGCGCGGCTTTGGTCGTGTATTGTGCGAGAAGCCTCTAGAAAAAGTCTTTGATTTCTCAAATCATAATAAAACGGCGTTGGATGACTGGCTGAATTTTAACTGGAGAAGCGGCAATGGTTGGAAAGATGCGGGTGCGAGAGATTATTCCGGCGATTATGAGACACTGACAGCGAAATTTAACATTGACGGCAGTCTTATGGTTCGGGACATGCGAAATATTTTTGACTTTGATGGTGTAAGCGGCGAAACTCCCGATTACGCGCATATTTCAGTCGGCGGCAAAGCGGCGATACTAGGCACATCTTGGGCGGGCGCGTTTAAGTCGGGACTATACAGACTGCTCATTCAAAGATCCTCGACGAAACAAGTCGATGCATATTTGAATGAAGTTTTCGGCCATGTCACAGAGCCTCAAAAGGATAAATCCGCAATATGCACAACATCAAAGGTAACTTTCGGCGTGTCATACCTTGCTAAAAATAACGCTGAAACCGACGGCTATCGCACAATTACACGCGTGAAAATCGACCGCTTCACAGGCGGCTCGGCGAACGGCGCGTTGTTCACGGAAACCCCGTGGTTTGGCGGCAATGCCACTCTTGAAGTCCGTTATCCGAACGACAGAGAGGATATTCGTGAATTACTGCTGCTCGGCTTTGACGCTCTCAGTAGAGGGTTAATGCAAATCGGCGGCGAAACGGCTGCCGGGCGCGGCTTTGTGAAAAACTTAGTCGTGTCGGACAAGAGTGGGAACATCGAAACTTGACAGTCATGAGTTTATTTACAATTAATGGTATATTACATCTAATTTAGTCAATGCCATAAAACTATTGAATTTCTGTCTATTTTCCTTTATAATATTCCCGATATGCATAATAT
>JAISZB010000092.1 GCA_031269465.1 Clostridiales bacterium | reverse complement strand
GGAGGAATATCCCCTTTTATCGGTAGAAATGGCGTATATCGCGGAAAACCGCTTGGGCGGCGGGGTGTGCGTCTTTTCGAATATCGTGCCAGCCGTCGCGGAAGCTTGGCAGCCGCAGGCGGAGCATCCTTAAAGCGGATGCTTCCGGGTGGAAATCGTATAATGGCGCTTTCCGCCGCAACGCGGGCATATGAAGCCTTCCGGCCATTTCGGCTCGAAAAGGGCGCGCTCGCAAGCTTCTTGGGTGGAGAACCTCTGTTGGAACTCTATTCTGTTAAGTTGTGGATGTATAGACATTTATTCTGCCTCCCTATTTTTATTTAATGATTTTATTATAAACCATTATTTTCATAAAGTCAAGAGAAAAATAAACTGATCAAACTGGAGACTCATTAAACAGTATCCTACGTACATAAGATATTGCCGATTACAAAGATAGTTGTAGAGGCTGCCTCGTTTGACATACAGAAAATCAAAAATCCCGGTATATCAGGAAAGGACTGCCGGCAAGGTGATCAAATGGGATTCTGGAATGTTCGGGAATATGTCTTGTTCCGCGATGGACATGCGTGCCATGGACGGAGGAATTGCAAGAACCCTATATTGAACGTCCATCATATAGAAAGCCGCAAGGTAGGAGGCGACGCCCGGACAATCCAGCCGCATTATGCGAGGATTGCCACAACGACTGCCGATGCGCCGCTTTCATGGGCGCTATGCTGGCAAGTTGAAGTTGAATCTAAAAAGAGGGCAATCCTTCAGAGACGCCGCATTTATGGGGATTATGCGTTGGGCTTTCTACAACAGGCTGAAGGAAGAATGCGCGGATGCGGGTATGGCATACGGCTACACCGCTAAAAACACAAGAATCAGAAATGGATTGGAAAAAGATCACGCTGTAGACGCCAGATGCACCGGCGGAAATCCGAAGTCCATTCCATTGGATGCAATCTACATGCGGAAAGCAGCGGGGAGGCGCAGCCGCCAGATTCATAAGGCGGCTGTCAACAAAGGCGGAAAGGGGAAGCTGAATCAATCTCCAAAATATGCGTTTGGCTTTCAACTGTTCGGCAGGGTTCAAATGCCAGGAGGGCTAAAAGGCTTCATCTTCGGGAGGCGATCAAGCGGAAGCTTTGATATTCGCACACTGGACGGAATAAAGCTGTCCGCGGGAATCAGCCGCAAAAAACTCAAGCCTTTGGAGAAGCGAAAAGCAATGCTGACAGAAAGGAGCATGCGGCTTCCTCCCCATGCCTAAAAGCAGAGGTGTCCGCCGCATAACAACTGTGATGATTGTTAACTCTTTTGACCCGGCTAATGACGCTATAATCAATCCTGCGTCATTAGCTCCATCGATTGAAGGATTTCCGAAAAACGCGGCAGTATGCTTTGGCGAGCGCATGATTACTGAGTTGAAAGAGCATTACGAACCTGTTCAAATCGACACAATGATTGCTTGTATAGAAATTCCGATCTATAAAATCAATTATAAGGGCAAAGAAATCGCCGTGTACTGCAATACACTCGGCGGCCCGGCGGCTGCAGGGCTTTTGGAAGAAATGATTTCCAGTTCATGCGGAGTGCTTAACAGAGATATTGCCGCGAAGTCGTTGATTGTACCGACTGCCGCCTACCGCGACGAAGGTACGAGTTACCACTATGCGCCGCCTACTGAGTACATAGAAGTAATTACCGCGCCACGTCTTTCAGAGATACTTACAGAACTTAGACTGTCGCACATTTGCGGAAAAACATGGACGACGGACGCAGTTTACCGCGAAACCAGAAGTAATATGGAAAAACGCAAGCGTGACGGATGCCTGACCGTTGAAATGGAGTGCGCGTCCATAATGGCGGTTGCACAGTTTCGCGGCGTAGATGCCTACCAATTCCTATACGCCGCCGACAATCTTGACGATATTGAGTGGGAAGCTCGGACACTTGGAAGTCTACCTCAATCTCAACGCGAGCAATATTTGCGCATTGCTCTTGAAGTGGTTGTGAGGGTGTAGGCACTATACTGAATATGCGCTGTATCGTTCTTTTCTAATTCAATATATGTGAGAGAGTACAGCGCATAGTTTTTATATTTTATTCAGGAGAAATATAGGGGAGGTCAATGCCGTGTTGACGCAAAATCATGAGAAAGCATCTCCCTTTTTTCCAATCTTCTTTGTTGCCGTAAAATGTGTATTTGCATCCTAACTCCCTCCCTTTTGAATGATGATTTCACTCTCAGCCCATAGCGCTTTCGCCTACCATTTTTCTCGCTCCATGATTATATCTCAGCAGTGGGATATATACGGTACGCTAATAGATTCGTCTTTTTTTGCTCCCTCTGCTCTGTTCTTCACCCGCCTTAAAATTGTAAATCGTGTGGATATGCTTGACTACCCTCGCCGTCTGCTCAATCTGCACCAAAATATCTTCAATGCTCTTATATGCCATCGGGCATTCATCAAGGGTTTCTGCGTTGACGGTGGAAGAAAAAACCCCGCTCATTTCTTTTTTATATGCGCTTAATGTAAAGCTTTGTTTCGCTTCGCTCCGGCTCATCAGCCGTCCTGCTCCGTGTGGAGCAGAAAAGTTCCAGTCCGGGTTGCCCAATCCTTCGCAGACAAGCGCCCCATCCCGCATGTTGATGGGAATGAGCAGCGTTTCGCCTTTTTGCGCCGACACCGCACCCTTGCGCAGAATATTATGCTCCAAATCAATGTAATTGTGAATGGTGGAAAATTGGGAATCCACTTTCAGCTTGCAGCCTTTTATGATTTCGTCAGCGATGGCTTTGCGGTTCAACGCGGCAAATTCCTGCATGATCGCCATGTCGTGCAGATAATCGTCCAGCAAATCACCCTCGCAATAGGCAAGCTCAAATGGAATCTCGTCCTGTGCGCCAAGGGCTTTGTAGGCTTCGTCCTGATAATGCTGCGCCACCTGCAAGCCTGGATTGCGGCTGCCTGAATGGACAATCAGATACAACGAACCCTCGTCGTCCTTGTCAAGTTCAATAAAGTGATTGCCGCCGCCAAGTGTGGCAAGGCTCAAAAGACCGCGCTGCAAATTGATCTGCTTTTTGCAGCGCAACTCATGAATCCTCAATTCATCCGCGCATTTATGCACAGTTTCCCGAATATCATAGCCCGCCGGAATGCTCGCGTGGATAAAGCTGTCCAGTTTTGGCAACTCCACCCGTGTATTGGCAAGCTTCACCGTCTCCATCCCGCAGCCTATGTCCACTCCCACCAGATTGGGTACAACTTTGTCGGTGACGGTCATGCTAGTGCCAATGGCGCAGCCCGCCCCGGCATGAACGTCCGGCATAATGCGGATGGCGCTTCCGCTTGCAAAGGACTGATCCAGCAACTTTTTGATCTGTCCCTCGGCACTGCTGTCCAATGCGTCTGCATAGATTTTTGCGGCGTTATACTTGCCTATTATCTCTATCATGTAAATTCCTTTCTTACAGCCGCGGGTCAACCGGCTCGCTCTCTATGGCCAGCACTCCGAACACGCACTCGTGAACACGATAAAGCGGGTCATTTGCCGCAAACCGTTCCAGCGATTCCATGCCCAGCGCAAACTCGTGCAGGGCGAGGCCCCGCTTTTTAGAAAGCGACCGCTTTTTAAGCCTCTCCAGATTGCCGCCCAATGTGTATTCGGGACCATAAATAATGCGCAGATATTCCCGCCCCCGGCATTTCACGGCGGGTTGCAACAACTCGTTGCCTCTCATGGCGATGAAGTCAAAGGGCTTCACCACCATCCCTTCGCCGCCGCTTGCAGTCAGCGACAGCCACCAGTCAATGCCCGCCTGCACGCTTGCTTCATCCAGCAGATCCACCAACAAATGGTTTGTCGCCATAAAGATGGGGTCTGTGCCAGTCATGTATTTTTTGATGGCATCCATTTGCCAAATGTGATTTTCACCGCACCATGTTTTGCCCTCTGTGGCAAGGATATGAAAAGGCGCGATGCGGTAGTCGTCAAGGCTTTTTACGTCCCAGCAATATTGGCGGTAAGCGTCCGTGTACAGGTTAAGCGTTTCGGCGCGGGTTTTACAGGCATTGAGAAGCGCAGCTAAATCCACGTCCCTGCTTGATTCCTCTTCAAGCTTAACCGCGTTTTCGCCCAACGCCGCAATAGCTTTTTTCAAGCTGTCAACCGCCGACGCCAAGCCGTCGCGTCCGGCTCTGCCGACGGGGGCGTATTGCTCCGCCAGCAACTTCTGCGCTTTTGCCGACCATGGCATAAGTTCGGCGTCCAAGCACACCCAGTCGGTGGCAAAATCCTCCCAAAAACGCGAAACTTCCAGTACAGATTGCAAGCGGGCAAGCAAGGCGTTTTCAGTTGCATCTTCCTCGAAAAAATGCCGTCCAGTTCGTGTGTAGATAATTCCGAAGCTGCCATCATTGACCTTGAACCGCTTTTGGGCGGTCTTCGCGTCCCTGCACAGCACAATCACGGCGCGGCTGCCCATGTGCTTCTGTTCGCACACCACCTTGCCGATACCACGAGTTTTGTAATAATCAAACGCCTCAGCGGGGTATTCCAAATAATCCTGCAGCTTTGCCGTTTCGCAGGGGGACATGGTGGGCGGCAGGTAAATCAGCCAGTGGGGGTCTGCGGCGAAACGGCTCATAACTTCCAATGCGGCGGCGCTGTTTTCAGCGTTGATTTTGATGGAGCGGCGCAGACGGGTGAAAATATATTTCAGGCCGATCACGTCGTCAATGTTCAGCATATCATCCGTGTCTATGGGTTTTTCAAACAGCGGCTTGACAGGCGGGTAATGCTCCCTCTTCGCCATCACGGATACCAGCTCTTTTTCCGGATAGCGATATGCGGTCAGCTTGCCGCCGAAGACGCAGCCTGTGTCGATGCAGACGGTATTGTTGATCGATTCCGCTTCCGGCGTGGGTGTATGCCCATACACCACCAGCGCCTTGCCGCGGTATTCGCTCGCCCATGGCAGACGCACCGGCAGGCCGTATTCATCGGTTTCGCCAGTGGTGTCGCCGTAGAGGCAAAATTCACGCACACGCCTCGAACCGCGCCCCTGATATTTTTCGATGAGACCGGCGTGGGCGGTGACCAGTTTGCCGTCATCAAACACATAATGACTGATAAGACCGTCCAAAAACGTCCTGACCTCTGCAAAAAATTCTTCATTTTGAGCGGACAGCTGATCAATGGTTTTATCTAAGCCATGGGTAAGTTGTACGCTGTTCCCCCGCAACTTTTTGACCAGCTTTACGTCATGGTTGCCTGCCACACAATAAGCAAAATTGGATTGCGCCATGTTCATCACCAAGCGCAACACCTCAACATTGCTAGGGCCGCGATCGCACAAATCACCCAAGAACACCGCTTTTCTGCCCTCTGGCGGCGTTGCGTAATAGCGCTGCGCGTCCACCGCATAATCTAAGCTTTGCAAGAGTTCGCACAATTCTTCGTAACAGCCGTGCACATCCCCGATGATGTCAAACGGGCCATGCTCGCTTTTTTTGTTGCTCCACAGAGAGGTGCGGACAATTTCGGCCTCTCTGGCCTCATCCTCGCTTTTTAGCACATATACGTATCGAAATCCCTCCTTTTGCAGATGACGGATGGAGCGGCGCAGTTGCTCGGACTGTCGGTTGATGACATGCCCGCCAAAATCACGGTTGGGGCGCTGCTCGTTGCGCTCGCGGCAGACTTTTTCGGGAATGTCCAGCACAATGGCGACGGCGTGGCAGTTTTGCTCCTTCGCCAGCTTCAGCACGCTGGCGCGAGCCTCCCTTTGCACATTGGTGGCGTCAATGACCGTGAGAAGCCCCAGCTCCAGTCGCTTGTTCGCAACATAATACAGCGTGTCAAACGCCTGCGAAGTCACCCTTTGATTATTTTCATCGTCAGATATCAGGGCGCGAAAATAATCGGAGGATAACACCTCCGTGGGCTTGAAATGGGTTTTGGCAAATGTGGATTTTCCGCTGCCCGAAGCGCCGATCAGCGTCACCACCGCGATTTCAGGAATTTCTATACGCATGCTGTAAACACCCCCATTTGAGTCGGCGCCCCGTATTTTTCATCAATTTCTCCAATTTCAGAAAACTGCAAGGCATAGCCAAATCGCGACCCTATTTTTACCGCCCAGTCCCGAAACTCTGTCCGCGTCCACTCAAAACGGTGGTCGCCGTGACGCAGAGCCTCTCCATATAAAAAATCATAGTTGACGTTGTATTCTTTATTAGGCGTAGTCACTAAGATCACAGGAGGCTTTGCAAATTCAAACAGCGCCCGCTCAAATGCCGCCAATCGCGGAATATCTAAATGCTCGATCACCTCCACCACGCAGGCGGCGTCATACCCTGACAAACGAGCGTCTCTGTAGGTGAGAGAGCCTTGAAACAGTTGGATCCGCTCTAAAATATGCTCGTTGGCGCATTCCAGCTTTAACTTGTCGCTTGCCCGCCTGAGAGCGATATGCGATACATCCATTCCAGCGATTTTGGTGAATTGCCGTTCTTTCATCAGCAATCGCAACAGATTGCCTTCGCCGCAGCCCAGGTCTATCACGCTTTTCACGTCGATTGCTTTTAGCGCCGCCACAACCCTGCCAAGCCGCTGTGTATTAAGGCTGGGCTTTTTCTCCGGCTTTTCTACAGATTCTTCGGCCAATAGCTCATCATCCACCGCATTAGAGGCGGCCAATCTCTCAAACGCCAGATTGACAAGGCTTTTCCGGCGGTTCAGATACCTTCCGGTTATATAGGCTCTTTCGGGGTGCTCTGGCAACCACTCCTCGCCGTGGCGAAGAAGCTTTTCCACCTCGTCGGTGCCGACCCAATAATGCTTTTGGCGGTCAAACACAGGAATCAGCACGTAAATATGCTTCAGCAAATCCCGCAATCGAACCTTGCCTTTCAGCGTGAGATTCACATACCGGCTTATACCCCAGTCGAGGAATTTTTCATCAGATATAGAAGTGTCGTAGCACACCTCATACCCCAGCGGCTCAAAAACGCTTCTCAGCTTCTCCTGCTCTCCGCGGCAGGGCAGCATAGTGATGACCGCCGTCAAATCCAGCGGAGAATCAGACAAAGCCTGATGCGCGTCCGCCCTCCCCGACATTGCGGTGCCGAATACCTTGGAAATGGCGGTGCTCATAAAAGAAGACGACACATAAGGCCGGTCGTTCACATAGTCAAACAGCCCGCCGCCTGTTTCTCCCGCCTTGCCTCGCGCCAAATCTATGGGGTCAATGTCTATCATTAATGCCGCCGTTGTCCGCTCGTTTGACACCTCCGGGTAGAAAACATATGCCTTCCCGTGGTTGAGTTCGAATACCTGCGGACGGGCTGGATTCTTATAAAGCAGATAACCTAGATTTTGGGTATTTTGTCCGGTGTATGTGATAGTAAGCAGCATAATTTATCCTCTCGATCTGAAGTCCATATCTTCATAAGCGCGAGCGGAATTCCCCCGCTGTGTATGCTAATATAAAAGTGCAACGCCCTGCTGCTGTAAAATGGGCATTCTCAACATCAATCCAAAAATGCCATCCTTATGGCGACCTATTAAATCACTCTAAGGAGGCAAAAGAAAGAGGCGCTGAGAATGTCGCATGTAGAGTATATCAAAGATCTCTGCGAAAAAGAAGTTTATCTTTGAGTAAAATCACGAAGAAGCGCCGTTCTCCGAGCTTACGGACTGCAAACTTTCCTCTTTGTCGGCAGAGGATTCATACGGCCAAGAGGAGCGAAAAAGGGAATGCGGAGAACAAGGCGGGATGGGTTCGCCGGAATCTTTTGGCCCCCGTCCCTGCGATTACGGGCTTTGGCGCATTCAACGCTGAACTGCTTCCGCGCTGTGATGAAGGCCATGAGCGCGAGCATTGCCAGCACGATAGACATATTGAAGAGCTTTGGTAAAAGGGCGGGCGCTTCTTGCCTGCCCCGGCGGGGGCAGTCAAGACTGCGAGGAGCTTCGCTGCGAAGCCCTGGATTTCAACAAGAACGGCTTATCCAATGTGGATTCCTGCAAATGCGCGCCCAGACTCTGTCGGGAATACCTGCAAAACGCCAAAGAGAGTAAAAGGAAAACCACACTCGCGCTCTTGCTGAAGATGTACAATGACGGAAATGAAGCGTTTTGCGAGGGCATTAGAACTGGCGCGGGAGTATGGAATTTTGGACAACGACAGCATACGGCAATGCTACCTGCTCATTACGAACCGGAAAGACGGCCTGCGCCGATTAAGATGGCAAAGCAACCTGCAGCCGCTGAGATATGACCCTGATTTATGCGTTTATGACGCATTGACTGGGGGCGCTTTGAGCAATGCATATGTGAGCTTTTGTACATCGAAGCGCATGGTCTCTCGAGGTCAGCCGTATGACTCAAGTGGTGAAACAGGCTGGATTCCGCATGATGAAAGCGCTGGACAGCTTTGCCTGGAAGGCTGGCCTTGAAATCCCCCAAGCATTGCGCTGGAGAAAATGGAGGGGAAAGTTTTCGTCAAGAACAAGGAGAGCCTTGTATACTCATGGGCGCTTGAGGCGCTGGAAAGGCCCGCCTGTCCACAGCGATTGCGCAAGCAAGGCCAAAGCGTCTGGCTTTAAACCGCCGCCAGCCTTGCCAATACCTTGCAAGAGAAGCATCAGCGCGGCGCGTTGGCCAGCTTCATGGCCTCCCTGCAGAAAGTGGAATTGTTGGCACTGATGAAATTGACTTTATTACGCTCCGCACGGAAGCCGGCGAGCTACTTTCCAAGCGGCACCTGACTGCTATGAGCAGAAAATCCTCATCATCACATCCAACTTGGAGTTTAGCCAATTGAGCACGGCATTGGGCGCGGCGCCAAGCCGGTCAGCGCTTTAGTTTGCCGCCTGATTCACCATATAGCTGTATCGTTGTGTTTTCCAGCCCCGGCTATTGATTGGAAGAATCCATGCAACGCCAAGGGAAAGGAGAGCAAATGCAATGGTGCTGGCAGAAAAACGCCTGCGATAATGGGAAGAATCCACACATGCCCTTTTCATGAATGAACAGAAAAAATACCTTTTTGGTTGCCTTGGAACAGAACCGGAGCGCAGGGAAGCAAGCTTTTACTCCAAGCAAAAAGTCGAGGGTGACATCCTTGCTTATGAGGGAAAGCGCGGCTGCAAGGGAGTCGCAAAGAGCTTCTCAGGTGTTTTGGCGGATTGCGCCGCAAAGCTGGACGCCGTATTTGAGACGGGAGGGCTCGCGCCCATCCGGTTTGGAGATGGTCGGCTTGCGAGGGCAAATTCACCGCAGGCAATCCCCGGGCAAGGACATCATGACGGATGCCTCCTGCCTGGCCGTGAAGGAGGTTTTCAAGCTGGGGCTCGCCCAAGGGGCAGCGGGTTGCTACACCTCCGCCTTCGGCTCCATACCGGCGGCTGCGTTCGAAACGGCTTCACCGGCTGCTCTGATGAGGCCCTGGATAATTATGTCAATGAATGTCAGAAAAGAGCTGAAAGAGGCGACGTTTCGCAAAGATGCGCCAATCGCCAGAGAAAAGCGGCGCCGCTGATCAAGAAGTGCAGGCAGACGGGCGCAATCGCCTGGCGCTTTTCCGGAAAGCGCTCAGATATGAGGCTTGGCCCTTGCATTGGCGGCTGCTTGATGAATTTTGCTCATTCAGTTAAAGATCGGGCGGCATCTCGGAAGGAACCGTCAAAACTTTGCTGTCAGCCGCGAAAGTCTTCCTTCACGAGCTTGAAGGCATGGGATTCATGAGCTTTGAGGGCGAGGCGCGCAATGAGATCGGCAAGGCGCTCGCCAGATTCGCGGCCAGCCTCCGCATGGGCAGCTCAGAGCTGTTGAAATGCCGCGTATTTGCTGAGTCCATGCCATTGGAGCGACAGTTGCGGACTTGAGCTGCGCCCTTCCCGAGCTCGCGCCAAAGAGGAGGGTGATCCGGCAAGGCTTCAATGAAAGCGAAACGGCGAGGCTGCTGTCGTCCATCGACGCCTCCGCCGCAATCGGAAAGCGGGATTTCGCGATCATGAAGCGGGCCTCCTAAACTGGGTTCAGGAGAGTTGGCATCGCAAACCTGAAAGGATCGCCTGTGGATTGGCAAACCAAGGAGATCAGCAAAACGGGCGCACCCCTCTCCTGCGTCTTGGCAAACGATGCGGGCGACGCCTTGGCGGACTGCATTCTAAACGACGATCAGAAGTGCGGCTCGGATTTCGTGTTCCTCCGCTCCAGCAAGCCGCATGGGAATCCACGCTTTCAGGCGCAACTTCGGCGGCGGGTTTCTGAGGGCGGGGGTTCCGTCAAGGAGCCGGCTTCGCTGATGAGGCTCCAGCATGAGGATTCAGCCAAGCCCTATTTGGCTGCGGACGAGGACGGACTCAAGCTTTGCGCTCTTAGCCCGCTGAAAGTGGAAGGAGGCCTTGGCGATGCGCAATTCGTCCTTTGAGAGCGATTTCGCCGGCAACCTCCGTGAATTTCTAGAGGAAAAAAGGTTCTTGGGGTATTCCTGCGATATGGCGGCAAGGAACCCCGCCGAATTCGACGCTTATTGCAAATCCAAGCTTCCCGGCGGGACGGCCTTGACAAAAGAGCTGCATCTCGGATGGACGGTCAAGAGGGAATCGGAGAAGAACGGCTCGTTCCGAAAACGCATGAGCTCCACCAGCGAATCCACCAAATTCCTAATCAGAAGAGGGTGCGAGGCCTATGTTCCGTCCAATGGATTCCTGCCCAAGCAAGATCCGGGGCATTTGCCCCACATCCGCGCCGAAGATGAGAGCGCGGGGCTCTAGAGGCCATTATTGGACAGCATCAAGCCGCATGGGGACGCCGCCAAGCACCTGATCGCGCCTATGATCTTCAGGCTGATCTACTGAATTGTTTGCATTAACTATATGCGTTTAGATTAACATATGATATAATCACATCAGAAAGGTTGTGATTATCTGCGTTGGAATATGAGCTGGCTATAAATGCAGTGCTGACGTTTTTGACTGGCAAGGGTTTCTTAAAGAATAAACACATATTCTAAATTATACCAGCTATCCCATTATGCTGCCAATGAACGCTCAAAAGCTTCAACATCGACTGCCTTCCCCTTTCGAATTTTTTGTAGGTGTTGTTGCAGACTCCCAGAAAATTCATGATTTTCTCTTTTTCAATTTTATGATTAATACCATAATAAATAGCGTTTTTAAGCATTTTAGCCTAACGTAAGCGAATCAATCAAAGCTGCCAATTTCACGTTAATAAAAGCAACCCCAGAATGTGGTTAAAATTAAATTAAAAGGGCAATTTACTAAATTAATATTACAAAGTTCTGAAATGCTATGGGCATTGCGCGATGAAGCGCATAATAATGCGGACTCCTCCCTATGGCGAGAATCCGGATTCCTGCAGGGTCTAATCATTTGAGAATCTGTTCCCTTTTCTCATGATTTTTGATTTGCCAATAAGGATATATCGAATTTCTCTGAAGATTATGGGGGTTTTCGCCCGCACTAAAACGGCGGGGATATGGAGGCGGCAGAGCCGGATCCCGCCTCACGCGACCGCTTGACTATACCCCAGCATGAAAAGAAGGATGTGATGCTATGGGAGATTATTTGAACCCAAGCAATTTAAGGTTCAAGCAGTCTATATGCAGCAAGATTTATGTCGATAAAAATCTGTGTAAGTCGTCCACGGCGCTTCGTCAAGTACATGGCTGTAGGAATGCTGGCAGCCTATTACGGCGGCGGATGCGATTCACGCGGATTGTTTGAGAAGTTCAGGATATCAAAGGATCTTTCATTTGAATCTCATCTGAATAAATGCAATGTGATATATTTGGATATGCAGGAATTCTTGACCAAATCGAAGATTGTTTTGGTCAAAGCGAAGCAATCCAAGCAATAAAATCCACCTCTGCCCTGATTGAGGCAATGATCGGGTTGATCGAAGAGATTATTCTGGACGAACTGTTCGAGGAATATCCTAATTTCAATTACAAGGGCAGGAAGTCTCTGAATGACGCGCTGAAAGTCATCTTCAACCATACAAGAATCCCGTTTGTTTTCCTCATAGACGAATGGGACTGCATATTCCGAACAGACGACATCAGCAAAGACGGACAGAGGTATTATCTGGACTACCTGCGTATGCTTCTTAAAGATAGAACCTACGTAGGACTGGCCTATATGACTGGAATCCTTCCGAAAAAATACGGCAGTCACTCAGCCCTCAACATGTTCAAGGAGTTTTCTATGGCTGATCCCATGAATTTGGCGGAGTATGTAGGCTTCACCGATTCCGAGGTGAAGGCTCTATGCGAGGAGTATCAGATGAGCTTCGATGAGATTAGGGAGTGGTACGACGGATACAGCTTCCTGGGAGAAGAGCATGTATACAACCCTTTTGCGGTTGTAAGGGCCCTGACTGACAGACGGTTCAAGAACTACTGGAGCGAAACCGAAACCTTCGAGGCCCTCAAAGACTACATCGTGCTGGGCTTTGACGGATTGAAGGGCGATGTCGTGGATCTGATGGG
>JAISZB010000071.1 GCA_031269465.1 Clostridiales bacterium | reverse complement strand
TAGGGTAAGTTGCCCTTCGCCAATGCTATTCCAAGGTTTTGTATGTCTGCAGCACTGTCCCTTCCCCTAAAGGACTGTTTAACCACAGACCGTAGTGTCCGGAGTTAGAGCGAACGCCCCGGAGTACCTATATATTCTTGGACAGCGTAGCTTCTCGATGGAAGCTTAGGCTAGTCAATCAAGGCTTGCTAATGCAAGCCCCTAGCTTTAGCTATGGGGTGATTGACATACTTTCTTTGCTCTATGAAGCCATCCGTTCCGAGGATGATTGAACGCCCGTCGCCCCATGCCTGAATCCCGTCAGGAGTGAACCAGTCGACTCTGCAGTAGCCGACCGCGCCATTTTCGCAAATGAAAGATGCCTCTCCGAAATCGTCCAGCTCAGGGTATTCAGGATGGTTGTAGTTCGCTATCCTGCTAAAAGACACTTTCGCGTCGCGAGCCCCGCAGTAGTATAGAATCTGCTCTACATTGTGGCTCCCTATGTCGCAAAGTATGCCTCCGTACTTCTGCTTTTTGAAAAACCACTCAGGGCGGCTTCCCGCGTTCAACCTGTGCGGACCTAGGCAAAGCACCTGAATCACCTTGCCGATTGCGCCTTCTTCTATAAGTTGTCCGGCAAACACAGCCGTTTCTACGTGCACTCGCTCTGAATAATACACCATATATTTTCTGCGCGTCCTTTTCACGGCTTCTTTTGCTTCTTGGAGCTGCTCAAGAGTTGTAAGCGGCGGCTTGTCTGAAAAAAAGTCTTTTCCGGCGCTCATGGCTCGAATGCCCAAATCGCAGCGCTCGCTTGCAATGCATGCTCCAGCAATCAATCTCACTCGAGGATCCAAAAGCGCCTCATCTTCACTTCTGGCTAGCCTAGCTTGCGGAAAAGCCTTTAAAAACGCAGATGTTTTAACCTGATCTGGATCATAAACCCACGCAAGCTCTCCTCCAGCTTCCAGAAGCCCGTTGCACATGCCGTAAATATGGCCGTGATCAAGTCCAATAGCCGCGAAGGTGAATTCACCAGGCGATACCACCGGCACTTTCTTTCCCATCGGCGCGAAATTCATCAGATTTGGCGCAGGACTCCCGCCTCAAATGACAATAGGCAGGAGAGGAATGCGCCCCCTCCCTTCCTTTTCTTCTCTCTGCTGGAATGGCAGTTCGCTTGAGCAAAGGCTTGAACTTCTTATAGCCTGCGCCTGCGGATATTTTCCCGCCGTCCAGCGTGCGCACATCACAGCTCGCTCCAGCTTGATCGCCTTCCAAAGATGAAGCCTTTGCGCCCGTCCGGCATTTGCAAGCTGCTAAACCGTTGATGGCCATGCGCATATTTCGGCGCTTGATTCAACTTTCTTTTTACGCCTTTGCTATGGCTGCCTTGCGCAACTGGCGATTGCGCTCAGTTGCTGGTTTCTGCATATAGATGCATACGAAGAAGGGATCTTGGATTGCCGCTTATGCATCTTGCGCCTACTGCATGATCTTTTTCCAGAATGTTTCTGTTTCTCGTGTTTTTGGTTATCCCGATTTGCTGTCAAATGTACTTATTTTCAATGCAAATCAGTATATATAGCCGTATGCCGCGCCAACATCTGGATGCTCTTCCTTCAGCCTGCTGTAGAACGCCCAGCGCATAATCGCCATGAATGCGGCATCCCGATAGCCGCTGTGGCAATCCCTGCGCAGAGCTGCCGGGCTGTTCGGAGCGCCGGCCTCCCATTCTGCGGGTTTCAATGCGGTGTATAGCCGATATATGATTCTTGCAACCATGTCTGCCATGGCATGCGCATGCATGTCCGTCGCGGAATAGGACGCATTCACCTGCGTTCCAATGGATAATCAAGCTTCAAAAAAAGGAACACTAGATGAAAATCGGCATATCTTTGCGGTCGGTAGCCTCTTATGTACCTTATCCACTGTTTTGATATGTGTCTGAGTCTTGCGCTCAACAGACGGATCCAGCCCTTATGCTTCGAACGGATGCGATTGCTGAATCATTGGCTTGCGGCATCTTGTCTTCCTATTGCGTCTTGCACTTCTAAAAGCTTTTCTTGGTGAGAGCAAATCCACCATGCCTGTCCTCATCTCCGCCTCAGCAGCATACAGCTCTTCCTTCTTCGTTGTCGCTTATCCCCATCGTCTTGCTTCCCGCATCTACTCCCAGGCTTATCGGCTGAGTATATTCCGCGCTGTCGTACAGCAACTGATTGTCGGCATCAGCGGCTTGACGTCCTTTGCTAAAACATAAACCATAAAACCGCGATCCTTCCGCAATAGCTCTGCATTTGTGTAGCTGGCCGCCCTTAGCCAAAGCTGTTCCAAGGTTTTGCACGCCTGTAGCTAGCTCGTCCCTTCCCCTCAAGGCTGTTCAGCCATAAGTTGCAGAGTCCGGAGCTGGAGCAGACGCCCCGGAGCGCCTATAGGATATTCTTGGACAACACAGCTTCCCAGCGGAAACTTAGGCTAGCCAATGAGGGCTTGCAATTGCAAGCCCTCGCTTCAATGTCAAAAGGCTCTAGCCTTGCGATATTAGGCGGTGGTTTATTGACGTCCTATTTGCCGCTCCTAGCAATGACTTTCATGAAAATAAAGCAAGCGACATATCCTTTCATGGCTGAAAATCAAGAAACATGCGGATTTGCAGTCAAATGAGCCTATTCGGGGCTTGGCCGTCCACCTTCAAGGCGCGAGACGCCGCTATCAATCGCACTCGTTGCGGCGTCAAGCTCCAAAATAGGCAGTTTCATATGCAAATTAGAATAGTTTCTAGTAAATCTGAAGCCATCGTCCCTGAGGCAGAATATTAAATCCGCCCTTGGCTACATCTTGAGAAATTGTAGAATAATGAGACATGTCATCTATATGCACAGGTATGACGACGTCCGGTTTTATTTCTTCATTGAATCGAGACAGCATTTCAATTGACATCGTCAAAGGGCCTCCGAATTTATCGCGATTGACTTCTCCAAGATTTGCGACCATAAGGTTTATTCCTTCAGAGAATTTTTTCACTTTCTTTACAATTGCCTTGCTGAAAACCGTATCTGAGGTAAAATAAACCAAGTAGTTTTCATAACCGTCCTCAATCTTAAGAATATAGCCATTTACCGCTCCGACAACTTTTCTCATCAGGAAATTGCTGGCATGGTAGGCAGGCGTTGCAAAAACAGTCACGGTGTATTCTCCAAACGAGAACTTGCGCTCCTTCCCCCATGAAAGGGCAACTGTTTTTTTCCCAGGCAAATTCTTCGCATTGCATGGATGGACGATAACAGGAGAGTCTTTATCTATAGCCTTCATTCCAAGGTCGTCAAAGTGATCCTTATGCATATGGGTTATAAGCCAAAGGTCCACTCCGTCAAAAATTCCGTCTTTAAGTTTCGGATCCTTTATTCTTGTTGATTCGAATGATTTAAATGGCATTTTTGTCCCTTGCGGAGAAAGGACGGGATCAATCGCGATTTTTATCTTTTCGTCTACTCTTAACAGGCATGTCGCAATTCCGACATGATAAAACTCAATATTCAGAATAATCACCATACCTTTGCAAATGATATGCCAAAAATGAGCAAATCCCTACTCGAAGAGCACTTCCGCTTCAGCTGGCTCAAGCCCGGGCGACGACGCCTTGATCAAAATACTTCCCTGCGCCTTTCCGGTTCTTATGATAACGCTTGCCGCGCCTTCAAACAATTTGCATTTATTAGAATTAAAAGGCTCGTTGCTGAGCATATCCCCGCTGAAAGCACTTTCAATCTTCCCATTTCCGCAAACGGAAAACTCGACTTCTGCATGCTCTAGGGCATTTATTTCGCCGTTTGAATCCACTGAGTAAACGCTGAGAAGCATCTGCTGATTTTCGCCAGCTTTTTCAAAGCTGGCGAAAACTAGCTTTGATGCAGGTCCAGCCGCCCTTAATATATGTTCGCAAACCTTCTCGCCGTTTATAAAGCCTTCCGCGATGACCGCCCCCTCCAAATGAGGAAGGTATCCCGTTATAATGCCGCTCTCGCATTCAGACGGCTTCTTCAGGTCGTAGGATCTATCTCTAAGAGCCAGCTTCACTTCTTCGCAGTTCGTAAAAATCATGTATGGAAGCGGCATCGACGCGAAAGTCGGAAAATCCCATGAGAATGACAGTGGCGGAGTTGACCATGGCTCGCGCACCATATCGTTTCGCAACGTGTAGTCGACAATTGCTATCCGAACGACCGGCCCGTCGGACCAATAGCTTTCAAAGAGCCATGATATAGGCTTTCTTTCGTTGTTTCTCCTTAGAAGTCCGCTGCACCACCCCTTGCTTGGATACCCCGCCGACTCTCCGAGATAATCGGCGCCCGCCCAAAGGAAGCCTCCAATTGCCCAATCATTTCTTTGAACATCCACCCAGGGATTTTCAGCGGTGAAGTTGAAGCAGTTCTCCCTGCTTCCCTTGAAAAAGCTGAAGATTTCAGTCCCAGCAATAAGCTTGTCCGGACTGGCGTCATGAATTTCATTGTACCACTGCTCCTGGTAGTTCAGTCCCAAGATGTCCACGTAAGACGCTATTTTGCTTACGACGGGAACAATAGCGTCAGCTCCTATGACCTCTATGCCTTCAGCATTCGTGTAATGCGGAGACATGGCGCAGGTAACAGGCCTTGAGTCCATGCTCTTTGCAGCCTTCACCAGCATTTCAAGGATTTCCAGCATGCTCTTTGAGCCCTGGGCGTCAACTTCGTTTCCGACGCTCCACATAACAACGCTCGGACGGTTCCTGTCCCGCTTTATCATAAACTCAAGATCATTTTTCCATTCGTCTTTAAAAAAGCGTCCGTAGGATCCGGTTGTCCATTTGTCCGTAAGCTCTTCAATAACATAAAATCCCATCTCATCGCAAAGATCCATAAATTCCGAGGATGGTATGTTGTGGCTGGTGCGTATGGCGTTGCACCCGATTGATTTAAGTACGGACAGCCTCTGTTTCATCAAGGCCTTGCCAGCCGCGATTCCAGCTCCTCCAAATTCCTGGTGGAGGCAGACTCCCTTTAGCTTTTCCGGCTTGCCGTTTGACAGCATGCCTCTTTCCAGATCGAAAACTATATCCCTGATTCCAACCTTTATCTCTACTCGATCGGCTTCCTCGCCGTCAATTGATAAAGATAGAGCCAGATCGTACAGGTACGGATTATCAGGGCTCCAAAGCTGGGCATTGGCTATCCTGAATGTGAAAAAGCCATCGGATGAAACGCCGCGCGCCTCTTCATTCATATTGGCATCATAAAGAGCCGCTGTTATTTTAGGGTTCAAAGAAGAATCTGCGGATATTGCCGCCGATACTCGCATCTGGGCTGCGCCTCCGGCCAAAACGCTGGTTTTCACAACTGAATCCAGGCCTCGAAAGTGGTTTTTTTCCGTCTCAACAAGGCAAACCCTGCGATGAATCCCAGCTCCGCTGTACCAGCGATCTGCCGGTCCAGCCGTGTTGTCAACCCTAACGGCTATAAGATTTTCTCCCTTTTTCAAATAAGGGCCCGCATCCGCGCAAAAGCCGCTGCTGCCATACTTGTGTGAAGCAACTAGGCTTCCGTTTATCCATACTGTGCATAATTCATGAACTCCGTCAAATTTAAGCCTATAAACTCTTTCAGGATTGAAATCATTGATTTTCAAATGGCGCCTATACCAGCCAATGCCCCATCTGTCAAAAAAGCCTTGCTCGGAGCCTTCTCGCATCTGTTCATTAAATGGTCGGGAAATCGCCCAGTCGTGGGGCAGCGCAACTTCAAGCCACCCCGATTCTACGCAATCCGGCGCTTCACCGTTGGGAATATCCAAATCGGCGAAAAGCCAGCCTGCATCAAGAAATGTCGTCTTCATTTTTCTCCTCTTTTTTTCTGATTTGAGTTTGCATTACGCATATACCGATTTTCATAGGAAATCAGTATATATGGGCAGTTTAAAGTCTGTTTTTTTCTGGTTTCACAAGAACTGCAACGGGCGATATGGATTGCGGTATACCGGTTTACAACCAAATATACCTGTTTTGGAGCTTGATTCTCCATTGAGCGGTGCGAAATGATCATAACGGCATTTCGCAATAGCTGTGTAATCAAGCTCCAAAAAAGGTAATTTAGTACGAAACCACTTAAGGAGGCGCCGTTTGCGCAAAGTTGCGGTTTTAGGTATGTAAATTTGCAAAAAGCCAATATTTAGCAATAGACAGCAAAA
>JAISZB010000060.1 GCA_031269465.1 Clostridiales bacterium | reverse complement strand
ATTTCTGACAGCCAATCAAAACCCTCTCGCTTCAAGTCGGCATACGATTTTGCCCGCACTTTGCTCTTGCCGCAATCAACGGGATAATTCCAATGCCGCCGAGAATGGCCGAAACACCTGGAGAGGCATTCTGCCTGAGACGCCGCGGGCTTTATTTCTCGCTTTATACAATCGAACATCGCAGCACATCCTTTCTGCCGCCTTATATCCCCATAGCCAAGGCAAGGGGATTTACGGCGTTTTAGTTAAGCTTCAGGGGCAGGCTGCCGACGTCCATTATTTCCCGCTTGTCTTATTTAAGTGACGCTATCAGCACATTAAGAAATGATACCGCCTCTTCTTTGGTAAGTATCATGTTGTTGGGAAATGACGCGGCTGCAATCTCATAAAGCGTCTTGGCAACCGACGCGTCATTAAAGAAAAAGTTGGTGTTTATCAGGTCGATGCAGTTTTTGTTCATAATAACAATGCCTTGGGTGTCAATGTCAACGAGTACGAGATTAGAGAGTGAGTTTGTTTCCTTGAAGAAGTAAAATTGCTGCTTTGCGGGATTTCCGTAGTAAAGCTCGACCTGTTTTAGTACATAGGCCAGCTGCTCTTCCACGTCAACATTCGTAAAGCGCGTCAACTTGCCCTGAATATCCAAGGTTGTTCCTGTGCGGACAAAATCAATGATTCCCCGGACATCGAATACATTTATGGCGCCAGGATGCTCGTTGGCGTTGAATCTCTCTCTAAGAAACTTCTTTTGAGCGGTGAAGAACGAATCGTCGTCGTAGAATGAGTACTTGTTGCTTTGATCAATGGACTTTCGAAAGCTGCGCACAAGATCTGAATGGCTTTGCATTATCTCATCCATATGCCTGTCAATAATTGAAGGGAGGAGGTTGTCCAAGCAGAAGTCGTACTTTATCATAAGTTTTCTATATGGCGGCTTGAAGCTGGAAATAAGCTCATTCAATTCCACAGCTCCCAGAATTTCAAACTCTGTATGAGTTGTATTGGATTTCAGGCCTGAGAGGATATTCTGGCAAAAATCATAATAGCATCTTTCTGTGGAGTAAAAGCAATGATCCCTCTGATATCTCATATTTGACGTGTGAATCGTGAAGTACTCCACCTTCAAGCGCTTATCTTCCCTCTTCACAACCTCGCGCTTTATAGAGATCATATTCTCCAACAGCTCAGCGCAGAGCCCGGAAGGGGGATTCACGTTCGAGGCGGATCCAACGCCCTCAAATGACAAAGTATAGTCCTTGAATTGCACCATATGCCCCAAATTGAGAATAGTCTCGATTTTGCTTATTTCACCGAAATTGCAGATTGTCAAAATATGCTCCATTTTCACCTCGGCCAGCCCGCCGCTTGATTTTACGGCTTGGCTTAAAAGGGTCGTGAAATGAAATAGACTGCTTAATGCTGATTCTGACAAGCAGTTGAGCACTTTTACATGTATTCTTATCTCGTTTTTTTCCTCTGCATCGGCGCGATTGACAAGGAACTCATCTATAATTTCAGAATAGGTTTTTATAGTTTTGTGATGTCGGCTTTCGCTGCTGAAGAATTCGACCTCTTTCTTCCTATTCGTGGCAAAGGACGGAGTCAAGCACAGCTTTCCCAGAATCGCGGCATGCACTTCCTCGCTGTATCTGGATGAGGAGTATTTTATTGCTTTCCGGTACTCCTTCTCTTTTTTTTCATCCAATTGAAGCGCGTTTGATATTCTCTGAAAATCCTCTTCAGTTATCCTGGAAGGTTCATTCATCATCCTATAGAATCCAGCTCTGCTGAATCCATTGTTATCTATGAATTTCGATATAGTGCTTTGATGGTTCCTAATCTCCTCAGTGATGAGCTCTAGTATGCTGATCATATGCCTCATTTCTTTCTGCATTATATTAGGCAGTTGGATGGATCTGGACGGATGCGGCCTTATAGAATTGCGGCCTTCTTGCAGGCGGGGGGATTAAAGGCGAACTTGCAAAGCCTGGCAAAGCAAGCAAAGCCTTAATTGCTCACGTTGCGTCAAGTAAGATTGAGAGTCTCCAGAGAGGATTGGAAAATCCTTGTTGAAAGCGGCCTAAGCCGCCAATTGCCAATGAAAGCCGTATATCCGCATTTCATAGCATCATTCTGCGTCAAGCAAGACGGCCGATTTTGAAGCTTGCAAAACAGCTGTCGCGCCGTGCAATCAAGCTTCAGAAAGAAGCTTTCAAGCTCCAGAAGGGAGCTTTCAAGCTCCAGAAGGGAGCTTTCCTATGCGCACCGGCATAATGTCGCGGGGATTTTACGGCTTAATTAGCGAGCTTGTCCTCAAATGAGGCCAAATGCCTGTAATTAAGGATTCACTGAAATGGCTGGCGGGCAGGAGCAGCCATTCCTCCTATGCTGATTTGCATATGAACCTCTATGACGCTGCGTTTCACGTCAAATGCTGAAAGCTGTCTCATATCAATTCTTAGCGGCTGCTTTTGAACTAGGCTCCCATTTTATACTGCTTTTCATATAAAATTACCTTTTTTGGAGCTTGATTATACAAGCTTCATGGATAATCATGCTCCAAAAAGGAACATTTGATGAAAAGCGGTATAGCTGTAGCGCACAGCGTGAAATTGGGCGGTAAGGCTCCAAAATATGCCGATTAGTCAAACGCAATGATTTTAGGGTCGAATTTTCAAGGCGCGATTGATATAGGCGCTTCGCACCCATTGTATAATTCCCAAAATCAGATCTTTCCAATGCGAATCAGTATAGCCGCAATTAAGTGCAAATCAGCATAATTTAAGGATGAGCTAGACTGCAGGAGAACGGAACAGCCACGGCACACCGACGCTATGCTGGCAGTAAAACGCGCAGGTTCTGGGGGCGGCTAAGCATCGAAGGAGCCAAAATCACGGCTTTCCTGGCGCATCAGCATGAGTTTGGCAGAATATGCAAACGCCTCTTTTTGGAATAATCCAACGTCACCCGCCCGTATAAAACACTGATTTGCATATGAGATTTTCCTAAACTGATTTTCATTGAAAATGCACTTATTGGAGCTTGATTATACAGCTAGTGCGAAATGCAGATATGGCAATTTAGTACCTTCAATGGATAATCAAGCTCCAATAAAGGAATTTGATGAAAATCGGTATATTGGGGAGATTGATTATACAGCGGGCGATAAATGCCGATATCGGAATTTAGCGCCGCTCCATGGATAATCAGGTTCCAAAATAGGTGCATTTGGCTGCAAATCGGTATAATGCGAATATGCATCAAGCCGGGCGCTTGCCTGCAATGCCAGTGAGCGTCATTTTTCAGTTTATACTGATTTGCATATGAAGATGCTATTTTGGATCTTGAACAGAGTGAAAGTGGATGAACAGGCTCCAAAATAGGGTCTCGAGGCTGCGAATCTGCATTATTTGAATGCGCATTGATATATTGTAAATCTTCAAAAAGCTTTCAGGTTTTATCTATGATTCGAGTACTTTTTAGGGAAAATTGCCCCGCAAGAATGGCTAAGCCAATCTCCCCAAATCAAAACAGCCCTTTTACTCCCGAATCATCCATTAATTCCTCAAACAATCGCAAGATGCCAAACCGCGCTTGAAGCGCTAATCAAGACTCTCACATGATCTTTCAGGAGGATAAAGATCATTATATTGCCATTTTAGCTATAGTTTGAGGCATTATTTCCTAAAACCCTCTTTAATATATCAGGCGGTAAACCAGATCATTTTTACATTATAGCTTCTTTTAGCATCAAAACTAGCAAAGGCCCTAAAGAATAAAATTAGGTGAAATACGGAATAACGCCATGCATTTTTCAGATATAGCTGCAGGCTCCAAGGCGTATTGCGGCTTATATATATTCAGGGCTTTAATGATGAAGGCTTGATAAGAGGATTGGCGCATCTTGAGGACTTGCCAGGGCAAATGGCGCAAAAATAATGATTGGCACCTTTGCGTTTATATATCAAGTTTAATCTTAATATATTAAACTTGCAAGCAATTTATTGTTTCTTTTATACATTTGGCATTCATTTTCTGCAATGATGCATCATGTCTAACTCTTTGGCAAAAATCTGACTATTTTGGCAGAATCTTTAATTGGATTGAAATGTAGCGGTTTTAAATGGCTTTCTTTTTGATTTTCTCCCTCATAATAATACGCAAGCGATAATTATTAAGCAAATTAAATTTTCCATATTATATACCAACTTCGAAATGTTCTATGCCTTGAATCCTTTCAAATAATAATGTTTACTCTGAATTTACTTTTTTTAGCATTAACTAATCAGCATGAAAATATTAATGCAGTTTCATAAAAATTGAGTGACTCCTAGGGCTAATTCCTGGAATAATGCTTTGAAACCGACAAAGAGTGGATGTCATTTTAATCCCAAACTTCATTCGACTTGCAGAATCTAATTTCGATGATTTTCACAGGAAAAGCTTTTTGGCTTGATTATGCAGCGAGCGCGATTGATATCGTCATTCGCTCCGCTCAATGGATAATCACTAAAAAATGGGACGTATGATTAAAACCGGTTATGCTGGTTTTGCAGACATATCGAAAAAAAAGCATATCTCCATGCTGATTTGCCTCCTATAGGAACTTGACTGCGCTAATTAGGCGCGCTTATTTGCATATGAAACTGTCCGCCCCCCGCAGCCTCTCGCGAAATTCGGCATTCCCCCAGGCGTTTCGCCCATAAAGAGAAGGCTTGAATATCGCCGGTGGCCGGCAAATATTCAAGCCTCTTTTTCAGGCTATTCCAAGACTACCTGATCAATTCCGGCTCCGGGAGGCACCATCGGAAAGACATTGTCGTCAAATCCAACCTCGCAGTTGACGACGACAGGCTTTCTAAGCGATATGGCTCTTAAAATGGCGTCGTCTACCTCTTCGGGCTTTGAGACGTTTATAGCCTCGGCTTGATACGCCTGCGCCAGCTTTATAAAATCCGGTATTTTGCTTAGCTGGGTATGGGAATACCTTTTTCCGTAAAACATCTCCTGCCACTGCCTTACCATTCCCAGGGCATGATTGTTAATTATGACTTCCACTACGGGCGCATCATATTCAACTGCGGTTGCAAGCTCTATGGAGTTCATTCTGAAGCATCCGTCCCCGGCTATATTGACGACAATCTTTTCCGGGCATCCGATTGACGCGCCGATCGCCGCCCCCAGCCCATAGCCCATAGTTCCGAGTCCTCCGGATGATATGAAGGTGCGGGGCTTGTTGTACTGGATGCAGTGGCACGCCCACATCTGGTGCTGCCCCACTTCCGTGACAATCACGGCGTCTTTGCCGCGAAGCGCGCAGTTTATGCGGCTCAAGATATACTGAGGCCGCAAAACTCCGTCTGACGGGAATTTCAGACTGTACCGCTCCTTCATATCTTCTACGTGCTCCAGCCAATCCGCGCGTGAAACCGGCTCCAGCAGCTCACCGAGAGCTTTAAGCGCATCCTTTGTATCGCCCACTACAGACTGGGCGGCTTTTACGTTTTTATTTATTTCAGCGGGATCAATGTCTACATGAATCACCTTCGCGCCCGGCGCGAACCGGCTTATATCGCTTACGGCGCGATCCGAGAATCTTGCGCCTACCGCCAGGAACACATCGCATTCGGTTGCGGCGTAATTGGAAGCAGCTGTGCCGTGCATTCCCAGCATGCCGGCAAAAAGCCTATGAGATCCCGGAAATCCTCCAAGGCCCATCGAACTCAGCGCTACAGGAGCGCCCAGCTTTTCCGCGAAAGCCAGAAGCTCAGCCGACGCTTCAGATGATATTACTCCGCCTCCCGCATATATAAGGGGCCTTTTGCTTGAGTTGATGAGCGCCGCAGCCTTTTCCAGATCCTCCTGAAGGGGCTTTTTAGGGCTTTTTATAGGAAGCGGCGCTTTCGGCTCGTATTCTGCCAGCTGGGCTGTTATATCTTTGGGGATATCGATGAGAACAGGACCCGGCCGGCCTTGCCTGGCTATGCGAAACGAATTCCTTATGGCAGGCGCCAGCTCCAAGATGTCCTTGACGATGTAATTGTGCTTTGTTATAGGCATCGTAATCCCCGCTATGTCCACTTCCTGAAAGCTGTCCTTGCCCAGAAGCGGCACGCTTACATTGCCCGTTATCGCAACCATCGGCACAGAGTCCATGTAAGCCGTTGCAATCCCCGTTACGAGATTCGTAGCGCCCGGCCCGCTGGTTGCGAGGCATACCCCCGTCCTGCCCGTCGCCCTCGCATAGCCGTCGGCCGCGTGGGCCGCCGCCTGCTCATGGGCAGTGCGAATATGCCGGATCTCATCTTGATGCTTGTAAAGCGCGTCATAGATGTTTAGAACCGCCCCTCCCGGGTAGCCGAAGAGCACGTCAACGCCTTGCTCTTTCAAGCATTCTATCAGAATTTCCGATCCTGTCAGGCGCATAGCCTAGTGCACCACCCTTTCCTTTCAGCATCGCGCCGCCTCGAAAGCCCGATGGGCTTGACTCGAGGCGCGATGAAAAATCGACGGTTAAGTTTTGCGGGATGTCGATTTGGAGTCAAATTTACCGATTTTGGAGTTTGAATATCCATTGAGGGTACGAAATGCCGAATCGGCATTTCGCACTGCCTGTATAATCAAGCTCCAAAATCGGAACTTTGAATGCAGACAGGCATATATGCCGGTTTGCATTCAAATGCGCACTTGTTTCTTGGCTGCCCGCTGGCGCTGATATTCTTAAATGCGTGAATTCAGCGCTTTCAAGGCGCGAAATTGCCGATATCAATCGCGCCCTCTTCAGTCAAAGCCAAAACAAGGGCGTGCAAACCAGCATATCTTTCGCATTCGCCTCTGATTTCAGGGGCTATTCCAAAACCGCCCCTGAAGCGGCATCTCCAACCAGTCTGGCGTATCTTGAGAGATACCCTTCTTCGAATTTCGGCTTGGGGGGGATCCAGTCCTCCCTCCTCTTTGACAATTCCTCATCGCTCACTATTAAGCGTATTTCGCCTTTGGGTATGTCTAGGCTAATATAGTCGCCCTCTTTAACCAAGGCTATCGCGCCCCCCGCAGCGGCTTCAGGGCACGCGTGCCCTATGGAGGCGCCTCTTGAAGCGCCTGAGAATCTGCCGTCGGTAAGAAGCGCGACATCCTTGTCAAGGCCCATCCCGGCAAGCGCTGATGTAGGAGAAAGCATCTCAGGCATGCCCGGCCCTCCCTTTGGGCCCTCATACCTTATGACGACAATGTCTCCCTTTTCAATCTTCCGCCCGAATATAGCCTCGATTGCCGAGTCTTCACCGTCGAATACCCTTGCGCGGCACGTTTTCTTCATCATTTCCTCGGCGACCGCGGATTTTTTGACTACGCAGCCCTTCTCAGCCAAATTGCCGTATAGGACTGCGATGCCTCCGGTCGCGCTGTACGGATTTTCCGCAGGCCTGATAATTGTTTCATCCAGGTTCCTGCATCCTTCCAAATTCTCGCCGAGGGTTTTCCCGGAAACTGTTCTGCATTCAAGCTGCAGCAGATTTAGCTTTTTAAGCTCCGACATGACGGCGTGCGCTCCGCCCGCCCAATTGAGATCTTCCACATGATGAGGCCCGGCGGGCGCCAGCCTGCAGAGGTTCGGCGTCTTCGCGCTTATAGCCTTGACAGCGTCAAGGCTTAAGCTGGCATGGGCTTCTTTGGCTATTGCCGGCAGGTGCAGCACTGAATTGGTGCTGCACCCCAGGGCCATATCCAGCGTCAGCGCGTTGGCGAATGCCGCGTCAGTCATAATATCCCTTGGCTTCAAGCCCTTTTCAAAGAGCTCCATGATTTTAACGCCGGCTGCTTTGGCAAGGCGAATCCTGTCCGCCATGACGGCTGGTATCGTCCCGTTTCCGGCAAGGGCCATGCCCAACGCTTCGCACAGGCAGTTCATGCTGTTCGCCGTGTACATGCCCGAACAGGATCCGCAGGTGGGGCACGCTTTGTTTTCATACTCCAAAAGCTCGTCGGAGCTCATTTCTCCCGCCATATAGCTTCCGACAGCCTCAAACGTATTAGAGAGGCTGAGGCCCGACCCTTTATGGCCGGAGAGCATAGGCCCTCCGCTTATGACAATCGACGGAATGTTTACTCTGGCCGCGGCCATGAGCATCCCCGGAACCACTTTATCGCAGTTGGGGATCAATACCAGCGCGTCAAAGCCGTGAGCCGCCGCCATGGTCTCGACGGAGTCAGCTATAAGCTCCCTGCTGGCAAGAGAGTATCTCATGCCGGCATGCCCCATCGCGATTCCATCGCAGACCCCTATTGAAGGAAACTCAATCGGAGTGCCTCCGGCTGAGATTACGCCTTTTTTCACAGCCTGGGTGATAGCATCAAGATGTATGTGCCCCGGTATTATCTCGCTTTGAGCATTCACTACGCCTATTAAAGGCCTTCCAAGCTCCTCGTCGGAGTACCCCATGGCCTTGAAAAGCGAGCGGTGGGGCATTCTCTCCGGCCCCTTCTTGACCCTGTCGCTTATCAAAGGGGCACCTCCTTGACCCATCCGAATCTATCCTCAATCCTGCCGTACTGAATGCCCGTAAGCTCATTGTAAAGCCTTCCGGCGAGCTTTCCGGTCTTGCCTTCACAGAGCGTTATATTCCTGCTCCCCCAGCTGAGTTCGCTTATAGGCGAGATGACTGCGGCCGTGCCGCTGCCGAAGGCCTCTTCAAGCTTTCCTGCGGCATGAGCCTCAAATATCTCCTCTGCGCTTATCCTGCGCTCGCTTGCCTTTATCCCCCAGCTTTTAAGTATCCGCATTACAGAGTCCCTGGTCACGCCCGGCAGGATGCTACCCGTCAAAGAAGGCGTGATCGCCTCGCCGTCTATGACGAAGAACACGTTCATCGTTCCCACTTCTTCAATGTATTTCCTCTCCACGCCGTCCATCCAGAGAACCTGGGTGTATCCGCTCTTCTGGGCCTTCTCTTGCCCTTTCAGGCTTATAGCGTAGTTTGCGGCGCCTTTTGTAAAGCCGACCCCGCCTTTGACCGCCCTTACATACTCCTCTTCCAGGCAGATTCTCACCGGATTCAAGCCTTCCTTATAATATGGCCCCACCGGAGAGACTATTATGAAAAATTTATATGAGCGGGAAGGATGCACCCCAAGCGCGCTTTCAGTGGCAAAGACAAACGGGCGGATGTAAAGGGAAGTTCCTTCCAGCGAAGGAACCCAGTCCCTTTCAACCTTCAAAAGCTGCAGCAGGGCTTCCATCGCGAAATCCTCATCGATGTAGGGAATGCACATCCTTTCGTCAGACGCGTTCATTCTTTTGAAATTCATCTCCGGCCTAAACAGAAGAAGCCTTCCGTCTTCGGCCCTGTAGCATTTCATGCCCTCGAACACCGCCTGCCCGTAATGGAACACCATGGCGGCCGGATCGATTTCTATAGGCCCGTAAGGGATGATGGAAGCTTGGTGCCATCCCTTCCCTTCTTCATAATCAGCCACAAACATATGATCCGTAAACACTTTTCCGAATTCCAGCTTTTCTTGATCGGGCTTCGGCTTAAGGCTTTTTGACAGATGCTTGACTATGGGAATCAATTGAACCCCTCCAAAGCGCTTTTTTATGATCTTCCTATGCTTTCATTTATGAGCCTTCCCATTTCCTTTGTTCCGACTCGCTTCATGCCCTCTGAATAAATGTCTCCCGTTCGAAATCCTTGATTCAGAATTCTAGTGACGGCCGATTCTATGGAAGCCGCTTCCTCTTCCAAAGAGAAGCTATACCTGAATAGCATGGCGATTGAAAGAATCGCCGCTATAGGATTCGCGACGTCTTTTCCGGCAAGATCCGGCGCTGAGCCGTGTATCGGCTCGTACATTCCAAATCCCGAGCCGCCCAGGCTGGCCGAGGGCAGCATGCCTATGGAGCCTGTAAGCTGGCTGGCCTCATCCGAGAGTATGTCCCCAAACATGTTCGTCGTGACGATTACGTCGAAATGGCCGGGATCCCTTATCAGCTGCATTGACGCGTTGTCGACGTACATGTGATCGAGAGATATTTCAGGATGGCCTTTCGCCGCTTCGGCGACGACCTCCCGCCACAGGCGGGATGATTCAAGGACATTCGCCTTGTCGACGTTCGTGACGCGGCGCCCGCGCTTCTTTGCCGCGTCAAAGGCGGCCTCCGCAATCCTCTTGACCTCGAAGACGCTGTAAAGCTCAGTATCCCAGGCCGCCTGCCCCAGCGGAGTGTCTTTTCTGCCCCTGTCTCCAAAGTACATGCCTCCGGTCAGCTCACGCACAACCATGATGTTTATTCCGGCGTCGGCTATCTCTTTTCTCAGCGGGCAGGCGCCCTTTAAAGCTTCGTGCAGGACGGCTGGCCGCAAGTTGGCATACAGCCCCAGCTCGCCGCGCAAGCCGAGAAGAGCCCTCTCCGGGCGCATGTCTCCCGGAAGGGAGTCCCACTGCCATCCCCCGACCGCGCCTAAAATCACGCTGTCGCATGACTTGCACAGGTCAAGGGTTTTCTTCGGCAGAGGCTCTCCGTATCGGTCAATGGCGTTTCCGCCTGCGGGAGCCTCAGTAAATATAGCCCTATGGCCGTACATGTCGCAGACTTTCTTTGCGGTCTTCACAGCTTCGCCGGCAACCTCCGGCCCTATGCCGTCCCCCGGTATAACCGCCAATTTCATTTTCATCGCTCCGCCTCCAAACTCTTCCGGGAAAGCTTGGCTTTCGTCCTGTTCACAAGCCCTCCGGCCTCTATTATCTCTAGGATGAAGGGAGGAAAAGGCTCCGCTTTGTATGTTTCATTCTTTGTGATATTAATTATGACTCCGCTTGCAAAATCAGCCTCAATTACATCTCCCGATCCGATCTTCGCTGCGGCTTCAGGGCATTCCATTATCGGAAGACCGATGTTTATGGAATTGCGGTAAAATATTCTGGCGTAGGATTCCGCAATGACGCAGGAAACGCCAGAAGCGGCTATCGCGAGGGGAGCATGCTCCCTGGAGCTGCCGCAGCCGAAATTCTTTCCGGCGGCTATCACATCTCCGGGCTTTACTTTAAGGCGAAAGCCCTCGTCTATATCCTCCATGCAGTGATCCGCCAGATCCTTAGGATCGGACGAGCTCAAATATCTGGCGGGGATTATGACATCGGTGTCAACATTGTCCCCGTACTTGAATGCGGTTCCGTGAATATTCATCTTTGCGCGCGGCGATTCATGCCTGTCCTTTCAGATATGGGATGAATCGCCATCTCCTTTCTATCAACTGGCCTTTCGCGCACGAAAGCTCTCCGCTTGACGCCGCCTGAAAGCCCGGCTTGCGCCGCTGTCAAAGGCTGCGGCATCACTCCGGAAAATTCGGAGGGAGTTCCGAAGCCCTTCATGCGCCGGATTTAGCGTCGAGGCGTTTCCTCGCGCTGAAATTTGAGATTCTCCGCCTGCGCTGATGCTTCTCCTATGCGCCCGCGCATAATGCTGATTTTCATAGAAAACTGCCTGCCTTTTTGAAGCTTGATTATACAGCGAGCGCGAAATGCCTAAACCGGCATTTTGCACTCGTTGCAGAGTCTATACTGCTTTTCATATAAAATTACCTTTTTTGGAGCTTGGATTATACAGCGAGTGCAAAATGCCGAATCAGCATTTCGCACCACTCAATGGATAATCAAGCTCCAAAAAAGCAACATTTGATGAAAAGCGGTATAGCTATACTGATTTGCAGTCAAATGTACCGATTTTGAAGCCTGATTATCCATTGAAGTGTGCGAAATGACTATATTGCATTTTCGCGCTAATTGTATAATCAGTCATCAAAATCAGAACTTTCCAATGCAAATCAGTATAAAGCAGTAACTTGCATATGCATTCAGTTAAGCGCGGGACGCTCAAGCCTGACGCTCCCGCAAACTCCGTTTCTTAAAGCAAAGTCCCGGCTCTTCCCGAAGCGTTGTTCAACTTTTTGCCGGCAGCTTGCCAGGATCCGTTATCTTCCCGGTTATTGCCGAAGCCGCCGCCACAGCCGGCCCGCACAGGTAAACCTCGGACTCGGGGTGGCCCATCCGCCCGACAAAATTGCGGTTGGTGGTTGAGAGCGCCCTCTCGCCCTTGGCAAGGATGCCCATGTAGCCTCCCAGGCACGGGCCGCATGTCGGAGTGCTAAGCACGGCGCCGGCGCGCACGAAGTCTTCGGCGAGGCCTTCCGCTAAAGCCTGCAGGTATATCTCCTGAGTGCCCGGAAGTATAATGACCCTCAAATTCGGATTGACTTTCCTGCCCCTCAAGATTTCCGCGGCAATCCTGAGGTCCGTTATCCTTCCGTTCGTGCAGGATCCTATAACCACTTGATCTATTGAAACATCTTGAATTTCGTCGATCGCCCTCGTGTTTTCCGGAAGATGCGGAAAAGCCACGGTCGGCCTCAACCTGGACAGGTCTATTTCATAATACGCTTCATACTCCGCGTCTTCATCAGCTTCATATATTTTATACTCGCGCTTTGAATGCTCGCGGACGTAAGAAACCGTGGCGCCGTCGACTGGGAATATGCCGTTTTTTCCTCCAGCCTCTATTGCCATATTGGCAATTGTAAATCTATCGTCCATTGAAAGAAAAGAGAGGCCCTCCCCGGCGAACTCCATGGATTCATACAAGGCGCCGTCAACCCCCACGATTCCTATTATGTGGAGGATGACATCCTTTCCTCCTATCCACGGGCCGGGCTTTCCTTTGAGCACGAACTTCGCGGCGCTTGGCACCTTAAACCAAATGCTCCCCTCCGCCATGGCGCAAGCCATGTCGGTGCTGCCTACCCCGGTGGAGAAGGCGCCCAGCGCGCCGTATGTGCATGTATGGCTGTCGGCGCCGATTATTGCGTCCCCCGGGACAGCCAAGCCCTGCTCGGGTATGAGGCAGTGCTCTATGCCCATGCGCCCCACTTCAAAGTAGTTCACTATTTCATGTGCCTTTGAGAATTCTCTTAAAATCTTACAGTTTTCGGCGGATTTTATGTCTTTATTGGGTGCGAAGTGATCAGGCACAATGGCGACTTTGGATTTGTCGAAGACAGTCGGGGCGCCAAGCCTGTTGAACTCCCGAATTGCAACCGGAGCGGTTATGTCGTTTCCCAGAACCAAATCCAGTTTCGCTTCGATAAGCTGTCCCGGCTTTACGGACTCCAAGCCGGCGTGCGCAGCCAATATCTTCTGCGTCATAGTCATTCCCATGCATTTACCTCCAATAAGCGCTTTTTACTGACTTCCAGCCCAACGCATGCTGACTCGCAGCGGAAAGCCCCGGCTTAATCGGAGCATTCGGCTGCGCATCAGCGCGAGGGTTTTAGATCTGGCCTGCGGCGGCTCATACTGTACTGCTTTGCATTGGATAGTTCCGATTATGATGTCGGATTATACAATTAATACGAAAATACATTTTATGGACATTTGTCCATTCCTCAAAGACACAATTGACTTAATATTTTCACCCTTAGCGGTGAAGCGCAGCTTCATAGAGGGTTAGTGCGAAAATGTAATATAGTCGTTTCGCACCTTTCAATGGACTCTCAGGCATCAAAATCTGTACATTTGACTGCAAAGCGGCAAACTGCTTTGCACATGAAAGGCTCCTACGCCGATTTTCATCAAATGTTCCTTTTTTTGGAGCTTGGCTGCCCAGCGAGTGTGAAATGACTATATCGGCATTTAACTCCGGGAAATTTGAAAGCCAAGCTCAAAGATAAACGAATCCGGCTGCGAATCGTCATATGCTAAAATCCAGCCAGAGAATCATTCGCGCAAAAGCATGAGCTTTTCCGCAAGCTACAGATAGGCCTTAAACTTAATTTCGATATCCTTTATGAGCTTGTATTCCACGCTGTCAACCAACGCTATCCAGCTGGCTTCAATTATGTCCTTTGAAACTCCTACGGTAGTCCAGCTGTCAACTCCGTCAGTCGTCTCAATAAGCACCCGGACGCTTGAAGCGGTGGCTGACTTGCTGTCCATCACCCTCACTTTGTAGTCGGTAAGCCTCAAAGAGGCAATCTGAGGGTAAAAGACTTCCAAAGCTTTCCTTAGCGCCTTGTCAAGGGCGTTTACGGGCCCGTCGCCCTCAGCTGCGGTTATTTCGGTCATGCCGTCCACTTTTATCTTTATCATGGCGGTTGCGCTCGAGCCTTCCTCGTACGGCTGCTCCCCGACTATCTTAAAGTTTACAAGTTCAAAGAGGGGTTTGTACTTTCCCAGCTCTTTCCTTATCACAAGCTCGAAGGTGCTTTCGGCGCCTTCAAATTGATAACCTTGGTACTCCAGCTCTTTAAGGCGCTTTATCACAGCCTCGGTTTCAGGGGAGTCCTTGGAGATTCCGGGACTCAGCCTCTGAATCTTCGCGAGTATCGTGCTTCTGCCCGCGACTTCGCTTGTCAGAAGCTTCCTGACATTGCCCACTCTTTCAGGATCTATATGCTCGTAGGATCTCGGATTCTTTACAACCGCGTCAATGTGCATCCCGCCCTTGTGGGAGAAAGCCGAGCGGCCTGCATAGGGCTGCCGCTCGCTCAGCCAAACGTTTGCAATCTCTGATATGAGTCTAGCCGTTTGAGTCAGCTTTTGCAAGTTCTCTTCTTTAATGCATGAAAATCCCATCTTAATCTGCAGGTTGGGAATGGCTGCGGATAGGCTCGCGTTTCCGCAGCGCTCCCCGAATCCTGTGACAGTGCCCTGAACATGCCCGGCGCCGGCTTCGACCGCCAAAACAGTATTTGCGTCGGCCATGCCGCAGTCGTTGTGGCAGTGTATTCCGATTCGAACAGGCACTGCGGAGGCGGCGGCCTTTGTTATTTCAAACGCTTCGCGAGGAAAAACCCCTCCGTTCGTATCGCAGAGCACTACGCAGCCAGTGCCGCCGTCTGCGGCGGCCTTGAGGCATGAGATGGCGTAATCCGGGTTCTCCTTGTATCCGTCGAAGAAATGCTCCGCGTCGAATATGACCTCTTTGCCGCGCTCTTTGAAAAAAGCCGCCGTCTGCTTTATCATATCCAAATTTTCTTCCAGGGATGTCTGGATGATGTCAGTTACATGAAAGTCCCAGCACTTGCCGAAGAATACTATGATGTCAACCTGCGCGTCAAGCAGCGACTGGAGGTTTTTGTCGTCCTCAGCCAAGACGCCCTTCCTTCTGGTCGAGCCGAAAGCGGCGATCTTTGAGTTTTTGAGGTCAAGCATTTTAACCCTGGAGAAAAACTCCAAATCCTTTGGATTTGAACCCGGATTGCCGGCCTCGATGATGCCGACTCCCAGGTCGTCCAAAGCTTTTACGATCTTCAGCTTGTCTTCAAGGGAAAATGATATCCCCTCCGACTGGGCGCCGTCTCGGAGGGTTGAATCCAGTATGCAGATATTTTTCATTTTTTCAGCCAGCTCATCATCTTGCGCAGCTCTTTGCCCACCTGCTCAATCTGCGATTCAGCTTCCATCCTGCGCCTGGCGTTGAAATGAGGCCGCCCCACCCCATTCTCCAAAAGCCAGTTCTTGGCGAAGGTGCCGTCTTGAATCTCAGAAAGCACTTTTTTCATCTCTTTGCGCGTTTCTTGAGTTATGATGCGGCTTCCCACAGTATAATCCCCATACTCAGCAGTATCGCTTATAGAGTAGCGCATATAGCTCAGCCCGCCCTGATTTACCAAATCGACTATCAGCTTCATTTCGTGCATGCACTCGAAATAGGCGCTTTCAGGCTGATATCCCGCTTCGACTAAAGTTTCGAATCCCGCTTTCATAAGCTCTGATACGCCGCCGCACAGAACGGCCTGCTCGCCGAACAGATCGGTTTCAGTTTCTTCCTTGAAAGTAGTTCTGAGAACCCCGGCTCTAGAGCCGCCTATGCCTGCGGCATAGGCCAGGGCCACATCAAGCGCGTCTCCCGACGGATCCTGATGGACGGCCACTAAAACAGGAACGCCCTTTCCTTCAAGGTACTGGCTTCTTACTGTGTGGCCGGGGCCCTTTGGGGCTATCATGAATACATTGACTTCTTCCGGAGGCACTATCTGCCCGAAGTGTATGTTGAAGCCGTGAGCGAACGCCAGGTATTTTCCAGGCGCAAGATTCGGCTCTATGGACTGCTTGTATAGCTTAGCCTGCTTTTCGTCATTGACAAGGATCATTATAACCTGCGCCGCGGCTGCGGCTTCTGCGGCAGTCGCGACCTTAAGCCCGGCATCCTCCGCCGCCTTCCATGACTTGCTGCCTTCGTACAAGCCCACGATTACATCCGCGCCTGTTTCGTGAAGGTTGAGCGAATGCGCGTGGCCTTGGCTCCCGTAGCCTATCACCGCTACGGTTTTGCCTTTGAGCAGGCCGAAATTGCAATCTTCCTGATAGTAAAGCTTAGCCATATAAAAACCTCCAAACGCAGCCCCTAAAGGGGCGCGGATTATACTGACGCACATGAGAAGGCTCCGATTTTGGAGCTGGACCGCATGCTGATTCGCGTTATGAAGCCGCCTGTTTCAGCTTGGCCATACAGCTAGCGCAAAATGCTGATATCGGCACTTCGCACCGCTAAATGGATGAAGAAGCTCCAAAACAGGAACATTCGCCAGCGAATCGGCATGCAGCCTTCAGTGGATAAACCAGCGCTGAAATCTGTGCGAATGGCCGCGCCATCGGCATATCTAGCTTTAAAGAGCGCGGCGCCGCTGGGGCGGCAAGCCGCGCGAATGCCGCAGGCTTCAGCATTTCAGCTTATAATCAAGCATCGCGTTCAATACGCTAAATCATCATAATAGCCGCCGTTTTTAGCCTCCATCACCGAGCAGCCTCTCTGGATGCCCGCGAGGCCTGTGCGTACAATCTCCTTTACCCCGTAAGGGCTGAGAAGCTGGATGCAAGCGTCTATTTTGCTCTGATCGCCCGTCATCTCCACCGTAATGGTGCTTGTTGACACATCGATTACGCTGGCTCGAAATATTTCAGCTATGCTTACAATCTCCGGACGCACCTTTGCGTCCGCGCCGATTTTAACCAGCGCAAGCTCTCGGTAGACGGAGTCCTCCTGATGAAGCTCTATTACTTCTTGAACATCTATGAGCTTCTCCAGTTGCTTGCGTATCTGATCGATTATCGCGTCGTCGCCAAACGCGACGACGGTAATGCGGGAAAAATCCGGATCCGCAGTGACGCCTACGCTGAGACTGTCAATGTTGAAGCACCTCCGGCTGAAAAGTCCGGTGATCCGGCTCAAGACGCCGGCGTGATTCGATACTAAAATTGAAATAACATGCCTGTTCATCGCTCACCTCTTTCTGCTGGCGTCTTTGAAGCATTAAGCCCTTGGGCGGGGCTTCTAGCGCTAAACCGCGTTTTCATGCCGACGCGCAGCCTTCCGCGCCTATTTTGGAGCCTGGCAGCCCGCTTTCGCGCCAAGCTCCAAAATCTCAACTTACACTGCGCTTTCGCCTGAGCGTTGGCATGGAACGCCCCGGATAAAGGCGCCCCGCCGCCAACATGCGAAAGGGCATAAAAAAGCCCCGCCGCATGCACTTCTGCAAGGGACGAGGACTTATCCGCGTGATACCACCCTAATTCAATTTCGCCTTACGGCAAAAAACTCTCTAGGTTCTTACAAACCCTCGCCTGTAACGGGACGTCCCGTTTCCGACTACTATGCCTTTTTAAGGGCAATTTGGCGGAACTGCTCGTGAGGGATGGCTATGGAAGGGCGACTGCCGTTTCACACCCGGGATTTCTCCCCAACGGCTCTCTGAAAGACGCATTTCTCCAAGTCGACTCAGTCTGCGCATGTAATATTGTCTATGATACCAGAAAATTTAAAAAAGTCAATATCTTTTTTAATTCCCAGAGATTTTTTTGAGGGCGCGCTTTCAACAATTGCAGCGGGAATGCCGCTGAATAGACCGATCAAGGGCATCTCAACATGTTAAAGCGCATGCGGTCTGGCGGCGGTTTCAAAATAAAACAAAGCCTCATTTTAAAGCCCGCTTCGGCCAAGACTTCGCTTTACTCAAATAAAAGCCTGAAAGCATGGCTTTCAGGCTTTATAGCGGAGGGGGGATTTGAACCCTCGACCAAAGGATTATGGATCCTCTGCTCTGGCCACTGAGCTACTCCGCCGCAACTGTTATTTTTAAATGGGAGCAGAGAGATTCGAACTCACGACTCCCTGCTTGTAAGGCAGGTACGCTCACCGCTGCGTTATGCTCCCACATACTGCTTTGAACTTCAGATATATTATCACAGGTTTTCAGGGTTGTCAACACTAATTTTGCTTTTTTCTTTTTAATGACGATTGGGTTCATTGTAAAATGAAATGCAACAGATACAGCCAGTAGAAATCCATAGGGAAGCACGGCGTCATTTAGTTTGCGAAAACCAAAATGAAGGGGCGGATCCCTGTGGATCAATGCAAGCGCAGCGCAGAAAGCCGGACGCTTCAACGCCTATCGCCTTTCGAGCGCGGGGAGGTCAAGGCGCTTTCGGGGGAGGGGCCCGGCGCGCCGGCCATCGGCGGGGGCGGGGCCGCCGCCGGCCGCGGGACGGAGCGCGGGACGGCGAGGCGGCCGGACGGCGGCTCGGCGGAGAGGCTCGGGCATTTCGCCGAGACGGGCGGGGCGGCGCATGGAAAAAGCCGCAGGAATTGCCGCAAGCCCCTGAAAATTGCTGAACGCCCCGATTTTATGGCGTTCGCCGGCGAGAAGCCGGGGGAGGGGCGGGCGCTCGACGCGGCGGCGGGGCGCGCGAAGCTGGAGCCGGAGCTTTCGGGGAAGCCCGCCCTTTGCGCCAAGGCGCCCTGCAACTGCATAGATCCGGGCGTTATGCCGATTAAGAATATAGATTTGGCGCTGAAGGCTCGGCGCAAGCCCAAAAGCAATAAAGCCCGCCGAAGCGGGAGGGCTTTGGGGGCGGGCGTCGAAGGGCGGCCTGAAGCGGCAGGGGCCCGCGAGGAGTCCGGCCATTGGGAAATCGGCTCGGCCGCAGGAAAGAAATCAGGCAAGCCCGCAGTTCCGGCGACAGTCGAGAGGAAGGAGCGCAGCCGGATCGCCGCGGAGCCCGGCGGGCGCGGCAGCGGCGGCCGGGCGGGTTGCCGGAAGCTTCGGCGAGATGGCCGGCGGCGCCTTCAAAAACGCCGCAGGCGGCGACGGCCGGGAGTTCGCGGGGCGGGGCGGCGCCGTGGGGCGCGCCGTCTATTTCCGCCATCCCCGCTCCAGCTTCGAGAAGGGGGCGAACGAGCGCCACAGCGGGCTTCCGCGCCGCTTCGCGAAAAAAGGGGGAAGCGCGGGCGGCATGCCCGCGCAGCTGATCTCCAAGGCGGCGGACTGGAGCAACAGCCTTCCCAGGAAAATTCCGGGTTGCAAGACGCCTGCGGAAATGTTTGAGATAGAGATCCTCAAAATAGCGCAAGGGGCGCCTTCGCCTCCATCTATTTCCGCTTGGGAAGAGGAAAAACATCCCTATGGCGACTGTTGCATTTGATATTGCAATTTATATTCTGTTGAAAAAGGCAAGTTAAAGCAATATAAAGAATCTAAGTGGAGGTGGCGGGCAAGGGCATCCTTATCACTCGTTCCAAGCTTATTCCCAATTTATCGGCAATAGTCTCAGGATCACTACGAGCGATATAAAGCTAAAGAACTTTGTTTTCTTCATCCTTGGCCTCGAGTTCCTTTTCCATTTTCTTCAGATCTGCTATACCGCTTTTCATTAAATGTTCCTTTTTTGAAGCTTGGTTATCCATTGAGTGGTGCGAAATGCCGATTCGGCATTTTGCACTCGCTGTATAATCAAGCTCCAAAAAAGGTGATTTTCTATGAAAAGCAATATATATACTTAGTTTAAAGCGCTTCATCAACCATAATGTCCATTATTTCCAACTTCCTTCCCAGCGACTTGCGCTCATCCCCTTTCAAGAATATCAATACACCCAAGACAATCATTAAGGCGAAGCGGGTTCTTTCGCCTATGTCGAGACACGCATCAGACATTAGATTCAATAAAAAAATGCTCTAACCTTGTCTTCATTAAAGCAGAACGACCCTGGCTCAGCCAGGGTCTATCCTAAGGAGTGCATAATAAAGTCAATGTCTCTGAAAAATCAAATCCAATCCAAGCAAATAACCAGAATCTAAGTGGAGATGACAGATGAGAGTATACTTGTCACCCGTTCCAAGCCTATTCCCAGTTTATCGGCAATAGTCTCAGGATCAATGCGAGCCATGTAGTAAAGCTTAAGAACGTTATTCTCCTCATCCTTAGCCTTGAGATCCTCATCCTTTTTCTTCAGGGCTGTTTCATACCTGGCTTTAAGCGCTTCATCAGCCAAGTCGAGAATGCTTTCATCAAGCAAGATGTCCATCACTTCCAGCTCCCTTCTCAAAGACTTGCGCTCGTCCGC
>JAISZB010000022.1 GCA_031269465.1 Clostridiales bacterium | reverse complement strand
AAAATGTATTTTCGTACTAAATTACCTTTTTTGGAGCTTGATTATACAGCGAGTGCAAAATGCCGATTTCGGCATTTCGCACCATTCAATGGATAATCAACAAAAAAAGGAACATTTGACGAAAAGCGGTATATAAGAAGCTAAAGCCTTTGACTGGGAGAGCGTCTATTCCAGCAGAGACTAATGGGTTTTGAGGCGGGAGTCTCCTGCGTCAAATATGATGAACGACGGCATCCATTTGACTGAATCAGCAAGCGTCATGCTCCCGCCGCTTAGCGCTTCTGGCGCTTGAAGCGAGGGCTTCCCGCCCAATGCGCCCAAGCGGCGCAGGCAACAGCGGGCCAGCTCCGCGCGTCCTGCGTTTTTTCGAATGGCGGCGCGTTAATGGCTTGCACTCGCGCCTTAAGAGGAGGGCGGCTTCTCGGCAATTACTTTTATGCTGATTTGCATATGAAACTGCCTGTTTTGGAGCTTGACCGTACAGCGAGCGCGATTGATATCTGCATTTCGCGGCCTGGAATTGGACAGTCGAGCTTCAGAACAGGCGAATTTGACTGCAAATCGGTATAAATCCAGGGAACAGGAAAAAATTTATGCCCCAAAGAATATTGGCGATGGATCTACAGAAGAATTTCAAAATAAGCCTGCGCGGCAAAATAAAGGAAGTGGTGGAATGAAAAAAACAGCGACTGTAAAGGATGTTGCGAATCTAGCGGGAGTTGCGCCGTCAACGGTTTCGTTTGTGCTCAACCGCACAATAGGCCAGACAATTTCGGAAACGACTAAGGCGAAAGTTTTGGAAGCGGCCACAGCCCTTAATTACAGGCCTGAGAGCACATCCGTCCTGATGAGGCGCAGATCCTCAAGGACGATTGGTCTTGTCGCCCCTGAATCCGATGACTTGAGGTTCAATGAGATGTCGGCCGGCGTCATGTCGGCGGCTGAAGAAGAAGGATTCGGCGTACTGATGTGCTCCTCCAAGAGAGAGATGGGAGAGATAAGCTATATAAGCGCCTATCATGAATGCAGGATTGACGGCGTAGTTCTTGTTGCGCCGGATAGGGGGAACAATTTAGTTGAGAATGAGCATATACACAATCTTTTGGATGCTGGAATCCCGTTTGCGACGGTTTGCAGCCGAAGCGAAATTCCCAATATTCACCAAGTGAACATAAATTTCTATCAGTGCGGGATGGATGCAGGAACTCATCTTTTCAAAAGCGGCTGCAGGAAGGTCATATGCATTTCTCCCTTGGACGGCAGGCACAGCCATGCCTCCGCTTCGGAGTCTGAAAGGCTTAGGGGATTTTCCGACGCTGCAAGGATGTGGGGTTGCGAACCCAGAATCAAGTACCTGCCCAGAAGCTTTGAATCTCAGGAGCTTGGCTCGGCGAAGGCGTTTTTGGCCTCGGCTGCATTTGACATTGGGGTTGACGGATACGCCGCCACTTGGGCTGCATGCTGCGTGTGGCTGATAGCTGCGTCCAAGGATATGGGATTGCGCTTGGACAAGAGCAAAGTCATTTCGATGGAGAAGTCCAAATGCTTGCAGCTGGCTTATCCGGATATGCCTTACATGACTCAGCCGTTTTATGATGTTGCAAAGTCCGCAGCCAAGAATTTGGTGCAAAACTGCTTCAATTCCGAAGATAGGCGCAACTGGCCAGCCGCCTCTGAAATTATTGCGTGCAGGCTGGTCGATGAAACGCGCGTCGCGGCTGCTTCAGACAAGATTTCATGACCTGCAAAAAGCCGCAAGCACTTTGCTTTATGCCGATTTTCATCAAATGTTTTTTTTGGAGCTTGACTGTTCATTGAGTGGAGCGAAATGCTGATATCAATCGCGCTCGCTGTATAATCAAGCTCCAAAAAAGGCAGTTTCTATGCAAATCAGTAATCGAGTAGGAGGCTACCCATTAATTGAGTAGCCGACCTCTCACACCACCGTGCGAACCGTTCGGTACACGGCGGTTCTCTAGTTTACGCCAGTGACTTTTTGGTAGCAGTCAGAGAAGAATAAGTACCCCATACGCTTTAGAATCTCGTTCTGCAACGTTCTTTTAAGGATAGGGCTATTGGCTGTACGCCAGTAGCCTTTTCTAGTGTTGGCGTATTCCCATGCTTTTTGTTTATCCAGCCCCAGTTTTTGAAGTCGCTCAAATCTTGTTCTAACCTTCTTCCACTGTTTCCAGAAAATCATACGGATTCGCCTTCGCATCCATTCGTCTGTTTCTTTAAGCAAAGATTTTATGTTAGCTATCTTGAAGTAATTGACCCAGCCACGGATATATTGTTTTAACTTTTCCATGCGTCCTTCACTGCTCCATCCGTTGCTTCTTGATGTCATTCGCCTTATTTTGGCTTTCATCTTTGCTACCGGCTTCGGATGTATCCGAACACGCGCCTTGCCCTTGCATTGGTAAAACGATATGCCCGGAAATTTCACTTTTCCCACGTAATCGACTGCGGTTTTGTCTTTGTTCACCTTGAGGAATAGCTTGTTTTCAATGAAGGGTACTATGTTGGCAAGCGTCCTTTCGGCGGCTCTCCTGCTTTTCCAAAATATCATCAAGTCGTCCGCATAACGCACAAGCCTATGCCCTCTTATCGTCAGTTCCTTATCCAGTTCATTCAACATAATATTTGGCAATAACGGGCTTAGCGGTCCGCCTTGCGGTACGCCCTCCGCTGTTTCTCTAAAACTATGTCTTACTACAACGCCCGCTCTGAGATATTTGTGTATGAGTGATATGACTCGCCCATCTTTGATTGTGCGTCCCAACACTTCTATCAGTTTGCTTTGGTCCGCCGTATCGAAAAATTTCTCCAAGTCCATGTCTACGACGCATTTGTATCCGTCGTCAATATTTTCCTGGCTCCTCCTTATGGCGCCGGGCACTTCGGTTGGGTCTGAAACCGAAACTATTATCTGAAAACTGTTGCTCAAATATCGGGCTTGACACTTGTGCTATGGATTGTTGTACTGCTCGGTCTACTGCTGTGGGCATCCCTAATGGGCGCTTCTTTCCGTCGTCTTTGGGCATTTCCACCCTCCCGGCTGGATTCGGCTTGTACTTCCCTTCCATAATCGTCTGCTTGATGGCTTCACCGTATTTCACAAGATAAGGAAGTAAATCCTCCACTTGCATTTTATCGACTCCGCCTGCGCCCTTATTAGATTTTACTCGCTTAAATGCCGCATTCATGTTGTCTCTGCTGAGGATGCGCTCAAGCAGTCTTTCCTTTGGCTCATTGGCGTCGGCGATGTTGTTTTCAGCTGTCCGATTCGTTTGGCTGGGCTTGCCGGACGGCATTGTTGTCCCGCTTGTCTCCCAAACAGGATTGCGCACTCCCGCATAGCTTTCGTGTTCCGCACCATCCTTTTGCGGCGAGTTCCGGTGCGATTGAGGATTGGCTGATCTTCGTTCCCCATCGGCAGCTTTCATTTGCTTTCACCTCCTAAAGTTCTGCCCTTCCCTGCTGTTTCACAACCAGGTACTATGGCTTCTGCCGGCTTCCCGAGATAAATCTTGTTTCAACCGCATTTCTGCATGCCTGCTCCATGCGTCCGCGAGACCTCCCGCGGCAAGGCGAACCGCTTTCATTCCATGTCCCCGCATCATCTGCAGTCCCGTGTCCGCGTCGTTTATTGGACTTCGCTTTGTTTAGCAAGCTCATCCCACGTTTGGGCCTGATGATGTTCGTATTCCTTGGGGCGGAACTTTGCCTCCGGCTTCCTTCAGATTCCACCTCGCGATGGACACCCTTGCCTTTGGCTAGCGGATGGCAGCGACCAGCCCCCACAGCGGTCTTTCACCGCCTAGTTATTCGCCATGCACGGCGCACTAAAAGGAGAGCGCGGCCAAGCGGCCGCGCTCTCTCCTTGATTTTAGATGTCCATTACTGCTTGTTCGGGGTGTAAACGTTTATGGTGCCAGGCTTTCTGGCAGGGGGCGAAGATTGATTCTTTACGCGGCCGATCGCGGCTGCGGAGCATATTGTGTGCTCTTTGGGAATGCCCAGCTCAAAGAGGAAGCTCCTCAGATTCTGATCATTTCGAAGCCAGTGAAGCTGATTGATGTAGCAGCTGCCGAGTCCTATGGAGTGGGCTGCCAGAAATACGTTTTCCAAAGCCAAGGCGCAGTCGGCCATGGCGTTTTCATAATTGGGCGCATTAGACGCGATTATCAGCAGAGGCGCGTGATAATAGAAGTTGAATCCCTCGCTTTGGGAGGCTTTTTTGGCGCCAAGCTTGCCTGGATAGTCATCATCAGGAATCCATTTTTGGAATCCATCCCTTACCAATTTATTGAGGCTAAGAAGCGTCTCAACATCTCTGACGGCTGTAAAGAGCCATGTTTGATTGTTGCCGCCGCTTGGCGCCCAAATGGTCGCTTTAAGAAGGGTGTCAAGCTCAAGGCCGGTTATAGGGGCTTCTTCGAAGGATCTTGTACTTCTGCGCAAAAGGATGGCATCAAGCACTTCGTTTCTGATTGTTTCTCTGTTCATGGGACGCCTGCCTTAAAAGTATTTTAAGCTAGGATTTGCAATCCTATAATAATTCTAAGGATCTTCCGCCTAAAATGCAATCCCTAAATTAGAGTCTGCTTAACAAGAGGGTTCGGCGGAATCTTTCAAAGTACCAGCTTTATTGTCCCGGGCTTTCTTTTGCGCGGCTCTGAAGCCCTCTTAATCTTCCCGATGCACGCGGATGAGCATATGGTGTGCTCTCGCGGTATTCCCAGCTCATATAGGTAGCTGCTCAAGTCAGGATCTTCCTGCAGCCAGAAGAGATGGTTTATGTAGCAAGAGCCAAGACCTATGGACTCAGCGGCTATGAAGACATTTTCCATCGCCAGGGCGCAGTCGGCCATGCCGTTTTCGTAGTTTGCCCTATTGGATGCGATCAGCAGAAGCGGAGAATGGTAGTGAAAGTTGTAGCCTTCTCGTTGCGCGCCTTGCTTGGCGCCCTGCTTCAGCAGATACTCATCGCCCGGGATCCACCTTTGCAGCGCCGTTCTCACAAGGGAATTCAGGATGAAAAGCTTTTCCTTGTTTTGGACGGCCGTGAACTGCCAAGATTGGTTATTGCCGGCGCTTGGCGCCCAAATTGCGGCTTCCAGGATTAAATCAAGCTCTGATCGCGTAAGTGGAATATCTTCAAAGGCTCTTGTGCTCCTGCGCCTGTTGATGCAGTTCAGGATTTCGTTTCTAGGCGTTTCACTGTTATCGTTCATATATAGCGCCTACCTTAATCTTTTTTCTTTTACGTCGCTTTCGCGTGGAGGTTTAAAGCTCAACGGCCTTTAGCGGAGGTTCGAAAGGCCTAGCCGTCTAGGCTGATGCTAATTATTTTTTCCTCAAGCAGGTTTTTGCGATTTATTTGCGAGACATCGGGCTGGTTTGCCTCATGGACTCATTTAGCAGAGACCCGCATGAGATCCGCGCAGGCGTCGGTTGCAGGGCGCTGGCGGAATGCTTGAAGCTTTCGTCTGCATTGGATGCTATTTAACATTTGCACCTTAATATATTTTAGTATAACTGAGTTTTAAAAACAATCCTTTAGGATGCAATTTGACGAAATTAGATGAATAAATGCTCTTTTATGAATTTATTGCTATTAAGGCTCAAGAGGGCTATGAGGAATTCCTTTTCTCAAATCAATCCGTAGATATATTTATATTGACTTACTAATGATAGTTCGTGAAAGCGGACAGTCAAGTTGCAAAATAGTTGCGTTTATTGGGCCTGTTTCTTCCAGAGAGACAAATCCCCCTGCTTTCTCTTGATGATTTCGCATCAACATGCTTAGTCTTAACCGGTAACATTATGGTAATTGGTAAACTGAAATTGCTCTCTGAAGAATTTTAATTCAGAGTTCGCAGCCTTTGCATAATCTTATGAAATCATCAATCCCCAAGCATGCTGATAGCCTCAGAAAAGGGTGAAAAATGCTGATGCCTCTGGGAGATGAGGGTTAGAGAAATTATGGCGGAATCAAATACCATTTAGGAAGTTTCCCCTAGCGATATAACGCTTTGAATATAAAAGAAATTCTTCGCATTGCGGGAGGGCAGCTTGTTCATTTTTATACTGCTTTTCATATAAACCCCTATGAAGCTTCGCTTCACCACTAAGGATGAAAATTTTAAGCCAGTTGTGTGTTTGAGATACGGACAAATGTCCATAAAATGTATTTTCGTACTAAACTGCCTTTTTTGGAGCTTGATTATACAGCGAGTGCAAAATGCCGATTTCGGCATTTCGCACCATTCAATGAATAATCAAGCTCCAAAAAAGCATTTGGACTATATGTATGATGATTTTCATGTCAAACTGCCATTTGAGCTTGACTGTACAGCGAGCGCGATTGATATCGGCATTTCCTACCGCCCAGTGGACAGTAAGCGCCAAAAAAAGGAACATTTGATGAAAATAGGTATAGATGAAAAGAATCTCGCGGGCCTTAAGAAAAGCGCAATTGACAAATCAAGGCCGCGCTGATAGATTTATATCATCCTATAAGCGTAATTGCAACCCAATAAGCCATATGCGCATGCGGACAAAAGATGCGCAGGCTAAAATTTTGGAGTGATGAAAATGCTGGAATCTATTCTTAAAAAAGAGCCTGTGCACTGCTTGATCGAGCTGGATTCTGAAATGGCAGATATCCCAGGCGATTATGAGCTTTCATTTAAGGATGTCCAAGTCTTCCTTAAGAGTTCCGGCGAGGAGCTTTCAGTCTATATCCAGGCGCTCTCAAGCAAAATTAAGCAGATAAGCCTTATATGGGATGAACCCTTCGCGCCTGGGGTTCGAATTCTCTGCGACCATTGGGAGAGAAGCTACGGCGACTTGTTCTTCGGCCCTATAAACCCGAGCCAAGCCCTGCCGTGGTACTTCGCCGCAAGCTATGGCAGGCGGACTGAGTGCCTCGGCGTCAAAACAGGTTCAGGAGCCATATGCAGCTGGCTTTTGACCGGAGGTTCCGTTTGCTTGACCCTGGACGCGAGAAACGGCGGTTCGGGGGTGGATCTGAACGGCAGGAAACTCTTGGCGGCGACTGTCGTGGCTCTGACAGGGGAAGATGGATGCTCAGCTTACAGCGCGATTCGAAAGTTCTGCTTTAAGATGTGCAGCAACCCCTTGAATCCGGATAAGCCGATTTACGGCGGCAACAACTGGTATTTCGCGTATGGAAGGAGCTCTCAGCAAGAGATGCTGGAGGATGGCAAATTCATTTCTTCCCTTGCCAGATCAGAAAACCGGCCCTTCATGTTCGTTGACGACGGCTGGCAGATTTGCCGCAACGACCAGTTCGTTGGAGGGCCATGGAGCAGCGGAAACAGGAATTTTCCCGACATGAAGCGCCTTGCTGAAGATCTCAAGCATGAAGGCGCCCGCCCCGGCATATGGTATAGGCCTCTTCTAAACTGCGAAGGGCTTCCAAATGAATGGAGGCTCCCCCCGGGCCGCTTTTTGAGCCGCGATGAAGATGACAGATGGTTTCTTGACCCGTCTAGGGCTGACGTGCTGGAATTCATCCAAGATGACATCCGGCGGTTCAGAAGCTGGGGGTACGACATGATCAAGCACGACTTTTCAACATACGATATATTCGGCCGCTGGGGGTTTGACATGAAAAATGAGCTTACAAACCCCGGATGGCATTTTTCAGACAAAACTAAGACGACTGCGGAGATAGCGACAAATCTATACCGTTGCATCAAGGAAGCTGCGGAAGGCGCAATGATTCTCGGCTGCAACGCCATCGGCCATCTGACAGCGGGATATTGCCAAGCGAATAGGATTGGCGACGACACCAGCGGCGTGGAATGGGCTAGAACCAGGAAAATGGGCGTAAACGCCCTTGCTTTCCGGGGAGTGCAGCACGGAGCATTCTTCGCTGCGGATCCAGACTGCGTAGGTCTGACCGAGAAGATACCTTGGGCTCTTAATAAGCAGTGGCTTGAGCTTGCCTCCATTGCCGGAACTCCGCTGATAGTTTCTGTGAGCGCAAAAAACGCGTCAAAGGAGCAGGCTGACACAATTTCCAGGGCGTTCGATTCGGCTTCGCGGCAGCAGCTTCCAGCTGAGCCGCTGGACTGGATGGATACATTCTGCCCTTCCGTCTACAGCGTAAACGGGGAGATTAAGAGGTATCAATGGTATTGAGCGAAATAAGCGCTTTCATAAGCTGCACGCATAAATCTGCGCCTGCTCGGCGGATTTGGACGCTGCGGAAACTTGGATTTCTTTTGAATGGATAATCCCAGCTCGGCACAAAAAAAGACCTTTAGGGTCTCAAGCTTTTTCCTTGACTAGGATAAGTAAGAGCTTAGAATCAGTTTTAGCTCTATATCTATAATAGCATATTGTGGAGGAAGGTCAATAGAATTTCAACAATATTTATTATAATTCAACAGAGTAAAAGAATGGTAAATGTCGAATATATAACTATAAAGTAAAATGCAATCATTTACTCGTTTATTCCTGCAAACTCTGATGTAGTCAAAGCGCCTGTTTTTAAGCTTGATAATCAAGCTCAAAAACAGGCGCTTTTGACAGCACTAATATAGCTTTTAAGAAAATGCTCTAAATCCTCGGCTGGTTCAAACCGCGCACTCCATTCTGAATCCGCCCGTGCGGTGAAGAAGCGAAAATTCTTGGAGCTGCCTGCCTATTCTATACTGATGCGCACTCAAAAGCTATACATTTGATTGCACATCAGTATATTGAACTGCTTTCTTGAAAATGAGCATGCTGAAGATTCGATTTCAGAGTTTGAAGCTGGAGCGTGAAAATGGATGCTCAAGCTCCAAAATAAGCGCTTTTGACTTCACATCGGCATAGCCGCGAATTTTTCTTCAATATAGAGGACAGGGACTCTTTGCGTCAGCCACACCCCATTCTCCGAAAGATGGAATTTGAATCCGTCAGCCGCCATCGAGGCTGCGTCTATCTCGAGCACAACCGGCTTGCCATGGCGCCTTCCGACTGATTCAGCAGTCATAATGTCGGCTGACAAGTGCACGTGCAGACGCCTTTGGGGCGTCAGTCCTGAGTTTCTGATGCTTTCCATGAACTTCAGAGCTGTGCCGTGGTAGAGCTTGGAAGGCGGAGCGGTTTCCGGCGCCTCAACGTCGACTTCTATGCTGTGGCCCTGGCGCGCCCGAATTCTCTTCTCATCCAGGCTGAAGGCGAATCTCCGCTTGTTGTTGGTACGAACCGCATCCTTTATGTCTTCAATCGACACGGAGAATCCCTTTTTATTCATACCCGAAATCAACTCATCAACATCCGCCCATCCATTGGGATCGAGATGCATTCCAATCAGCTCAGGCTGATGGCGCAGCACTTTGCTCATGAATTTTGATATTCTAACAACATCTCTCATAGCACCCATCCTCTTCCGCTAAATTGATGATTAAAAACATAAGGGATATTACTGAGGCTATTGCCGGATCCTGCAGAAAGAATCGCATTATCCTCATTATACCTTTAAATTCATCTTGGCGCAAAGGTGGCTAATACGATTCAATGAAAACTAAGGCCTCATGCTGTATAATGCAACTGATGTATATGGAGCAATTGGCTGAACACCGATAAGTCAAGGGCGATTTTCAAGGTGAAAAATACGTTTTTCATTTACACTTCGGCTCATTTTTGAGTTGACTTCGCATGTGTCTTTCTTCTTATTCAAGCAAGATTCAAACGGCGCCTCGACCGCCGGTATTTGCCTGGAAAGGGCGCGCTGGATGCAAACCTTATTCTCATGTCTTTCTAAAACTCGTTCTTTCATGTAGCAGTGGGGCTCGACAGTCTTTCGCGCTCAGGCGGCAAGAGCGCGCGAAGCGGAATCTTTGTCTCTCCTGGCGCGCTGGGGGTATCATTGGGCTGGCTTGCCGGCGGAAGCGGAATTCCAGAATATGCGCATGCTCTTGCAGTGGTTGCTTGCTTGGCTGGGATTATTGCGCTCCGTCATGGCGCAGGAGAGGAAAGAAAGGCAACAATTTAAGATGAATCAGATCATGTCATTTGAGGCTCTTTTATACTGCTGTTCATATAAAATTACCTTTTATGGAGCTTGATTATTCAGCGAGCGCGATTGATATCGGCATTTCGCACCACTCAATGGACAGTCAAGCTCCAAAAAAGGAGATGAAAAGCGGTATAGCTTTATCTTTATTATCGGCTCCCATTATCATCAGATCCTTTGTGGTACTCTGCCTATGCCGTGGAGGACAGGTTTTTTCTGATGATCCTGCCAAGCATGGGAGCGTCTATGGGAAAAGCCTTGGGGGAATTCCGGCTGACAGATTCGGAGGCAGGCGGGTAGGCGCCTCATGGCTGCTTCAGCCTGTTTCGCGGCAGGTTCAGGCAATCTTATTGCGTGCACGATTGGGGTGCTGGCTTTCAATATGCGCATGCCTGTAACGCTATGAGTTGCGTCAAAACTTCCTGAAAATCCTGAATTGGCATTCACTACTCTAGCGATTCTTATCGGGTACTTGATGACGTTGGCGGTCGCAAATTTCAGTTGGATCGCAGCCTATTCAGCTGGTCTTGCGCTTGTTTCGGGGCTGCTTCTGTTTACAGCGCTTTCCAAGCCTGCTCAAAGCGATTTTCAGGCCTGATTGATAAGCTCTTTGCTTTTGAATGAATTGAAATCATGATCGGGAAATGGAACGTTTTTTCATATTCTGCATAATAATGCATATAAGGGATGCCGATGCTTTAAAGTTGTTTATAATCATAGCCCCCTTGCATTGGAAAGGAGGATCATATGCTTAATGTTATGGATATAGCAGTCGGTTCAATGTCAGAAGAAGAAATTGTATCTTTGGTGCCATTCGCCTTTATAGCGGCGGCAGTAATAATCATCGCCGTAGCTTTCATCCTGAGATCGAGGAGAAAGTAGAAACGCGTCTAAAATCTCTGCGGCTGAACAGCTTCCTTAGTCGTAAGGCATGCAGTTCGTCGCTATGGAGTGCGACTGCAATATAGAGGCTGTGGAACCAGCAAGCAGTGTATCGCGCTCGTTGAGAATCCGTTTCAAGAAAATCTGGAAGGGCTTGCACTTCAGCCTTAGGTTAATTAGCCATGGTTATATTATGCATTTGCCACAACTGAACGATAGAAGGCCTTTCAATTCTATTTTTGCTTAAAAGCAGAAGATTGTATTGCAGCCTCTTGTGCAACATGCTCACAAACGCCGCTCTGAATGTCTTTCTCATTTTCGCGGCGTCTTTAAATGGAAAAGGCGCTCATATATACGCTCTTTTTGCGGGCGAACTCTTAGCGGTTGCTGTAGAAGCCCGCATATACAATTATCAATAGTGCCGTAAAACCCCTTAGCTTCAGCCATGGGGATATAAGGCGCAATTTATCCGTAAACCCCGGCGCCGTTTGTCAAGGAGTTTTTATTCGAATTATATTTTGAAAAAACCCATTGATTTTTTATCGTGTGCTGTCAAGGGCGTTTCGGAGTTTAGGCAAAAAAACCGCTGCGACTTGGCGTTTTCAAGCCGCAGCGAGGTTTATCATTCCATATGCTATTTCGATTATCGCCGCCGAACACATATACCGCACAGCCATACGACTTCGGTGCAAGTCAAATATCCTTGCGAAACGTGCGTCACCTGGCCTACCGGAACCAATCCCAATCGCTTAGACAGGTTGCTCAGCCGAAGTCAGGCCAACAAGCAAGCTGCTCGTATCCCATAAATTCCGCCAATGGTCTTGGCTGTAAGACAATTCTGAAGATTTTTTGATTTCCCCCCCCGGTCAACATATTTTCCGCTGACATTCCCGCATTTCACTTTTGTAGTGAGTTCTGCTAACTGCGCGCTTGACGTATCAGACGAGCCAAGACGGTTTTGGCGCTTCGCGACAGCCGGGCCGATGACGCCGTCAAGCAATTCATAGGAAATGTTACCAAGCCTCGTCTTCGCGACCGCCGATTTCGCGCGTTCCTCGTTTCTGCAAGCGATGATGACGAGCAGTTCTGCCCTCAATCGCCGCTTGTATATCCTCCTGCCCGTAGCCCTTGCCAAGCGTAGAAGCAAGGAGCCGGGGCGGGCAGACTGCATCCGCATAAGGCCGTCGAAGCTTAGGGCAAAATGAAGAGTGAATACTGATTTGCATATGAAGCCGCTTAGCTTCATTTGACTGCAAATCGTTATTTATTTAAAGAGGTTTAGACGTAGTTGTTTTACAGCCGCCCAAAAGATTCAGTTGGCCTCATTTTGTTAAAATAGGTCAACTAAGTTATGGACTAATTATTTTTAACATCTTATTTCAGGCACTTACTATGATTAATTGTTTTCCTCTGACTCAAATCAACAAATAAAATTACCTATTGCATGCAGTTGCCACCATCTTGACTAATTTATGAAAAAAGTATATATTGAATTTGGGATAATATATAATGGGGCAGTCGCAAAAAAACGGCGATTTCATGCCGAGGCGGAACCTAATTTGCCGCGCCCGCGTTATTCAGGAAGGTGTTTCGCCAGGCGCGGCCAGTCCCGTGTTTTCAGGCGCCCGATATGCTGATGCATGCTTATAAGCTCAGATCTTAGGCCGGATTATTGGGTATGCAAATGGTAATCTGATGCAAAAATCCGTGCGTTTAAGTGACATCAGTATAATGTTTGCTCGCTTCCTGCTGGAAGCGCGGATAAAACCATGAAGGAGCGATTATTATGCAGGCTTATCAGCAGTTCATCAATGGCGCATTGGTTGACTCGCACTCACCTGATTGGATTGAAGTGGAAAATCCTTATACAAATGAGATCATTTCCCGCGTGCCTCAAGGAGACGCCGAAGACGCGTATGCCGCTCTGGAAGCGGCAAGCAAGTCTCAGGGCGCCTGGTCGAAAAAGACTGTGGCTGAGCGCGCTGGATACTTGAAGCAGATGGCTTCACTCATTCGAAGCTCCCGGATCGAGCTTGCCAGGTGCCTGGCCAGCGAGCAAGCCAAGGTTCTTCCGCTAGCCCAAGTTGAGATAGACTTTACAGCGGACTATTTCGACTACTACGCCGGATGGGCCAGGATTTATGAAGGAGAGATAATTTCTAGCGACAGGCTCAATGAGAACATGTTCCTGTTCCGCAAGCCGATAGGCGTTGTGGTCGGAATCTGCCCCTGGAACTTCCCGTTCTTCGTCATGGCTCGCAAAGTCGCCCCAGCGCTTCTTACAGGCTGCTCAATCGTAGTAAAGCCCAGCAGCAACACCCCGAATACCACATTTGAATTTGCCAAGCTGGTAGCAACGCTTGATCTCCCTAAGGGCGTGGTCAACTTCGTATCTGGAGGCGGCAAGACTCTTGGCGCCGCGCTTTCGTCGAGTTCTCTGGCTGATATGGTCACGCTTACCGGAAGCGTAGAGGCGGGGCAGGAAATCATCAGAGCCTCTGCGGAAAACATAACGAAGGTTTCGCTTGAACTCGGGGGCAAGGCGCCTGCCATCGTCTTTGCCGATGCCGATATTGGCCTTGCGGTCAGCCGCATAGTCGCGTCTCGCGTCATATTCAGCGGACAAGTCTGCAACTGCGCGGAGCGCGCATACGTACACTCAAGCATATACGATGAGTTTGCGGACAAATTTACAAAGGCGATGAAGGCGGTTACAAAAGGAGATCCATTTGCGGATCCGACCCCTGACATGAGTTCTCAGATAGATAAAAGCCAGCTTCTTAAGATAGACGCCATGGTTTCCCGCGCAAAAGCTGATGGGGCTGAAATACTGACAGGCGGAAAGATCGCTGATTCGCAGACGGGATACTTCTACGAGCCTACAGTCATTGCAGGCGCCCGCCAGGACAGCGAAATTGTCCAAAAGGAAATTTTCGGGCCGGCAATTCCGATACTCCCGTTTGATGATTACGATGAGGCTATAGCTCTCGCTAATGACTGCGAATACGGACTGACTTCATCTGTCTTCTCAACGAACATAAATACAGTGATGCAATCCCTAAGGGATCTGAAGTTTGGCGAGACCTACGTAAACAGGGAGCACTTTGAAGGCCTTCAGGGCTTCCACGCAGGATGGCGCAAATCGGGAATCGGCGGCGCAGACGGAAAGCACGGCTTGATGGAATATCTCCAGAGCCAGGTCGCTTACATCCAGTTCTAAATCTGAAAAACAAGGGCAGTCTAGGAGAGCGGAACAACGGCGTTTGCCTTTGTTCCATCCTACAAGACTGCCCTTGTTCGCTTTTTGCAATCTGTCTTTAGGGCGTTAAAGCGTTTTGCAAATGCTTTTTAACAAACTTGCTTATAACAGCCTAAAAAACTGAAAATCGCCTAGGAATCTTGCATGTATGCTTTTTAAAGCATTCATTCCCCAATCATTCTAAGCGCTTGATCTATGAACTCAGAGTATGAAGCGCCATAAGCGCCGACCATCTGTCCGATTACCAGATATCCTTTGCGGTTTACAATTGCCGAGGTGGGCACAAATCCGCTCTGCAGGCCTTCAATCAGCTTTGGAGCGGGAAGGAGGTTGGTATATCCTTTCAAGTACTGATTTGAAAGCTCCAGCGCGTTGGAGTTGCCGTTTCCGTCGTCGACCACTGTAATGAATTTCACTTTATCCCTGTACTTCTCCTGAAGAGCGGGAAAGTCAGGAAGCTCCTCAAGGCAGGGCTTGCACCAGGTAGCCCAGTAATTGATGAAAGTCAAAGGCTTCTCTTCGAATATCCTCTGCGTATAGGCGGCTCCTCCCAGATCCGTCGTTGCAAAGGATCCTACTCGTCCCAGTCCGAAGTCCTCGTCTGTTAGGCTTGCAGTAGCAAGAGAAATCTTCCCCGTAGAGGAATTGTAATCAACCTTCACCTCGAGCGCTTCGCACAGATCTCTAAGCTTCAAGTAGTTGCGGCCTTCTATGTTGTAGGCTTCGAGTTCAATCTCCGACCCGTCCAGAATGAAACTGTTCATCGAAGGCGACGCTTCAATTGCTGAGCTTCCGAGCGCTGCATCAGAGGAAGCTCCCAGGTACTTCCTTCCGGTGAGGAGTGAGACAGCGCCTGACTCCTGTGAAAATGAGATGTCAAACTGCTTTTGAGTACCCGTGAGAGCATATGCGACATCGCGAAGCATAAAGTATGTATATCCATCGATGTTGTAGCAATTGAAGCTTGCTGGGGATTTGTCGATTGCAATCGCCGCGCTTGATGGTATCGCGGTTGCGCCGTAGGCGGCTGAAGCAGGCAGAGCCAGAAGCAGAAAAATAAAAGCGGCAACCGGTTTTTTCATATGCATCATCCTCTTTCTGAGTGTTTAACGCTCAATGACCGACTCAGGGATGAGCGCATTTTCAATAGACTCTTGTATCTAAGGATTCACTTGTGCTGATTGCTTTGAGTGCGGACTATTCCGCCTCCCGAACATCAGCATATTGAAAGACATGCTTATTTGCATAAGAACTGGATAGGCATAATCGACTGCAAGCCTGTACAATTGATTTCATCGCAGTTGTTATGCGGCGGATACCCCCGCCTTTAGGCATGGGGAGGAAGCCGCATGCCCTCCTTTTCAGTTAGGATGGCAGTTCTCCCGGACAAGAGGTTGAGCTTCTTACAGC
>JAISZB010000011.1 GCA_031269465.1 Clostridiales bacterium | reverse complement strand
CCGGCCGCAAAAAACTCAAGCCTTTAGAGAAGCGCAAAACAATATTGACGGAAAGGAGCATGCGGCTTCCTCCCCATGCCTAAAGGCGGGGGTATCCGCCGCATAACAACTGTGGATGAATGCAAGCCTCTTAAAATACTTCATTTAAAGCAATCTCATTGCAAGTTCAACAGCGAATTCGCTCTCATTCAAAACGGGAAGGATATGCAGCCTGCCATACTGCTGTACAACATGCTTGTGCCGAGTGAAGATCCTATCATGGTTCTGGCTCACGAGCTTGGGCACGCTCTTCACTACAGCCTGACTAAAGACATAAACGTTCTTCCTGAGAAATTTGACGAGCTGATGCAAATAAGCGGCAAGTCAGGCCTTGACATATTGGAGAGAAAGCACGAAGCGTTTGCGGATCTCACGGCATGGGCCATTCTCTCGGATGATGAGCTTAAGGAGCATCTGCCATTAGAGATAACTGAAGACTTTGCCGCCATGTCGACCGAATATGTCAGCTTCCTGACAAGCAATTGGCAAATGCGGTAAGAGCCCCCTTTTTCTCCTGCCTGGCCATATAGTAAGCGATTTATAGCAAGAAAAAGGCTATTCCATCAAAGCTTATCGAAACAACCTTCAAAGCTGGCTTTCATAGCGAACTAAATATCTCTTTGAATCTGATGATGCAAATTGGTATAATAGTATCGTTGCGGATATCTTGCGATAATAATATGCAAATATCGCATATATTCGCACTGAGTTCATTTTGGATCGCATTTGCCCATATCTCCTGGCGCATAGCTCAGATTTTTGAGCTTGATAGCTTAATGCTCCAATGAACAATCAAGCTCAAAAATCAGCGCGTTTGACTGCATCTATACTGATTTGCATATGAAGCTGCCTTTTGGGAGCTGCAAATCGGCATATCCCAAGCGATCCCCAAACGGAGGAACAACTCATGAGCTTTGACGGATTAAGCATGAACATGGGCACCATTCATCTTTTATCAGACGCTAAGTCCCGTTCCCTTTCAGCGGAGAATATTACGGGAGAGCCTGGCAAAGGCGCAATGTGCCCCCTTGAGGAAGGAATAAGCAGAGAGGCTGCCAGGGATCTCGGATTCGGCTGGAAGGTCAATCCTGCAATTCGCGTTGCCGCAGGGCAGATTGCGACAGTGGCGGATGTCGACGGACCAGGCTGCATCCAGCACATATGGATGACCATCACTGGAAAATGGCGCAACACCATTCTTCGCATCTACTGGGACGGCGAAGAGATTCCTGCTGTTGAATGCCCAGTCGGGGACTTTTTCTGCAGCGGCTGGAATGAATACTCTCAGCTCTCCTCCCTTGCCGTATGCGTAAATCCCGGAAGCGCCTTCAATTGCTATTGGCCCATGCCATTTCGCAAGCACTGCAAAATAACCTTGGAAAACCGCTCTGACAATGTTGAAACCTACTTCTATCAAATAGATTACACGCTGACGCAGGTACCGGAAGACGCCGCGTATTTTCATGCGTATTTCAACAGAAGCAACCCCCTGCCCTACAAGCAGGAGCACTGCATACTTCCCGAAATCAGCGGCAAAGGCCACTATGTCGGCACCTACATGGCATGGGGCGTAAACAACAACGGATGGTGGGGCGAAGGCGAAATAAAGTTCTTCATGGACTCTGACAAAGAGCACCCGACCATATGCGGCACAGGCACGGAAGACTACTTCTGCGGCTCCTATGATTTCGAGGATCCCAAGACCCACGATAGATACGTTGAATTCTCAACCCCTTACACCGGACTCCATCAGGTCATCACTCCGAACAAGCTCTACAACAGCCAGTTCCGCTTTGGCCTGTATAGATGGCATATTCTAGATCCAATTAGATTCGATGAAAAGCTTCGTGCAACCATTCAAGCGCTTGGCTGGAGGAGCGGCGGACGTTACCTCCCGCTGAGGGACGACATTTCATCCGTCGCTTTCTGGTATCAGATTAGCCCCGCCCAACAACTTTCGCCGCTTCCCGGCAGAGACGATCTCGAGGTGATATAAAGCCTCATTGCTCGTACATTTGGCTGCAAATCAGTATATGCAAAAAGCGGTCCGGAATAAGAATTCCGAACCGCTTTATTGCGACCAGCAACAATAAAAGAGCACTTTGGTCATTAAGCTCCGTCAATTACCCCATAGCTAAAGCTAGGGGCTTGGCAATAAGTCCTGATCGGCTAGCCTAAGCTTCCATCGAGAAGTTGCGCTGTCCAAGAATATATAGGCGGAGCGGCCGGGCAAGGCTGGCGGGCAGCGGCCCGGGGCCGGAGAGCCGGGCATGACGTACAATGCGCGGGCGGCGGCTCGGGAGGCCCGAATTGCTCTTCCGCAATTGGAAGCATGGCGTACGGCGCTGCAAGCGGAGGAAGCCAAAGGATGATTTGGGAGCCGGACGCCGCCTTGGCGCCGATGACGCCGGGCAGCGCCGGGGCGGGGAAGGGCGGCGCGCAAATGGGCTCCGGCCAAGGGACGCATCCGCCATGCCCGGGGATGGGCGGCTGAATGGCAACAAAACTGGACAGGATAAGTGAATTATCAGCTCAAAATCCCCAATTGGCGTCCGCGCCGCTGCATCGCCTCATAAGCATAGGCTTGCTTGGAGAGCGCCATCAGGAACTCGGCGGTATTTATCATTAGACGTTTTGCACAAAAATATAAAATATTAATCGATAATTTCTACACCATGGCTTTATTTAGCTAATGGATTGCCAGGTTAAGTTTAAAGACCCAGAAAATGTTGGGCAAATATGATATAGATGCCACGCATCTCATCTATGACGCCGCAAATTTCTTTGCATGAATTTGATGCGAAACAGGTCGGCGATCTGGATGCAAAGGCGGTAATCCATTGCGAAAGATCCTATGAAGCATAGAGCGCTGATTTTTGATTTTCCCATTGCAAATTCCGGAAATTAGTGCAGAATAAAGTGCGCACGGCATTTTTTTGAAAGGGCTGCGCTTTACGGCGATAAACGGCATGGACGGCATCAATGAAATAGCCGGCGGCATTGGATTGCCGATGGAAGGTTTTTTTTCGGGCTATGCCGGAGAGGCGATAAACGCGGCTTATGAATTGATATCAGCGTGGCGCCGCAAAAAGGCGGCGCTGTCATCGCCGCTCTGCCTTGGCGCAATTTGCGGGAGATTTCCCTGCAGCTGCATGGATGCATGCAATCCTGCCGGCTGAAGCGTTAAACAATCGGGATTGCATCATATAGATCCGGCATGCGGAAAGAGTTCGCGTACAGATGTATAAAGCCGCTGACCCGCTGAAAGCCGCCGCATTCGATGCACCTGAGGATTTATTTCCCGAAAAGGCGGATTTCAACGAAAGGCGCGAAACCGGCTCATTCCGCGAAAGCGCCATAGGATTCGCGGCTGATGCGGCATATTCCCAAGCCATGGGCTGCATAAGCCGGCATGCCGGCGGCGCCGAAAATTCGGCGGCGCCCATTATTTTCACAATTCAGCGCAAAATGAAGGGGATTCACTCGCGGAGGCCATGGACGGCCTCGCCGGCAAAGCGCTCGGCGAAAGCGCATTCGACGCTGAAGCGCTTCAGCCGGAAGGGCCGCCGCAGCTTGCGCCGGCTTCCGCCTTCGCTGCGGATCCGCAGAAAATTCTTGCTGAAGCGGCGAAACTGGGGCTGGATATCGATCAAATCAATTTATTGGACATGAAAATCCAGATAAAACAATATATGCATCCGTCGGCGAGGTTCAAGCCGAGGCCCAGATCAGAAAGCCCGGCGATAAGGCGGAGAAATTGGAAAACGCCGCGCCGGAAGCGGAAAACGCCGAAGAGCCGGCATTCGGCAAGCGCCAATCAGCAGAATCAGACGGCAGCTCTGCAGAGCCGAACGCGGAAATCGGCAAACATTCCGATGAATCGGAGGCGCCGGCCAAGAAGCGGCAGAGCGACCGCTTAAGGCTTTTTACAACGTCGATCTTGATTCAAGGAGCGGAAAAGACGTATGCGGCATAATAAGCGGCGCCTTGGATCAAGCCCTGCCGGAAATCGGCAAAGAGGACGAATAAAAAAGAAAAATCGAATTGAAGCGGATTAAAGGGGAAGGCGAAGCGAAAAAGAGGGAAAATGGCGGAGAAAAGAGCGGATTCAGAAAACGCGCCGCAGTGCGGGCCGCTTCTGAAGGAAAAGCGCATGCCATAATAAATATAGCTATTCCGACGGTTTGCAAAGTGGCTATTATTTTGAATATTTTTGTCGTTAATGTTGTCGAATCTATCCATATAATTTATCAAATCAGTTGTCGGAACAGTTCCTAATAAATGAGTCTATTTCCGGGGCGCTGCGGATTTTCCCTGCATTCTTAACCTGCAACGCCCAACCGGGCCGCAAGGGGATCATATTCCTTTTCGGCGGGGAAAACTCAATCAGGGGCAATATTCTCAAAATATCCAGCTTTTTGGGATCGACCGCTGTAATGCTTGACTGCAGGCATGCCAAATTAAGGCGGCTCAACTCCTGAGTCCGCCTATAAACGGCAGAAATGCAAAAGCGCAAATTTTAAAAGGCATACAAAAGCGGCTTTGGATCGGCGGCGTTGAGGGAACTCCGCTTTTCTTGTCGAATGTTCCTTCTAATTTCATCAAATGCAAAGGTGATCGTAAACAAGCGGGTTGATGTCATATGTTTAGGAGGTTTGCGGAATGAGTAGTGCTGATGGTGGCCGAGCGACCGGATTGGGAGATCATTAGCTCATAAATCTCATCAATTGCGGATTTGTCGGAGGCGTAAATCTTGGAAAAAAGCGCGTTATAGCGATTGAGATAAATCGTAGCAAATGCGCGGGCCGCATTCATCCTTTCCTTGAGAAAGCTATGAAAACCGCTCACTTTATTGACGCGTTTAGTTGTAGCAGCCGTGCATTTATCTTCCAAAGCGGCATAACTTTAGTTGCCGTCACATAGCAAAACTGTGTTTTCGTTGACTCGCGCTCCAAAAACTTCGAGGATTTCCTCCTTGCTCGGAGTCGCGCGATTCACCGCAAGCGACACGGTTTTTGACTCTCCAGCGGCGCCGGCGCGCACGCAAATATACTCATTTGAACGGCCGCGCTTGGACGCTACAGCCCCGTGTTTGCGAGGTTTCCGGTGATAATCGGCGAGAATTTTCCGTCCCTTGACACTCTCAAGAACGTAGGTTTCATCGGCTTCGCAGACTCCGGAAAGAGGCAACGGGCTCTCGCCAAGCGCCTGCTCGAGCCGATAAAGAACTCTATGTCGCATGTTGAAAACCGCTGCGTGTGACAACTCAAGATTTTCGGCGGTTTTATCAATCGAAACGCCATTAACCTTATCGCTGACGACCTGTTTCCAAACCATGGCGCTGCTCTGGGAGTTCGCGATGGCGAACCGTGTCGTAGATACATAGCTTTTTCCGCAGCCTCGGCACAAGGCTTAAAAATAAGCCCTCAGGATGTTGAGGGGGCGAACAATAGGATAGTTTCGAACAGGCAAAAGAAAAAAGGGATGTCAAATTTCATTTTAATTATAAATTCATAAAACAAGGGCAATGAGCAGATGCAAGGGGCAGAGGATAATATAGAAAAAACCCTTCAGCAACTGACTGAATTGCAAACCAAGCTCTGCGCACGGCATGCCGGAGAGATTAAAAAGGGGAAAAAGCCAACCAACGCCAGTGTTGAAAAACAGGCAAGACTGCATTGTCTGCTAACCAGCATGAATGGCCTGATGTTGAGATAGAATCCGCTTATCGCAGCGCTTGGAAAGCTGAGCATGCGCTTAGGCAGATGAAAGATGCCAGCCATTTAACTGTCCGGCCGCTTTTTCACTGGACTGACGCAAAAATCAAAGTCCATATTTTCTACTGTGTTCTTGCATATCGTCTATGCTGTCTGTTGAAAAAAGAGCTTGACGGCGCCGGCATACAAGACAGCCTTGATCACATTATTGATGAAATGAAGCTATACAAATATGTGATCACTGTCATTGGAAACAAAAAAACCGA
>JAISZB010000357.1 GCA_031269465.1 Clostridiales bacterium | reverse complement strand
TCGCGGTCCCTGCTGGCCTTTGCTTCCCGGAGCTCCCGGCATTCCTTTTGGTCCCGGAGGGCCTATCGGTCCCTGAGGGCCTTTGCTTCCCGGAGCTCCCGGCAATCCTTTTGGTCCCTGAGGGCCTATCGATCCCTGAGGGCCTTTGCTTCCCGGAACTCCCGGCGGACCTTCTGGACCCGCCGATCCCATCTCCCCCTGAGGGCCTGTGGCTCCTGAAACACCTTTCTCTCCTGGCGGACCCTGCGGCCCCTGAGGTCCTGCGGCTCCCGAAACACCCGGTGGCCCTTGAGGGCCTGCGGCACCTGAATCACCCTTCTCTCCCTGCGGCCCTTGAGGACCTATTGCTCCCGGAGCGCCTTGCAGTCCCGGCGGACCCTCCGGCCCTTGATTTCCCTGTGGACCTTGCGGACCTTCGGGTCCAGTGGAACCCTGAGCGGCGGCGCAACACGGACAGCAGTAATTACATATATCTCCGTAGTCTTGTGAGTTTCCGCAACTCTGCCTCATATCAACTTCGCGGTACTCGCAAGGATATATATCTTGACTCAATTCAATCCCTCCGCGCAACTAAAATGCCCTATTTCTAAGGCAGTGCCGCCAGCATTACATGATATACCGATTTTCATCAAATGTTCCTTTTTTGGAGTAAGATTATCAATTGAATGGTGCGAAATGCCGAAATCGGCATTTTGCACTCGCTGTATAATCAAGCTTCAAAAAAGGTAATTTTATATGGAAATCAATATAATTACGTACATGCTCCATTCTATTCAGGAGCGCGTAATTTGGTGTGAGTATACAATATCTCCATCCATCGTGGCGAGGATAGATTTCCAAAATATCATCAACGAACCCGATGCGCGAGGTCAAATGCAACCATTCTGGAGTTGACTGTCAATTGAAGAGTTCTAAAACCGTTAAGGGCTGTGTGCTGATTTTCATACTAAACTGCCTATTTTAGGACTTGACTGTACAGCGAGTGCGAAATGCCGCTATCAGTCGTGAAAGCGGACAGCCAATCTCCAAAAAAGAATTTTTGATGAAAAACGACATACTTTGCATGCAGACGTCTGACTTGAGAAGCCTCCTGAAGCCGCTCTCGCGGTGCTCGCCCGAAGGCCCTTTCCTGCAAACCAATTTGTTTATTTGAGCTATAATTATACGGATTATGATTTAAACGCAGTCTATAAACACGAGGTATTTAACATATCTCAACTCATTTTTTAAATACTGCTTAAAATATTCTTCATTTTCCTCCTTGCTTTGCAACATTCTCGCATGCGAAATCCAAGCTATTAAGACTAAGCAGGAAATTTGCCCATTGACAATATATCAACAATCTGGTATGATTCAATAATAAATTTTACTTACATATGTTGCTAACCGGACAATGACGTCTATCTATGACGTAATTGTCCGGTTTTTTAATTGAACCCCGAAGCTAGCATATTTTATTCTTTCCTTTAAATTCAGCCTATGGGCTAAATATACTGCTTTTCATATAAAATTACCTTTTTTGGAGCTTGATTATACAGGCTTCAATGGATAATCAAGCTCCAAAAAAGGAACATTTGATGAAAAGCGGTATATACTGACGCGCTTCAAATCTCAGCGTCTCATTGTATAATTAATCTCCAAAATCAGTAGATTCAGCTGCATCGCCACAGCATGGAGGACGTCATGTTTCACGCAGACTTGATTATCAAAAATGCGAATATTCTCACGATGGATAAAAGGCTTGAAAAAGCTTCAGCCCTTGCCGCTTCTTTCGGCAGAATCATCGGCGTCGGCGCAGAAAAAGACTTTGACACTCTTGAAGGCCCTGAAACAACTGTTATACACGCCAATGGCCAGACTGCGCTGCCTGGGTTCAACGACAGCCACGCGCATCCGATTTATAGCGGCGCATGCCTCGAGCTTGTTGACTTGTCAGGCGTACGATCTCTTTCGGAATTCTTCGCAGCTCTCCGAGTTCGCGCATCAAAGACGCCGAGAGGCGAGTGGGTGGAGGGTTTCGGATATGACGAAGGGCTTTTCGCTCAGGGGCGGGAGCCGACAATCGAGGAGATGGATCAAGCCGTGCCGGATCACCCTCTCTACTGCGCGCGTGCTTGCCTGCATGCAGGCATCGCGAATTCCATGGCCTTTAGACTCGCCGGCTTCAGTGAAAGCACGCCGAATCCGCAGGGCGGAGAGTTTGCAAAATCCGGCGGCAAGCTTACGGGACGACTCTTAGATGCCGCTTCCTTCATGTTCAAAGCCAAAATACCTCTTCCGTCTACAGAACGCCTGGTTCGAATGTTTGGAGAAAACAGCAGGATCCTAAACTCTTACGGCATCACAAGCACCTCTGAAATGGGGATGATTGGCATCCCTTACGCATTCAATCTTTTGGATCTGATAGTGAAGAGGCGGGAGCAGAGCGTTCGACTTGCCGTATATCTAGACGAACCGCATTACAGCAACTTTGCTTCCACAAATCTTCCTGCCCCGCTGGGGGATGAAATGCTCCGCTTGCAAGGGCGCAAGATAATTCTGGACGGAGGGGGCGGCTCTGGCACGGCAAGGGTTTCAGAACCCAATCTTCACGACGGCAAGACAGGACTCCTCTACTTCACGCAGGATCAGCTTGATGACCTGACATGGCAAGCGCACTCCCGAGGACATCAGGTTTGCGCGCATGCAATCGGAGATATCGCAATCGGCATGCTCCTGAAAGCATACCGCAAGGCTCTGGAAAAACTCCCGGCGCAGAGACTTCCTCTTCGCATAGAGCATGCGTCCTTCTGCTTCCCTCCGCTTCTTGAAGAACTTCGAGGACTTGGCGCAGCCGCAACGCTAAACCCCGGATTCATCTATTATTTCGGAAAAACTCATCTTAGAAACTATGGGCTGGAGCGCGTGAGTAAGGAAATTCCATTGAAATCAATGCTGGATATGGGAACGCTTGCGGCAATCGGTTCGGATGCTCCGGTAACAAGCGCCAATCCCTTTCCAATAATTTATTCAGCCATTACGAGAAAAACTGCAGACGGCATAGAATGCGGCCGGGAGCAGTCGGCAGGCATCTATGAAGCGCTCTTCGCTTACACTGCAGCCGGAGCATTCCTAACTGGGGAAGAGCGTGAAAAAGGTACGCTTTCTCCCGGAAAGCTGGCAGACATTGCTATGCTTGACGGCGACCCGCTGAGCATGGGCGGCGAGCCTGAAAGAATTTTGGAGATTAAAGCCACGCGTACAATTCTCGGAGGAAAAACTGTCTTTGAGAATATATGAGGAATCATGACATGAATATAGAAGAAATGAAATTATACGCATCCGACTGGGCGTCATCATCGAAAAGAGATTTTTTTGAGGCTGCCAAACGCATCTGGGCGCATCCGGAGCTATCCATGCAGGAGCATGAATCGTCTGCCGAATTGCAGAGGCTTCTTCGTCGGCACGGCTTTAAAGTGGAAGCCTGCGTAGGCGGAATGCCTACGGCTTTTATCGCTCAGTATGGAAGCGGCAGCCCAGTCATCGGCATAAACTGCGAGTACGACGCGCTTCCCGGTCTTTCTCAGGACGCAAGCCGCACCGAGAAGCATCCCCTTCAAGAAGGCGGACCGGGCCACGGATGCGGCCACAATCTGCTGGGAGCAGGAGGAGCTTTCGCGGCGGCCATCCTCAAGAGCGCGCTTGAAAAATACGCCCTTCCGGGAACCATAAAAGCAATAGGCGCTCCGGCGGAGGAACTCTGCCTAGGAAAGCCCTTTCTCGCGAAGGCAGGCCTTTTAAGCGGCTACGACGCCATTCTTGATTGGCACCCTTCATGGCTCAACATGTCAAACTACGTAGAATGCCCGGCATATTTCAGCGTAAAGTACCATTACACCGGAAAAGCGGCCCACGGCAACTCTCCCTGGGAAGGAAGGAGCGCACTGGATGCAGCCATGCTTCAAGGCCAGGCGACGGAGTTTCTGAGGGAGCATATTTATCCCGGAAATCCGCCTTATGCCGCAAGCACCTTCAACTACACCTTCTCGGATGCAGGCCCTGAGTTCCCGTCTGTAGTCGCGGACAGGGCGACCATATGGTACGTCGGCCGCTTCGCCGAAGCGGATCAAGCCTCGGAAGCCATGAGAAGAATATCAAACTGCGCCGCAGGCGCGGCTCTTATGACTGATACGGAAGTAAGAGCGGAGATACTGGCGGCGACAAACAACAAAATCCCTAATGAGACGCTTTCAGAGTGCATGCACAAAAATTTTCAGAAAATAGGGCCTCCCGTCTTCACCCAAGATGAACAGCAAAAAGCAAGAGAAGTCCAAAGAGCGCTAGGCGTCGCCCAAACCGGCCTTCCATCCGGATTGGAGCCGCTTGGCGGCGGGTTCACGCCGGTCACGGACATTACCGAATACAGCTGGAACGCCCCGTTTGCAACCGCTTGCGTCGCGCTTGCGCCGAATAATACAGGATGGCACAACTGGTGCGTCGCGTATTTTGCGGGGAATTCAATCGGCTTGAAAAGCATGGAGACCGCAGCAAAGCTAATCGCTCTTACGGGCGTCGACCTCCTGGCCGACCCGGCTCTTGTGGAGAAGGCGAAGGCAGAGCATATATCGCGCCTTTCAGGAAAAAGCTATGTGTGCCGCCTTCCGGAAGGCGCCTCTCCCCCTGTCGATCTAAATCGTGATATCATGAAGCGGTACTCTAGCGGAGCCGTGTCGAATCGCGGCCAAATGTAGCTGGGCGTCTTCAAATGCAAATCAGCACATGCACTGACTTGCATTTGAAAGTTCCTGTTTTGGAGCTTGAATGTACAGGGCTTCAATTGACAGTCGAGCTCCAAAACAGGAGCATTTTGCCGCAATGAGCATATATACTGATTTTCATAGGACATCGCCTTTTTTGGAGCTTGATTATACAGTTAGTGCGAAATGCCGATCGGCATTTCGTACCGTTCAATGGATAATCAAGCTGCAAAAGGGGAACATTGGATGAAAATCGGCATTGTTCTTTGAGATTCTCCATTCTTGTTGGAAAGGATGTGTTTGCCTTGAAAATGATAAAGGCGATAGTTCGACCGGAAAAAGCGGCTGATATCCTAGCCTGCTTGAATAATGCGGGCTTTCGGGCGGCGACGCGCTCAAGCGTCCTTGGACGCGGCAAGCAGCAGGGGCTTAAAGTCGGAAGCGTTTATTACGGAGAAATATCAAAGGAAAACATCACTATAGTCGTTGAGGACGGCGAGGTGGACGCGGTTGCGGAGATCATCTCCAAAATCGCCAGAACTGGAAAAGACGGGGCGTATGGAGACGGCAAGATATTCATCCTGGACGTCTTGCGCGCCATTACAATTTCAACAGGCGAAGAATCGCTTTAATGGAGGCGGCCATGAAGCAAATAGTAGCTTACATTCGGCCCGACAAGCATTTCGAGACGCGGGACGCTTTGGAAAAGGCGGGATTTGGAGCATTCCACTCTGAAAATGTCATTGGGAGGGGAAGGCAGAATTCCCTATACGAATTTGTGAACGGAGGTGGGCAATTGCCTCCAGGAATTTCCGGCGGACAAATGTTCGCAAAAAAAGAGCTTACTATCGTCGTAAATGACCAAGACGTCGATGCAGTAGTGGCTGAACTGCTGGCAGTAAACAGAACCGGCGTCAAGGGCGACGGGAAAATCTTCGTAATGCCGGTTGTAGGCGCCGTAAGGATAAGAACTGGCGAATGCGGGGAGGATGCCTTGCTTTGAAATGCGCTGATAAAATATTCTTCGGAGGGCGAGTCTATACAATGGCTCGCGAAGGCGAATGTTTCGAGGCGTTCGCGGTTATAGGCGGGAGATTCGCCGCAGTCGGCTCAGAAGCATCCTTTAAAGGCTGGGATGCGGCAGAGCGCATAGATCTTGGCGGCTCTACCGTTCTTCCGGGCATGATAGACTCGCATCTCCACCTTTCTATCTTTGCAAGAACGCTCTCAGAGGTATACCTAGGCGATTGCCGAAGCATCGGCGAGGTTGTGCAAAAGCTTAGCGAACGCGCGTCTACTGTGTCTGAGGGCGGATGGATTGTCGGGGGTTCTCTCGACGACGAAAAGCTGATAGAGCGCCGAATGCCTAACCGCCTGGACTTGGATTTGGCCAGCTCAAACCATCCCATCCTTATTTCCCGCTGCTGCCTTCACATGCATGCGGCAAACTCTCTGGCAATGGATCTAGCCGGTTTGACCGCTTCCAATGAAGACTCCGGGCTTTTTGAAACATTTCCGGATGGAACGTTAAATGGAATACTGCGCGAGACGGCGGTTTCATCTGTCATAAATATTATTCCTGATATATGCGCGCGATCCAGCGACGCTAAAAACCTGCTTGCCAGGACGCTTGCCCTGATGTCCTCGCGGGGCCTCACAGGAATTCACTGCCTGCCCGGCTACCCTGGCGAATCATTGGATCGCTTCAGCCTGCTTCAGGAGCTGCGGCGGGAAGGCCGACTGCCAATCCGGCTGTATATGTGCTCCAGCGAATACCCGTCCTTTGGAATGTCAACCGGTTTCGGGGATGACATGCTCAGGTACGGATTTTATAAAATCTTCTCAGACGGCTCTCTCGGAGCTCGGGACGCGGCAATGCTCAATGCTTATAGCGACGATCCTGGAAACAGCGGGACGCTTTTCCATACGCAGGAGGAGCTTGTTTCTTTGATGCGCAAAGCCTACGATATGGATGTGCAGATAGGCATCCACGCCATTGGAGATCGGGGCGTAGAAGCCGCCATCAGCGCCTTTGAAGCAGTCTACCGGGAAAATGAAAAAAAGGATCCCAGATTTCGCTTAATCCACGCCAGCGTTACGAATCAAGAGCAAATCGAGCGCATGAAGCGGCTTCCGCTAATGATTGACATCCAGCCAGCTTTCGCAACATCCGCCGATATCGACTGGATGGACGCGAGAGTCGGCCCTGAACGGGCAAAGTATGCATACCCGTTCAGAACGTTTATTGATAACGGCGTTCTCCTCGCAGGCGGCTCCGACTGTCCGGTTGAAACGTTCGACCCATTCTTCGGGATATACGGCGCTGTAAACCGCCAAGCCGCAGACGGCCACCCAGAGGGAGGCTTTTATCCGCAGGAGCGGCTAAGCGTATACGAGGCAATAAGCCTTTATACTAAAAACGCCGCATACGCTTCATTTGAAGAAAGCATCAAAGGCACTGTGGAAGAGGGAAAGCTCGCCGACTTTATTGTAATTAAGGAAGATCCGTTTGAGATCGACCCCAAGCGCCTAAAAGACATTGAAGTCGAGAAGACTTACCTGGGCGGCGAACTTATGCCGAAACCCTAGAGATATACTGATTTTCATAGAAAACCGCCTTTTTTGGAGCTTGATTATACAGTTAGTGCGAAATGCCGATCGGCATTTCGTACCGTTCAATGGATAATCAAGCTCCAAAAAAGGAATATTGAATGAAAATCGGTATATATGATTTCTCTTTGCGATTGATTCCGGCCACTTTAATCTTATCCTAAAATAAGGATAAATCCTTGTAACGAGGATCCTTTGAAATTTCAAGTTGCTCGGAAAAGCTTTCCTCCTATTACGAATTACCCTGCTCTTTTTACATTTTGACGCATATAGTTTAGGGCCTTTTTTATAAGCATATCCGCGTCACGCTCAATGGAGGAGATAAAAATGAAGTATTCTGATTACAGCGCTTATTTCGCGCCAGTTGTGACGAAGGAGACGGATATAGTCGTTCAGAGCGCCAAAGGGATCTGGATTACGGATGTCGATGGCAACAAGTACATGGACTTTGTTCAGGGAATCGCGGTGAACGCGCTCGGCCACTGCTTTGAAACAGTTGTCAGGGCCATACAGGAGCAAGCGGCCAATATCATCCACGCGTCCCTTAACATCGTCAGCTATCCAGCCACCATGGAATTCGCCAAGCGTCTATCCGAAAGCACTCCAGGAAGCCTGAACGTATCTTTTTTTTCAAATGGCGGCGCGGAAGCTGTAGACGGCGCCCTGAAGCTTGCCAAAATAGCTACGGGCAGACCTGGAATCATCGCTTTCAGAGGATCTTTCCATGGCAGGACAATCGGAGCTACAAGCATCACAGGCTCCAAGGCGAGATACCGCAAGCATTTGGAACCGCTCATGCCATCTGTCTATTTTTCAGGCTACCCTTACTACTTTCACCGCGACATCGACTTATCCGAGGCCGAATACGCCGAGAGGCGGCTCGCCGAATTGCGTGAAATCATATCATACACGATTGACCCATCTGATGTCGCGGCAATCATCGTAGAACCTGTTCAAGGCGAAGGCGGGTATATAGTTCCGCATCCAGAATTCCTTTCAGGATTGCGAGAGATCTGCGATAAAAACGGAATACTTCTAATATTTGACGAGATTCAGTCGGGATTCGGCAGAACCGGCAAGATGTGGGCAAGCCAGCATTTTGGAATCATCCCTGACATCATGACGGCTGGCAAAGCGATAGCAGGCGGGCTTCCAATGTCTGCCATCATAAGCTCCAAGGAAATCATGGATAAATGGGAAAGAGGAACTCATGGCACTACCTTCGGAGGCAATCCCGTCTGCGCAGCGGCCGGACTTGCGGTTCTCGACGCCCTGCAAGGCGAAGTTCTGGAAAACTGCCGGATCCAAGGCGATTATCTGTCTGAAAGGCTGAAGGAACTTAAGGATAAGCACCCGGTTGTAGGCGATGTGCGCGGACTTGGCTTAATGAAGGCCATAGAGTTTGTAGAGCCGGGTACGAGAACCCCCAACCCTGCCGCCATGTCAAAGGTCATACTTGCGGCGCGCAAAAAAGGCCTGCTTCTCTTAAGCTGCGGCATATTCCAAAACACCATACGCCTTGCGCCGCCGCTAAACATCACCAGAGACGAACTGGATCAGGCTCTTGAAACAATCGACTCCTGCATCGGCTTCGCTGTTTGAGGACTGAACCTTTTTTTCAATAGCAAGCAGAAGGAACTTAAATGATTAAGAAGCTTATTAATTTAAATGCTTTTTAATGGTTTACCGATTTATGTTCCTTATTTAGCTTAACTTTCCATTGAGCGGTGCGAATTGCCGATATCGGCATTTCGCACCTTGAAAGTGAACTGTCAAACTCATTACTGAAACATTTGACAGCGCATCTCTAATAATGCAAAACAGGAGGATTAACGATGAAGAAAGAATTTGAAGCCAGAATGCTTGCAACGCTTATTGCCGCAACGCTTTGCCTTGGACTTCTCTCCGGGTGCGGAAAAAACGACGCGCCAGCTTCGCCCCAGACGGCAAGCGTTCCCGAAGAGCCGCAGACGCAAGCGACTGATCAAGGCGCCGCTGAAACAATTGATGCGACGCCTGCTGAAGAACCCGCTAAAGCCTACAAGCAAACATTGCAGATTGCCCTTTCAGCGGAACCCAACACGTTAGATCCGCACATGGGTTCAGCCGCTGCGACTCGTGAAATTACTCGCGGCGTTTTCGAAGGCCTATTCGAAATAGACGCGAACAGCCAGCCAAGGCTTGAACTTGCGCAGTCCTACGAAGCAAACTCCGATTTTACGGAGTATACTTTCAAGCTTCGCCAAGGGGTCTTATTCCATAACGGGCAGGAGATGAAAGCCGCGGACGCGGCCGCATCAGTCAATCGCTGGCTGGATCTCGCCGGCATGCCCGATAAGTCCATTGCAAAAGGCGATCATTTCGAGGTCGTAGATGATTACACAATTAAAATTTCTCTTTCAAAGCCATGCGTTCTGCTGCCGTTCATCTTGGCAAACCACAGCCAGTATGCCGCAATTTTGCCGGAATCTGTGATTCTTGCCTCAGGAAATGGGCCTATAACCGATCTTGTAGGAACAGGCCCTCTCAAATTTGTGGAGTGGGCGCAGACGCAATACATACACCTGTCAAAATTTGACTCATATGTTCCATACGCCGATGAATTCAGCGGGTTCTGGGGCAAAAAAGAAGTTGTTTTCCAAGACATGTACATCAACATCGTATACGATCCCACCATCCGCACTTTAGGGCTGGAGACTGGAGAGTACGATATGTCTTATGACATCCTGTATGACGACCTTGAACGCATACGATCCAACCCAGATCTGAAGTATCAAATCGAATCGGCGGCGACCCTCAATCTGATCATGAATAAAAAAGGCGGTCTTTTCACTAATGAACTTTACCGCCAAGCGCTTGCCAGGGGCGTCGACCGCGAAGCCGTTATGAGGGCGGCAGTTCCGAATGAAGAGTTCTATCATCCAAGCTCCAGCTTTTTCGTAGACTGGCAGACAGATTGGTTCAGCGAGGTTCCGGACACTGTTTCCTATGATCTTGAGGCTGCCAAGGCTCTTCTGGCAGAAGCCGGGTACAATGGAGAGGTCTGCCGCATAATCTCCACCCAAGTTCTTCCTTCATACTACAACGCGGCGCTTGTGCTCCAGCAGCAACTCGAAGCCATCGGCTTCACTACGAGCCTTGACGTGTCTGATTGGGCGACAATGCTTGGAAAGACAGACGATCCGACTTCTTACGACTGCTATCCCATGGGCTACCCAATCGCTGCCAGCCCCGCATCAATCATGTACCTGACAAGCGGCGTGACCTCCGGATTCACTGATGATCCCGGACTAAACGCCATGTTTGAAACGTTAAACGCCCAGCCGTCCATTGAAGCGGCTTCCAAATACTGGAGAGAAGAAATGGCAGGCTACAGCTTTGAAAAGGCTCTCGCCATAAACTTAGGCGACAGCCCGATAGTATACGCCTTCAGCGGAAAAACTGAAAGCTATTCATGCTATGTGGGAATAGATCCCGCAAGCCTTCGGATTTTAGAATAGGCCCAAGGCCTGGCGCCCTTAGGGCGCCGGGCCGGATTTATCAAAGGATGTGGAACCATGCTCAACTATCTGGCAAAACGCCTTATCCACGTCATTTCCACCCTGCTCATCCTCTCGGTCATAATATTCGGCGTGCTCCACTTGACGCCTGGCGATCCCGCCAGGATTATGCTTGGTCCGGACGCATCCGAGGAGACGGTTGAATCCCTGAGAGAAGAACTGGGCTTGAAATCGTCGCTTCCAATCCAATATTTAAGATGGGTTGCAAACGCCGCCCAAGGAAACCTGGGCATGTCCTACTTTCGTTCCGAACCCGTGCTTTCTGCAATTGGCAAGCACATCAGCCCGACGATAGCGCTCTCTGTCTGGTCGCAGCTTCTGGCGCTTTTGGTGGCGATACCCGCAGGGGTCTTCGCTGCAAAAGGCAAAGGCGGCAAAGTCGACGCCATCGTAGCGGCTGGTACGCTCGCCGGGATTTCCCTCCCGAGCTTCCTATTCAGCCTGCTGTTAATTTTGATATTTGGAGTGTGGCTCAAATGGCTGCCGGTTTCTGGATACAAAGCCATATCAGGCGGGCTGGGAAATCATTTCAGGTATCTTGCCCTTCCCGTAATGTCTCTGGCATTCATGCAGGCGGCTTACATAGCCCGCATAACGCGATCCACCGTAGCCGACGTCTTAAATTGCGAATACATAAAAACCGCTGCCGCTAAAGGCGTAAAAGGCTGGGAAATCATGTTCAAGCACGCGCTCAGAAACGCCTTCAACCCAATACTCACAACTATAGGCCAGACATTCGGCCTTCTGCTCTCCGGCGCGTCCGTAATAGAAGCCATCTTCAACATACCCGGGCTGGGGCAGCTCATGGTGAGCTCAATCCTAAAGCGCGACTATCCTGTGATTCAAGGCGTAGTGCTTGTAACAAGCATTATTTACATAGCCATAAACCTTGCGGTTGATCTTCTGTACGGAGTAGTTGACCCGCGCGTTCGCATAGCGGGCGAGTCAGGATGAAAGGGGTGGCTTATATGCCGGATGAAAGAAGCGCTCTCGCTCTTAAATCCGCCTTGCGCGAGCAGAGAATGCTGGTGTTGCGCTCCGCGCTTGATAAGCGGATGGCCGTGGCCGGCTTTGCGATTATGACTGTCATAGTTCTTCTGGCAGTTCTGGCGCCGGTGCTTGCGCCAGCGGGGCCGTATGAAATAAACCCCCTCGACAGGCTCCTGCCGCCCAGCTCCAAGCACTGGTTCGGAACTGACGCCCTGGGACGGGATCTGCTGTCCCGAACACTTTACGGCCTGCGAATATCACTTGCGGTAGGCGGCTCTACCGCGCTGGCCAGCTCCGCTTTAGGCCTGCTTCTAGGTCTTCTCTCCGGATACTTCAGCTTTGCCGAGAACATTATAATGCGCATCTGCGAAGGAATGATGGCAATTCCTCCGATGCTTCTCGCAATAGCGCTTGTCGCCGCATTGGGATCTACCAGCTTCAACGTCTTTCTAAGCCTGTCAGTCGCCTACATGCCTCTTGTGGCTCGAGTAGCGCGTTCCTCTACTCTATCTGTGCGGGAGCAAACTTACATAGAAGCAATCAAGTCTCAAGGCGCTTCATGGGCCAGGGTTCTGTTCGGCCATATCGCGCCGAACGTAATGTCGCCGATTATTGTTCAGACGACATACATCTTCGCATCCGCAATAATCATTGAAGCGGCTTTGAGCTTTCTGGGAGCGGGAGTGCCGCCTCCTGCGCCCAGCTTGGGAAATGTCCTTTACGATGCCAAGAGCGTCATCTTTTCCGCATGGTGGACGACAGTGCTTCCCGGCATCGTCATGATGCTTACCGTGCTTGGACTCAATATCCTGGGAGACGGAATCCGAGACGTAATGGATCCCGCAGGCTAATCATGCCGATTTGCAGGCGAATTAACCGATTTGAAGCTTGACTGTCCACTTCCAAGTGCGAAATGCCGATATTTATCGCACTCGCTGTATATTCAAGCTCCAAAATCGGAATTTCATATGCAATTCAGTATAGGCTGAGTATAAAAACAGCTTTATCAAGTTGCGCTAATAAGGAGAGCAAATCATATGGAGCCGTTATTGAAAGTCGACAACCTCAAAACCGAGTTTCGGACGCTAAGAGGCATCGTCACAGCCGTCGACGGGGTAAGCTTCGAGGTTCGGGCAGGAGAGATGTTCGGCCTTGTCGGCGAATCCGGCTGCGGCAAGAGCGTTACCTCCCAATCCATCATGAGGCTATACGACGAAAAGAAGCTGGCGCGGCACAGCGGCCTGGCGCTTCTTGACGGCGAGAATCTGCTCGCCGCTTCTCAAAAGCGCATGCGCCAGATTCGGGGACGGGATGTTTCCATGATATTTCAGGACGCGCTTAGCGCTTTAAATCCTGTATTTACAATTGGATGGCAGATAAAAGAAGTGCTTCGGATCCACCAGAAGCTAGGAAATAAGGAATCGCGGGAAAAGGCTGTAGACATGCTTCGCTTGACAGGAATTCCATCGCCCGAAACGCGCGTGGACTCATATCCGCATGAGCTTTCAGGCGGCATGCGCCAGCGTGCGATGATAGCGATGGCTCTTGTATGCAAACCTAAGCTCCTTATAGCTGATGAGCCCACCACAGCCCTAGATGTCACCATCCAAGCGCAGATCATGGAGATGATAGCAGATCTCAAGTCCAGCCTCAACATGGGCGTTGTTCTCATAACGCACGATCTTGGGGTAGTAGCGCAAACATGCAGCCGAGTGGTCGTGATGTACCTGGGGCAGATAGTAGAAGAGGGCGATGCTTCGGATATCTTTTACCATCCTCTGCACCCGTATACTAAAGGCCTGCTGGAATCGTCGCCCAGCATCCGCACAAAACGGGGCGCGCCGCTTCATGTGATTCAAGGCTCCGTTCCCCCGCTTGACAAAGCCGGCTCCGGATGCCGTTTCGCAGACAGGTGCCCATATGCCGACAAGCTTTGCTCAAGCGTTCCTCCAATGCTCGTAAACGCAGGAGCAACGCAGAAAGTGCGTTGCCGCAAGCTTGGCTCAATTGAAAGCGGGGTTTGAGGATGGAAAATCAAGCGGTACTGGAAGTGCAAGGAGTCTCCAAAGTTTTTTCAACGCATGTAAAGATAAACCGAAAGCGGCTCGTCGTCAGAGCTGTTGACAACATATCGTTCACGGTCCGTGAAAATGAGACGTACGGCCTTGTCGGCGAGTCCGGCTGCGGCAAAAGCACAGCGGGGCGCACTATCATGCGCATTTTGGAACCTACCGAAGGAAAAATCCTGTTTCAGGGAGAAAATATCCTTGAACGCAAGGCAGAGGGCTTGACCCGCCTTCGCCGTGAAATGCAGATGATTTTCCAAGATCCATATTCATCCCTAAATCCTAGGAAGCCAGTGGGCAAAATTGTAGAAGAGCCGCTTTTGATCCACCGCATAGGCGGCTCGGCCGCCACGCGGCGCGAGCTTTGCCTGGAAGCGCTTAAACGCGTTGGGCTTCGTGAAGATCAATTTTACCGCTATCCTCATGAATTTTCAGGAGGGCAGAAGCAAAGAATTGGAATCGCCCGCGCCTTGATTCTCAATCCAAAAATCATTGTAGCTGACGAGCCGGTCTCCGCGCTTGATGTATCTATACAGTCACAGGTGCTGAATCTTCTTCAGGAGATAAAAACCAGCCTTAATGCCTCTCTGGTCTTCATTTCCCACAACATGGCCGTAATACGCCATGTTTCAGACCGCGTGGGAGTGATGTATCTGGGACGGATAGTGGAGGAATGCGACGCTCTAAAGCTGTTTCGCCGCCCCGGACATCCTTATACGAAAGCTCTTTTGTCCGCTGTGCCGGAGCCGTCTCCAAATCTTCGCAGGGAGCGCGTGGAGCTTCAAGGGGAGGTTCCTTCCCCGCATTCTCCTCCCTCCGGCTGCGCTTTTCACAACCGATGCGCCTACGCTAAGGAAATATGCGCCGCTTCCACCCCAATGAGGGATGAAGTTGAGCCGGAGCATTTCGTTGAATGCCATTTCGCCGCGGAGTTGCTTAGGGTAAACCAAACGCAGAGGGTCATGGCGGAGCCTGCAATTCTCAAGTAAATAAGTTGCTCTAAATGAGCGTTTGTCTCAGTCAAATAAGGAAACGCTGATTTGAAGTGAATATAGCGCAGGAGCAGATTCTAGACAATAGGGCAATGTGAATTTCGGATTTGGATAAATTGCATAAAACAGCTTGCTTGCAACACTAATGCTCTAATGCTGGATTGAAAAAATGTCGCCAAGCTGTGCAAAACGGTATATTCGTAATCGCCGGATTTTTCTTGCGCCGCCCTTGTAGCTTATATCGTTCAGCACCCAATAATCGCCGAATTTCTTTGATATACCGATGGAGCTTGACTGTCCAGTGAGTGGTGCGAAATGCTGATATCGGCATTTTGCACTCGCTGTATATTCAAGCTCCAAAAAGGCAGTTTAGTACGAAAATACATTTTATGGACATTTGTCCATGCCTCAAACACACAAATAGCTTAATATTTTCATTCTTAGTGGTGAAGCGAAGCTTCATAGGTGTTTCTATGAAAATCAGTATATGTGCAACCCGTCCGTCGAAAGTAATATGCATTCCCCTGAACCGTCCGACCGAGAGTGGCGACTTAAGTTTTGATGCGCTCAAGAGCTTTATTTTCTTGAGCCGAAATTCCTCTTTTCTTAAAGCGCTCTCGTGCGATGATCGTAGAAGCTCCCAGACAAGATCAGCGAAGGCAACATACGTACTGTTTTGTAAATTTCCCGCCGATTCTCAAACTGTGCAAGCGTAAGAGTTCTCCGGTTCAAGATCCATCCGGCCCAGAACCAGTCCCCGGACTCAAAAGAGCCTATGCGCAAGACAATCCTGCAATGAACTTCTAAACCCATTTCAACGCAAACGACCTCTTCCCCAATTTCAGTAAGAAGGTTTATATGCACGCTTGCCTCTACAGCCTCGCAGTCTTCTAAAGTCCATGCCGATTGAGGCGCGGGCGCGGAAGAGCATAAAGGATGAGGCAACTGAATTCTATTGTCCCGGCAATGAGCATTCTGTCACAAGGGGGTTGTTGCAATCAGAGCTTTTCCGCCATTCTCTGCTCGCTATGCTCAAAGGCGCTTGACATGGAATCAATCTCAGCCTCGGCAATGCCAAAGCCGCGCGCTTTTTCTCTCCAAGACAATGTCACCTTTGCGGCATCACTTGCAATGCGCTTAGCGTCATTCAGGCTTAGCCTAAACTCATTGGAAACTGACAACGCAAGCTCAAGCGATGCCTCATGGGATTGAAAATCAATGCAAGTGGAAAGTTGCCTGGGTTTTACGAAATCCGGGGTGGGGTTGATGTCATAGGCTGGCGACAACCTCCATCCACTGTGCGCATCGTAAAGGAAACCGTGATTTCTGAGATGATCATCGGTGTTTGTGACTAGAACACCAAAGACTATCCTTGACCATAGCTCCTTTAAATCCTTTGAAGGCTGCGAGCCGTATTGCTGTATGGCATCAGCTATCTCCAGATAGCTACGCTCTTCATTGTCCAGCGAACCAAGCATGGTCATGGCTGAAACAAAAGGAATCCTTGCGCCTTTCAGCCGATCAAACCTTTTGACCATGAGAACTGACTTGCCCTCTATTTTTTTCAAATGGAATGATGGCACATTCAGACTAAAGTCCTTGGCGATAGAAAGCGCCACCGCCTCCCATGCCACAACATCATATTCATCGCCTTTTCGCTCAAACTTCGCGATGGAAAGCGAGCCGTCTGAATCAAAAACGCTTGCTTTAGGCCTGGCACCTCCCAGAGATGAGCCGGGGGCAAGCAATGCCTTTAGATCTTCTAATGTTTCTTTGCTTTCGATGAATCTTTCCGCCGCAGCTAGCAGACGGGGCAGCAAAACAAATTGCGGAACTGCGTCAGCATTGGAATCGGACAAGTATGAAGCTTCACCCATTTTGCTGTATCGCAGGGCGCCTTGCCTCGCATAATCAGAAACCATTAAGAGATAGTCGAGTTCTGAAAGGGATCTTTGAGGCTTGCCTGACGCTCTTGACTTTTTCAATTCATTTCTATGCATGAGCATCCTGCCCCACCGATCTGGGGATGAATCTCCCATGCAACCGAAAAGACGGCCTTTGGGAGAGTAATACACCCTCTTTGACAGCTGAAGAGCGGGTTCAATGGCAAAGTTGCCTTTGTAGTCAAGCCAGCTGTCCTCATATTCAAACGCAGATGAAAGCTTGCCTTTATTTGATGAGCACCACAGTACCCCAACAGGTACAGTCGTATTTTCATCAATGCTTATTGAAACTTTTATTTTCTCATCCATCCATGTCATCACCAGGCTTTTTTTTAGGATACCGAACTCTCTGGGGAAGCTTCTTTGTGTCAAGGAACATGCCAATTCCGTCTACGCTTTGATCTGCAATGTTCCTAAGATTTTCAATCAGCCCAAGCACATTGAGAACAGATGCGTATGCAGCCATGGAAACGCCAGGCTCCCCTTTTTCTATATTAGTGAGAGTGTTTATTGCAATCCCTGCCCTCTCTGCCATAAGCGCCTTTGTTATTCTTCTCCGCCTCCTGGCTTCATTCAAGTCAGAACCCAGCTTTCGCAAGCAACCTTTAACAGACACCGAAACATGAATTCTCTTGCTCATGTAATCATCATAACCTTCTTTATCCTGAATTTTATTTATATTTAATAATCATTATATAGCATATTAAGTGAGTAAGCAATATGTTTTCCTCATATCCATTAAGCATTACAAGGAGATGCTGGCCTATTATTACACTGAGCAAAGAAACCCAGAAAAGTTCTTAAGCCAAAGGTGCTTACTTCAAGGCAAACAGCTTTATCGTATTGAGCATTTATTGGATTTCATCTGGAATAAAGATAGCTATTCCGACGGTTTGCAAAGCGACTGTCATTTTGAATATTTTTAACGCCGTCGTATATATCCATATAATAAATACTTTATCTGCAAGAAATAAACAAATGGATTGATAAGTTTTGCAAATTTAAATATATATTCTCTTCATCTTTTGACTTTTCCGCATGGAATTTATGAGATTTTGACTAGTAAATAAAAGCAAATAGAGTTCTGAATAGTTCCGAATAAAGCCAGTTCAGAAAAATAGATTGATTTCAACTTCAAGAAACTGATTGCTATCTACATACAAGAGGCAATATATTGAGTGTTAAGCTAAACGCATTCATATCAATAGCCTGATATGAATGCGTCGTGAAACAAGCTGAAACTTCAACTTTGCCTTTATGCGAAGGCATACTATAGATCAGCGTCCAATTCACTGAATTTTAAATATGCATTGGACAGCATCCAGTTTTTATCGAGAGCGACAGCTTTGACCAAGCGGATCCGGCATCTGGCCGGTCGCTGAATGGCAAGGCGCTAGATGCCGTTGCAGTTCAGATTGAATCTTGACAGTTCAGTTTAAGCCCGCTAAAGCAAAAGTGCCTGTCGGATCGGATCCGCCCACGCCGATGAACGTTTTCTTGCGGATGCAGCCTTTGGGTTAATGCGGCAGGCATTCGGCTTAAAAGACATAAGCATTTCAGCCATTTAGTGAAAGCCGGCTATACGGGCGCTGCAAACAGGCGTTGATTCCATAGCGACTGTCAAAACGCTGAATTGCTTAGCCTTTCATAAACTCGGCCATCTTCTCTGCGTGCGATGCGGTACCCGGATGGCTGTTGTCCACGGGCAATTAAAAGTATTCCAGGCGCAAAAACCGAGGGCTGCAGGGCTTATGCTAAGGGCGTTTTAAACTGTCCAGCGTTTTCATGCCTTTGTCCGCTCACAAGCAGGCTACTCTAATGAACACGATTATGATAGTCATGATTTTATAAAAAGGCATTACGATCAATTGGCAAAACTGAATCTCCCATTTTTATCAGCTTCGGGAATGATGGCGTTCGGAATCTCAATGCCTGGCTTCCAAATGAATCCGTCCAGTGTTTTGAGCGCCCAGAATCCGGCCTGCTTGATCATCCGCGCCATTCTATTGGCTTCGCGCTCCCCCGTCTCAATTTCCAGAAGATCCTGCATATGCCGCTCATTGCCATGGTATTCCGCACTGAGCCAATCTTTCGCCACGCCTCCCATCAGTCCGTCGCAGGCAGAAAGGTCGGAGGGGGTGGCGGAACAAAGGCAATTTCAGTTAAATATTTCTAATTATTCCTAGCTTTGCCGTTAATGAATTCAGAGATTTTAAACGATATAATAAGCGGATAAGTCTTACTGGCATGACTTTAGACAATAAAGAAAATTCAATCTAGTTCTCTTATATACTCATATAATCTCTTTCATATTGCTACAAGGCCGGACTCATATGAAACAGATGCATTATCTAGACAGAGTGCTCACATTATATGTTTATGCGCCGATTTGCCTATGTAACCGCCTATTTTAGACCTTGCTCATCCTCTTTAAAGCTGTACAGCCAAGCTCCAAAATAGGATCTTTCAGATGCAAATCAGTATGTATACTCCAAATAATCCCTTCAGATCCGAATCGGTATATATAGTGCTAATCCCTGCATTTTCAGCGCTTACGCACTAATCATTCTTTTAAGGCGAGGTGTCAATCAATGAAAAGGAAGAAAGGCAAGCTCTCTATAAAGCTTTTGTGGATGCTCCTGCTTATTCTAGCGCTGCCGATCCCCCTTATATTCGCTCTGGAGGATCAATTTTCAGAAAGCGGCATTCCAAATGGGCTATCCACTTTTTCAGATCCACAAGACCCTAAAAGCATGGATGAGGCCTCGATTCCTAAAAGCCTTTCGGCGCCGCCGGAGTACTCTCCTGAAAATGCCGGGCAGACTCCCGATGCCAGCGGGACAAAATCATCGGATTACGGGCGGCTGGATGAAACATCTCAGTTCGATGACGATGCGCCGGGCAACACGGGATTTCCCCCAACTGAAGGGGCAGAACTGGACTCTGATAAGACAAGCGAAGCGCAATCATACGAAAACGGGCAACTGGATGAAATTTCCCAGCTCGAGGATGACCCGCTGAGCGGTATGGCTTTGTCAGCCATTGAAGATGAGGAACTGCTGAGCATTGGCAGCACTTCATATGAAGATCTATTCACCTCCTACTATTCCACCGACCCATCCAATTATACTATTAATGAAGACAGGATCGTGATCGATCTTGCTAATCCCGCTTTGACATCCGGCCCAGGGTACTTCGTATACCTCGACAGCATCGTATTTACCGATGAAGCAAGTTCTTATCAATACGAAATAACATCTGCTTCAACATATATCATAAATATAATTTTCCAGGAAAACGCCTACACTAACGTATTATTTAAAGGCGCTTCGCTGGACGCTTCGGTAGGAACCGGCGCCGCTGTAGCCATTGCAGGCGGATCTTCTATAGAGATAATACTGGAAGGTGAAAACAGCTTTACCGGAGCTACAGGATATGCGGGTTTGGAAGTACGGGAAAACGGAGCTGTCTCTATAACAGAATCCTCTTTATCAGGTGAACTTGTTGCCACAGGAGGAATCGGCGGGGCAGGCATCGGAGCGGGAACAATATGCGGATCCACAGGAACAATCAGGATTGAAAGCGGAACAGTGAAGGCTTACGGCGGCGAAAAAGCGCCGGGAATTGGCGGCGCACCCGAAGACATTTCTTTGGAAGGCTATATCACAATCAGCGGCGGAACCATCATTGCCCAAGGCGGGGATGCTGCTACAGGCGGGTTTAGCGGAGCCGGCATAGGAAGCGGATACAGCGGATTCCTTTATGGGATTGAAATCACAGGCGGGACTGTCACAGCTACAAGCAGCAGCAGCGCCGGCATAGGAAGCGGATACGGCGGATCCCTTCACGAGATTATAGTCATCGGCGGAACTGTCACAGCGACAAGCTATAGCGGAGCCGGCATAGGAAGCGGCATCAACTCTGGATACATCGACGAAATCCACATCAGCGGCGGAGTCGTCAAAACCCAAAGCAGTCTCGGAGCTGGCATAGGAAGCGGCATAAGAAGCACCTTTGGCCTTGTGGAAATCAGCGGCGATGCAGATGTACGCGCAACCTCTAACGGAGATGCAAGCTCTGGTCTATTAGATGGAGGCGCTGGAATAGGTCTTGGATATATTACTTCGTCCACGGTCGCCGGAGACGTTATAATAAACGGAGGAACCGTAACCGCCACTGGCGGCCCATCGGCTTCCGGAATAGGAAGCGGCGAGGTCGCTTCTCTTGTTTCCATAGAAATATCAGGCGGAAACGTAAATGCTCTTGGCGGCTTAAACGGACCGGGCATAAGCGGCGGCAATGACCGAAACGCAAAAATATCTATTGTGGGAGGCATAGTCACAGCTACCGGCGCAGGCAAAGGAGCAGGCATAGGCAGAATCGAAAATGAAATAGAAATATCTGGAACTGCAAAGGTCTACGCCTTTGGCGGTGATACTGCGTCTGGCAATGGCGGTCCCGGAATATGGGCAAGCCGCTCCCTAAATTCTTCAGCGCCCCGCACACTAGTCATCCGTGAAAATGCCGAGGTCATAGCGACTGGCGGTAGATATGCCGCCGGCATAGGAACCTGCGGCGGAGTAAGAATTGGCGATTCTGTCGTTGGAAATAGAGATGATATTTCAATTGAAGACTCTGCCAAGGTAACCGCAACAGGCGGATATTTTGGAGCCGGCATTGGCAGCGGCAAAAATGCAGCTAACGGCGCCATCTCCATCATGGGAACAGCGCACGTCATTGCGGTGGGAGGCTATCGCGGCGCGGGCATCGGAAGCGGAGGAAAGATGATACCCATGAACGCGCAAAGTTTCGGCGCTATCATAATTCAGGATTCAGCGCAGGTAGCGTCAACAGGCGGAGAAGATGCAGCCGGCATTGGAAGCGGATATGATTCTTATAGCGGTGATATTTTCATCACAGGAAGTGCTGATGTTACATCCACAGGCGGCTCCAGCAGCTCCACAGGAGGCGGCTCCGGCATAGGCAGCTCCGGAGGAGCAACGCAAACCAGCAACAACATAAGCATTTTATCAGGAACCGTTGTCGCTACAGGAGGAAGCGGCAACTCCATGCCCGGAGCAGGCATCGGCGGGAATACCTTTTCAGGCGCCATCACTATCGGCGCCTTGGCGGATATAAAAGCCTACTCAGTCGGAAAACACTCCAATGGAACCATCAACGTCGGCGCTATACACGCGAGTATCATAAATGGCGACGGGTATTTTGTAAACGCGATATTCCCCAGCTACTACGGGGAAATCGGCGCGCTCAAGATCTCATCAAGCACGCTGGAATTGGCTCATAATGAGGTTGAACTGCCGGAAGGCTTCAAGTCATTCGCCTACACCACCGGAGGCTCATCCTCCACTGACCGCATTTACAAGGAATCTGAAGGTCTGCCCATAAAAAATGCAGCTTCCTATATGTCCGATAATTTCTCAGAAGAAATAACATCAAGCAATTTCCAAAATTATATTCATTTAAGGTTCTTGGATTTCCTTTCAACTCACAGCGTAACCCAAACATCAGCAGAATTGCTCTTGACAAGCTATACTCGCTTCGAAGGCCTTACCTTTTTCAATCACGTGGATTACTGGCCCTCCGGATCTGAAGAAAGCAAGAACAGCCTGTCGCCATGGCGCAATCCAGAAATCGCTGATCTATATCATCCGTTTGTGATAAGCCTTTCAAGACTTATTCCAAACACTCTTTACGAGGCGCAAGCATTTTTGGAAATAGAGGCGCATTCTTTGCAAGAGCCAATTTCGACCATCATCTCCTTCTCGACGCTGCCCAAGATAGAGTCAGCCAGTGCAGGCGCAGCCACATGGATTTCTAACCCCGAGGATGGAAATGGGGAACCAGTTCTATCTGTTCCCCTAAGCTTCTGTCTCCCTACCGGAAACATAGAAATAAAGAACATATCAATTTCTTTCAGCGATGCAACCGTTATCCTCAAGGAGAATGGCAGCATAGCGCAAGCATGGACTATCGACACAGACGATGGCGTCTCAACCTTCTCAGGCAACCTGCTGGGTATGAATCCAGGCGTCGAATACGATATAGTTGTGGAAATAGAAAACGAAGAGGGTGAGTCAGCCGACTACACTTTGACGCATACTCCAAATAATTCAAACATCATCGTTTCTGTTCCGGTAAAGATTATCTTCGCCGCATTCAAATCCGGAGAAGGAGCTGTAACATCCCCAGTATACCAGTTGGAAAACCACTCGTACTATCCTATTGACGTTTCAGTCGCTTCATTCATAGCGAATCCAGAGAGCCTGCAGCTCCCTGAACTGCAAGCGCTTCGCCTCAGCATGGATATGGCTGAAAACTCTCCCTTCTCCAATGCGGTGCTTTACGATTCAGGCGCAGGCTCCGGCAGAAAGCCCTTAGGCGCCTTGGAGGGGCTAGGCGGGATTGCAAGATTCACCATAGGCGGCTCATATGGAGGCAATTTCCCCAGCATTGCGGCAAAGCCGCAATTTACTCTTGAATTTTTGTTTGAGTTGATTATTTGACGTCAATTCCATTTCAAGCTATGAAGCTTATAGTTCCTCAAGCTAGGCTTTTTCATATGCGCCGATGCGCGTCAGAATAAAACGATTGTGTTTCAATTTCAATCGATTTCTGCCTCGCATCGGCGTATTTCTATATTTATTCTGTCCCATGGAATTTTTGATTCAAGACATGTTTATTTCTTCACTCTTCTATAATACTTAAGCAATCAGATGATTTATGGGAAGGATGTGATCTTTTTAGGCTCTGCGGCTTAGGTTATTAATGTACGAAGATGATTGTTGTGAAAGCGCTCAATTCTGAAAGTTCATTGTGAAAAGCAATTATAGATATCATTATATAGTATAAAGCAAGTCGAAAGTCAAGCTCTTTTAAAGGTAAACTTGATGTAAATCATTCCAAGGCCATAGTTTTATCGCCTGATGGCAATTGGGTTAAACCATTTAAGCAAAGCATCTCAAATCGCACCTAAAGCTTTTCAGAGCTCTGCTTGCGGAGGATTATACGCTTCGCTATGCAACGCCCCCGGTGTTTAGCATTGCCTGTATTCAAAATATGACGATTCGCAGTCAAATGTACATATTTAGGAGCTTGATTATCTTATGAGACATTGTTTAATCAAGCTCTAAAATAGAACTTTCATATGCAGACCAGTTTAGATATAGAGCATGTCAGCACATCGCTAGTCCTGAATGCCAAAAGCCTTTAGCGCAGCTGTTGTTTATACTGATTTTCATGGTAGGCAGTTACCTCCTTTATTCTCCAGTAACGCAGAAAGCAGCTGCCCCCGACAGACCCGTACGTGCCCAATTAAGGCATGCGGTTCCTCGCACAACCTTTCCGCATTACTATACTTTCCATAGGGGAACTGTTATTTTCGGCGCTAAGAGTGGTGTAAACGTCAGTATTTTGCCGAACATCTCCCAGTCCATCTTCTTTTTGCCGCCGCGTCGATTCAATGCCTTGTATAGCGTCCGTTTTGTAAATCGGTAAAATCCAAGCATTTTCTCGTAATTATGCGACAATCCATAGTAGTTATAGTGTCCTCGTAGTTTCACATTTAGTTTCTCAATAAGACCGCCTATCGGAGTGTGCATGTTTTGCCCTGTCCATTTTCCGCATTTCGGCCCTTTTCGCTTTCAGCTTCTTTTCGCTGGTATGGTATTTAACTGTATACTTCCCGTACCTGCTTTTCCCACTGATTATTGTGAATCCCAGAAAGTCAAACTTCCCCCCATCTTCTCCCGCAAATCGTCCAAATTTGATGATTTTGCCCTTGTCTTATGATAGTTCCAGCCCGAATTTTGCCAGCCTTGTTTTCAACTCTCCGTAAAAATTCCCGGCATCTTCCTCATGTTGGAAACAGCACGCAGTGCAGATACACATTTGCCATTACTGGCGAACACAAACCACCTTGGGGCACTCCGCTCCCAGTTTCTGTGAAGCTTCCCGCTTCCATTATCCCCGCCTTTAAGAATCGCTTGATGCATCTCAGCAAGTTTTCATCCGCTATTTCGTGTTCCAAAAACTTCATCATCCACTCATGGCCTGCATTGTCAAAGAATCCTTTGTGCTATTGTGATAAAGAAGTAATTTCTACTTCAATATCACGATAGCGGCAAACTCGCTTGCAGTAAGGCTTTTCGCCATATCGTGAACAACGAACGGAGGTGAGAAGCGCATTTATACGGGCGGGGAAAAGAGGACTTCTGCCCTGCTCACGACACCGAAGCGACCATAAACATCAATCGCGGTTATACTCGCAGAAAGGAGTAAAATGGAAATCACTTACACAAAACACGGCGATTATCTGCTGCCGAATATCGCGCTGTCAGACCCGCCGGATGCGCCGCCGCTCGGCGGATACGGGCGTATGCACAAGGCGTTTCTCAAAGAGCATAAGCCCGCGCTGTACAGCCAACTGTTGCTGTCCGAACGCCTGTATCCGCTTTGCAGAGCGGCAGACGAAGCGGCGGCAGAACGCTTCGCGGCAATCGAGAACCCGGAAATCGCCCACGAGGTTGTTCTTGCTGAACTGGTCTACGACTAATATTATAGCGCAATCTGAAAAGAGGAAAGCCCGGCTTTGGTCTTTCCTCTTTTTGGCAAGGTCAAAGTTGAGCCGACCTAAATGAATCCAACTTTGGATTGAATGAACCGGCTCAATTTTGAGCGCGTCGGCCAATAAGCTCAATAATGAGCTCATTGACGAGAGCGCAACTTTGCGTTCTCCAATATCCTCCAAATTGAGGGCGTTACAACTGTGGGAAAAATCCCCCGCAGTACGCGCCAATAAACGCAAAATTGCTTTCAAATCAACCGGTCCAAACTTGGACACATCGGACTCCCCAACTTTGGGGACTGCTCGCTCGGCGCGATATTGAGGTCAGTCCAAATTTGGACTGACCTTGCCTATCAGCGCGTCCACGGCGTTCTGCTGTTCGGCGAGCCAAGTCGCGAAGTCCGAAAACGACATCTCGCCGTTCTTGACGGCGGTTTTGCGCCTCACCGCTTCTTTTCGGTATTCTTTGAACGCCGCATCCACCGCCGCCGCCCTTTCCGGGTCGGCGGTTTTTCTTTTTTTCAGCTTGCGAAGCCGATTGTACCAGTAATTGTAGGCGTTCTCATGAAGCTGTTCCAGCTTATCGCCTTTCGCCCGCCCGTCAAACTCCCGCTTGTTCAGGGCGGCTTGAACGCGGCGGCACTCGTCGCCGCATAGTTCGTAGTGTCGGCTTTTGGCGACAAAATCCTTGCCGCAGATTTTGCATTGTTGGAAAACACAGCCCCATTCGTTCAACTTGAAAAGATAATATTGGATTACGGGCAGGAGCGAGGAAAACGCCGCGACCACCTCAAACGGGCGTTTTTTGGCGGGATACCAAAGCGACACCTCCGTGTCCGTATCGCGCAGCGCCGCCGACATCGCGGCCGGCGCGAGCTCCTGCCACGGCCGGTTTTCGGCGTAGAGGACAAACGGACGATACAGCGCGGCGAGGCGTTCCGTGAGCAAATCAGCACCGCGGTTTAGATTGAAGCAGTTCAGGTATTCTTCCCACGTCCTTATGGCGGCGAACAACGCGGACGGTTCGCCGCGTTCGTATTTCTGCGCCAAATAATCGGCGACGGGCGCGGCGAGCATCCACCTTTGCGCTTCAAACGGAAAGACTTTGCCGTAGCTCTCCCGCAAAATGGCGGTGTTGGCGTTCCATTTGCGCTCCGGGTCTGCTTCAAGCCCGATCAGCAAAGAACCGAGCGGGCGCGTTTCGTCATAATAAACTTCGCCGATGCCGCGTTCAAATCGAAGTGAAACTTCGGTGCTTCGTCCTACGATAACGCGCTCCGTCATCTTTTGGCGGTTGAGCGTCAGCGCAAGCACCACACGCCCCAATTCCCTTTCCCTGTCCGTAAAATCGTACTTCATCCCATCTCGCCCCCGTTTACGCACCGTTTAAGCCATTGTCCTGCCCGATTATTGCTTCTTTACCGAAAGGAATCCAACAGGAATTTCATTTAATCAATAGTTTCGTTTCTTGTATAGTACCTCATCACGCTTGATTTGTCAATGGCATTGGGCGATAATCTTCCTGACGGGATTTCCAACAATCCCAAGCAGTCGGCCGGATACCGGGCGGCTTCCCTGCCAGGATGCGCCAAAACGCGCGGAGCGGGGAACGCCCTCGGATACCCGCCAATCCCTTACGGGAATCGCAAACCGCTCCGAGCGCCGCGCAGACGGTGCCAAGACGAGAGGGCGTAAGGGACCGGCGGGGAAACGCGACCCACAGAGATGCGGGCGCAGGAACCGGGCCGGCTGTACCACCGGGGAGTGCCCGCTGTCGTGCCGTTGCAGTAAGAGACGCTATCGCCCGGGCAAATCGGAAGGCGAACAGAAAGTATTCCGACACTAAACAAAGGCGGAGCCATGCCCAAAAGCGCACAGAGGTGAACTTTGCCGCAACAAAAAATCCAATCTGAAGCAGTTAAAAAATCAAAAAGAAAGGAGCCGATGTTATGCAGACCGCCATCAAAACAGCAGCGACACAGCCGACGCGTGAATCACGAACAATCACGCGCCGAATCGGCTCCACGGACTTTGAAATCGCCGTGTATTTCAGCGCGACCAACAGGGAAACGCTGAACGACAAAATCACGCGCCTTATAAAGTCCGAAGCCGGAAAGGAGGTGAAAAAACAATGAACGGGCAGCGAAAGTTATCGTTGAAAAGTGCCGGGAAATGTGATACATTGGAATCACTGCAAGCGAGTTCGCCGCCCGAAAGGGAGAACATTATGAAAGGGCAGAACTCAAAAATCACCGCCTTGTACAGCAGATTGAGCAAAGACGATTTGCTCACCGGTGAATCTCAAAGCATCTCAAACCAAAAATCGCTTTTGGAGCAATTCGCGGAGCAGAACGGCTTCCCGAACCCGCGCCATTTCAGCGACGACGGATTTTCGGGTGTTGATTTTGTGCGCCCGGCCTGGCAGGAAATGATTGCCGAGGTCGAGGCGGGCAATGTGGGTGCGATCATCGTCAAGACGCTCGACCGCATGGGACGAAACTATTTGCAGACAGGCTTGTACCGCGAAATGTTTCACGAGCGCGGCGTCCGGCTGATCAGTATGCAAGAGGGTCACGACAGCGACAACGGCGACGACGATCTCCTGCCGATACGCGAAATTATGAGCGAGTGGTACGCCCGCGACACTTCCCGCAAGGTGAAAACCGTCCTCCACGCCAAAGGCAGAAGCGGCAAGCATATGACCAACGCCGCTGTTTACGGCTACCGCAAAAGCCCGGATGACAAGAATTTGTGGCTTGTGGACAGCGAAGCGGCCCATATCGTGCGCCGCGTTTTCCAAATGACGATTGACGGAAAAGGGCCGTACCAAATCGCCCGGACATTCACCGACGAAAAAATCCTGCGCCCATCGGCGTATATCGCGCTCCGCGACGGTTACGAAATCGCCGACCCCGACGACTGGCACAACTGGATGGGAATGACGATAAAGAACATTCTCGACAGGCGCGAATATATGGGCGATACGGTCAATTTCCGCTCACGCAAGGAATCGTTCAAGTCGAAAAAACATCTCGCGAACCCCGAAAGCGCGTGGCAAATTTTCGAGAATACGCAAGAGCCGATTGTGACCCGCGAGATGTGGGAAACGGCGCAGAAGTGCCGGACAGTGACGCGCCGCCCGAACTCCACAGGCGAGCCGAACCCGCTAACGGGCTTGGTCTGTTGCGGGGATTGCGGGAGCCGTATGTGGAATCATCGTGGCAAGCTCGCGTACAAATATCCGTCGCAGGACAGCTACGCTTGCAACCGGTATTCTCAGTACCCGCCGAAATGCACCATGCACCACATATCGACGGCGAATTTGCGGACGATTGCGCTTGACGCTATCCGCTCCGTAAGCGGTTTTGTAAAAGACAACGAAGCGGAGTTTATCCGGCTTGTCCGCGAGGAATCGGAAACCCAAACCGCCGACAGCTTGAAAGAAACGAAACGCAAACTCGTCCGCGACAAAAAGCGCGTGACGGAACTCGACAAGCTGATCAAAGGTCTGTACGAGGACAAAGTAAGCGGATCGCTTTCGGCGAAACGCTTTGAGATTCTTTCCGCCGAATATGAAACGGAACAGGAAACTCTCGAAGCGGAAATCGCCGAGATTGAAGCGTCGCTCGCGCTGTTCGACGCGGACACGGGCAAAGCGGAACGGTTTATCGAAATCGTCCGCAAGTACACCGACTTTTCGGAGCTGACCGCCGGTATGCTAAACGAGTACGTCGAGAAGATACTGGTGTACGAAGCGGAGAAAATCAACAATCGTCGCAAACAGCGCGTCGAGGTTTATCTGAACTTCATCGGCAAATTTAACGCCCCGGTTGACGGCGGACCCGCCGAGGAAGAGCCGTTCAACCCGGCGGAACACCGCAGGGCGCAATACCGAGCGAGTTATTACAAGCGCCGCGATGAGATACTGGCGAAGAAAGCGACTGAACGCGAACGGGCGAAAGCGGAGAAATTGGCGGCAACGCCAATCAAAACGCCGGAGGAGCTCGCCGCCGAGGAAACGGCGCGGAAAGAGCGGAAACGCGAGTATCAGCGCAACTATCAGCGTGAATGGCAGCGCAAAAAACGCGCCGAACAAAGCCCGGTCACAACGATGGCGTAACAACCAAATATCAATCTGACAGGCGGCTTGCGAGAAATCGCGAGCCGCTTTTTCACGCCCAAAATCGAAAGGAGATTGCAAATTATGGCTAACTATACGGAAAAAATCGCGAACATCGAAGCGGAAATGAAGCAGCTCGAAAACCGCAAAAGGGAGTATCTGCAAAAGGAAAAAGCAGCGGAGCGCAAGGCGCGGACGAACCGCCTATGCAAGCGCGGCGGCTTTTTGGAAAGCATACTGCCCGGCACGATACCGCTTACCAATGAGCAGTTTGAATCGTTCCTCAAAAAGACGCTGCTCACCGACTTCTCGCGCCGCACACTCGCCGCCGTGGGCGCGGAGAACGCCGTCCCCGCCGCCGACAACGGCGTGGACGCAGCAACCCGGAGCAACACCGCGCCCTCGCCAAAACCCGCAGGAGCGGCTCAGCGCGGCAACGCAGACGGCAACGCAAACGGGGCAAACGGCGCGAGGGCAACAAACTGATTCCGTACCCTTGCGATTCAGCAAGGGCGCACTTATACGTTTCTACGAAACGATGTGCGCCCTGCCGGGGGCGTTTTGTGCCTGTCGGCACAAAATAAGGGGCTTCGCGCCCCTTAACCCCGCGAAAACCCACGGCGGCAAGCTGTAACTCCGAAGTCGGAGCGCGGCTTGCCGCTTTTTCATTCAAAACAAATTTGAGAAAGGAGTTGACGCTTATAGCCATCTATCATTTGAGTATCAAAATCATTTCGCGCGGGAGCGGCGCGTCGGCGGTTGGGAAGGCGGCGTACCGCGCGGGCGAAAAGTTGAAAAACGAGTATGACGGCGTGACACACGACTACACCAAAAAGGGCGGCGTAGTCCATACAGAAATTCTATTGCCCGAAAACGCGCCCGCTGAATATGCCGACCGCTCAACTCTATGGAACGCCGCTGAGAAATCGGAGCGGTACAAGACCGCTCAACTGGCGCGGGAAATTGAAATTGCCCTGCCCGTTGAGTTAAGCCGAGAACAGCAAATTTCTCTCGCCCGTAGGTACGTCAAAGAAACTTTTGTAGACAAGGGCATGTGCGCCGACATCTGCATACACGACACCGGCAAAGGCAACCCCCACGCGCACATAATGCTGACTATGCGCCCGATTGAAAAAGACGGAAAGTGGGGGCAGAAATCGCATACGGTTGACGGCAGAAAAATCAACACGGTTGACTGGAATGACCGCGACAAAGCTGAGAACTGGCGGCGGGCTTGGGCGGCGTATGCCAACGGCGCGTTGCGTATCGCGGGAGTGTTGACCGAGGACAATGTTCTCGACCATCGCAGTTACGAACGGCAGGGTATTGACCAAATCCCCACCGTCCATTTAGGTGTCGCGGCTAACCAAATGGAGAAACGCGGAATCCGCACCGAGCGCGGCGATATTAACCGTGAAATCGAAGCCACGAGGTCAAAACTTCGCCAAATTAACGCGCGGCTTAACAAGTTGAACGATTGGCTTGATGAGGCGAAAGAAAACGTCACTCCGACGCTTGCCGAGGTGCTGTCCGAGATGTTGAACTCCGACAAACAGCGAAGCCAATACGCTCAAATTAGCAATCTCAAAATGGCGGCAAAAACGCTGATGTTCATACAAAACAATAATCTCTCGACAATCGGGGATTTGCGCGGGAAAGTCGGTGACTTATATGATGAGCGTCAAGCGATGAGCGATAAGCTGACGCCGTTCAAACGCCGCATCAAAACACTCGATGAACACCTGTGGCACAGCGAAAACTTCACAAAGTATCGCAAGATCGCCCAAAAGCGCGACGCGCTGTTCGCCGAGGCCTATAAGCTCGATTCGCAAAGCCTGATTTTCAAGGGCAAGGCGAAAGCGGCGAGTGAAAAAGCGGAGGCTTATGAGTGGCGTAATCTTAACGCTTTACAGGATTATGACGCTGCCGAAAAGTATTTGCGCGGCGTTCTCCAAAAGCGTTTTGACCCTGCGAAGTTGCCGACAGCAAAATGGCGGCAAGAGCGCGAAACGCTCGCGCAGGAACTCGGCGGGCTGAACACGGAGTACGAACTTTTGAAAGATAAAGTCCGCGAGGTCGAGGTTATCCGCAAGTATGCGGAAGAAGTGCAGAGGGCGATTAACCCGCCGCAGAAAAAGCGGGAGCAGGGACTGGAGGTTTAACCACTCCGGAATATCAAATCGGGGGCGCGATATGCGCCCCCGATTGATATGTGTATGGCAGGTTATTCCTCAAACCGTTTTTTCAGTTTCGCATAGAGATTTTTCAGGCTCTTGTCACCGTCGTTGTCTAAAAACAGGCAGAACGGTACGCTGTCTGATTCTCTGTGCTTTATTACGCAGGCGCAACACTTCTCGTTGTTTGGACATTCTTTTTTCGGACAGGCACACTCTTTTACATTCGGACATTTCATTGGTCAAACCACCCTTTCGTTTTGTTGGCGATTTTTACGAGCGTAAGCATAACAGGCACTTCCACCAACACGCCGACTATCGTTGTGAGCGCCACAGGGCTTTGCGCTCCGAACAACGCGATAGCAACAGCGACAGCTAACTCAAAGAAGTTTGACGCACCAATCATTCCGGCGGGAGCGGCTATATCGTGCGGCAGTTTCAAAATCCGACTTGCAAAATACGCGATAAAGAAAATCAAAAACGTCTGTATCACAAGCGGCACGGCAATCAAGACGATATGCAGCGGATTCTCCAAAATGACGTTGCCTTGAAATGAGAAGATAATCACAAGCGTCAAGAGCAGACCCGCCACGGTTATGTTCCCGAATTTGGGGATAAAGCTGTTTTGGAAATAGTCAACGCCTTTGTGCTTCGTTATTATTCTCCGAGTGAGAGCGCCGCCTACGAGCGGGATAACCACGAACAGAACCACCGACAAAATCAGCGTGTTCCACGGAATGGAAACGCCGCCCACGCCAAGCAAGAACGCTACAATCGGCGTAAACGCAATCAATATTATCAAGTCGTTCGTCGCTACTTGAACAACCGTATACGCGGGATTGCCCTTTGTTAGATGGCTCCACACAAAGACCATAGCCGTGCAGGGCGCGGCTCCGAGCAAGGCTGCCCCGGCGAGATAGTCTTTCGCCAACTCCGCGGGAATAAATGCCTTGAAAATCACAAAGAAAAACAGGCTTGCGATACCGAACATTGTAAACGGCTTTATCAGCCAGTTCGTTATCCAAGTGACGAAAAGCCCCTTTGGATTTTTCCCCACATCGCGTATGCTCCGAAAGTCAACTTTCAACATCATCGGGTAAATCATTACCCATATCAGAACCGCAATCGGCACGGAAACATTCGCGTACTCAAACCGACCGAGAAACGCCGGAACAGACGGCAGGAATTTTCCAATCAACAAACCTGCCGCCATACAGAGGATTACCCATATTGTGAGATAGCGTTCAAAGAAACCTATCCCCGCGTTTTCGTTCTTTTTCATCTACTGCACCTCATTTTCATAGTCTGATTCGCATATTCTTATCTCATCGCTGTTCTTTGGGCGTGATTTTCTTTAATATGCTTGCGTCTATCGCAAGCACAGGCAATTCAATCAGCGGCCCGATTACCAACGCCAACAAAATCAATGAACGTTCCGGGAAAGCGAGAACGGCAATAGTGAGCGAAATGGGCGAATTGCGCGCTGATGTTGTGAATAGCAGAGATATTCTATCCTTAAAGGGCAATCCAAGTCGTTTCCCCACAACCAGCGCGAGGATAAATGCAATCGCAAAAAAGACGATTAGCGGCGGGAACAGACGCACAAACAGCATTGGATTTTCCAACAGCGATTCCCCCTGCGACGCAAACATAGCGATTATGGCAAGACAGAGCAAAAACAGCTGGATATTATCGCCGTGCTTATCAAGTGTCGATTCAAAGTTGGCGCGAAAATCCGCACTTTTGACTTTGGAAACAGTGAATTTAACCGCATTTGCCACCAACAGCGGAACAACCAAGACCAAGACAATGCTATGTATCATTTGCAACGGAGCGAAGGACACGGTATTGCCCGTAAATATCAGCAGATAGAGCGGCAACAGCAAAACCTGCAATATCAGGTTCAGCGGAAGGATTGACGAGCCTAAAGGAACATTGCCCTTGGCCAAGCCTGTAAAAATCAAGTACCAGTCTGTGCAAGGCGTGACCATCAGCATTAAAAATCCGATTTGCAAGTCGGTACTTCCTGCGAGAAACAATCTGCCAAGCAGATACGCAAATACAGGTGTCCATATGAAATTGATAATAAGTGCGGCGGCGGAAAACTTTACATTGCTGAATGACCGCTTGATTTCCCGCATATCCACGCTCATAAAAACAAAAAAAAGCATAATCATCAGGAACACTTCAATCCATTGTGCGGAATTTGCCGCTATCAAGCTGTTTAGCCCAAGCAAAACGCCGACAGAAGCCGCAAGCAGAATAAACAGCGGCTGAAACTTTGAAACAATTCCGATTTTGGGTTCGCTTTCAATGTTATCCTTTTTCATTCATTACACCTACCTAACAACATTCGCTGCCGGAGCAGTCGCAAGTAGGCGCTCCACCGGTGAACCACCCCTTAATGATAGCCGACGCGCAACCTACCCCGGCGTTAACTTCAAGCGCGTTTACAGGGCAGTTTAAGGCGCACGCACCGCACTCCATACACAAATCTCTTTGAGTGATTAGCGCTTTATCGTTCACAAAATCAAAAACTCCGTGTGGACAGACTTCCCCGCACTTGCCGCAACCGACACATTTTTCGGTATCGAGTGTAAGCGTTGCCACATTTTTTAAGTAATTCGGTTTCATATTGCCCCTCCGATAATTAAAGTTTGAATGAGTACGAGTATCGCGCCGACACCCGCAGAACCGATGATTAGCGGCAGAGCAATCCGCATTTCTTTCAATACGCCGGACGGCGAAGTATAGGTTGATGAACCTGTAAAATTCATAGCGAGATATGCCGATACGGACGGCAGCAACAGGAGATAGCCCGCCGCCAAAATCCCAAATCCCTGTGCGAACCACCCGAAACGCCACAAAGCGAATATCGACCAAAGCAAACCTAACAGCCAACCTTTCCAAGAAAACGCCTTGCCGGGGATAACAGGCAGGAGCAACGGCGTGAGAACCGTTCCGGTCAAGACCACTCCCGCATAAGCGATAAAGTCGTACACCCCGAATTGTCTTGCGGCGAAAAGGTTTACAAGAAACAACACACCTAAAACAAACAGGGAATTTTTTGCGGCAGATACCAGTTCAACAGGCGTTAATACGAACCTATCCCGCGTTGTAAATTTTACCGTCCGCATTTCCGGCGTTGCCTTGAATCCGTCCGCGATAAATTGCTTGATGTCGCTTGCGCGAACTGTGCCGAACATAACGGAAAAACCAGACCGCCGAGCCACTTCGTTGAAATTTACACCGGACGCGCCAAGCTGTGGCAATATCAGTTTTCGGTTTGTTACGATTTCGGAAAGTCCTGTTTTTTCAATGCGGTTTATCAATTCCTCCGTGCCGAATGTGCCTTTCCCTGCCGCGCACCACACGTTTACTCCTTTGGTGTCAAGTATCAAAAGCCAACAATCCAAGCTGGAAAGTTCTTTTCGCAGAGCGTCAAATGTCAACTTGTAATTCGCGCTTACAAGCACGGGAGAATTGTCATCAGGATTGCCCACGGCGTACAAGCCCGGCTCAATTTTATAGTCCATTCGCCCAATACCGAAACGCACTTTCAACACCCCGAAAATATCTCTTGCGGAAAGCGTTGTAGAAACGACAGGAATATTAGTTTCCCTAAATTCCCCTCTTTCCGCACTGCAATCCAACTCGCCGGAGCAACAGCAATCTTTACTCATTCACAGCACCCCAAATTATCATTGTTTTCTGCGTCCGCCTCGATGGTCGTTATTTGCCGCAATAGCCGAGCGGCGTTTTCGCTCCCCGCCGCGCTAATGGAGTAGTACGTCCATTTTCCCTCTTTCCTCGCGTTCACCACGCCGCTATCCACAAGGATTTTCATATGGTGAGAAAGAGTCGATTGCCCGACGTTGACCTTTTCCAAAAGCACACAGGCGCACTTTTCACCGTTCTGTAATAATTCCAACGCCATTAGCCGCGTTTCGTCACAAAAGGCTTTGAATACTTTTGCGTTGTTAATATGAATATCACTCACAGGCTCACCTCATATCTAAAATATTCGATACATCATATTATAACCATCAAATCGAAAAAAGTCAATGTGTTATTTTGAATTTTTTTCTGAAAATAAACTGGTGAAAATAAACTTTCTACGAATTGTTACCTTGACAAAACGCATCTTTTGATGTCTGCGTCTACTATCCAGCCCGTCCTTCCCATCAGGATTTTATCAAGGTGTTTTATCGCCATGTGGCAATCCATCCCCTCTCTAAACACGAATGAGAAATCATAAAACTTAGGTTCGCAGATTGCGCTTGGCATCTCGGCGATTACGCCTTGCGCCAGCCTATCTTCGCATGCTGGCATCCCCAGCGGGCGGTCTTCGTTCTCGCCCTCTTTTTCGATACAGGCTCTCCTTACCGGTTGTGGCCTGTAACTGTAGGTTTTCATCCGCGCAAGCAGGTCGTCTATGTTTTCCTCCATTTCCTTTTCGTAAATTGTTTTCGTTACCTTGTCGACTCCGCTTGCCTTCCCTGTTTTCCTGCCTCTTGTGTACTTCTTGCAATGTTGTTTTGTTGATCAAGTGCATTAAGGTTTGCAGCTTCCTGTCTGGATATTCATCTACGAGTTGCGATATCCTGTCCATTCCCGTTAGCATTACTCTCTTTCGCCTCCAGTGCGTTGCCTCTAGTGCAACGGTAATGTTTCCATGTTCAGTTCGATTAATGCGGCAGTCCCTTCCCTCCACGTATTTATTGATACGCTTCCTTGGTACTATGAGCCGCTAAGACTGCCTGTATGCCTTCGAGCTTCCTCGGATTTTATCCCTGCTACGCCCTACCCACTCTTTCCTGGGAACACACAGACCCTCCCTGGCATCCCTGATGTAACTGTGTCAAGCTCGCCCTGCTCTCAGCCCCCGGCAAGACCTTACACATCTCGCCTTTGCGATGTGCTTGTGTTGCCTGCTGCCATATGAAAAGCATCGGCTCTTGCTTGTTGAGAATAACGAGGCTCTATCACACGGCTCGCTTGCTCCCCATCCTACATGGCGGTTGGCTATTCCTTACCATGCTGGATTCCCTCCAGCTTTACATCAGAAACCGAACAGGCGCTATCATATGATGTCTCCTTTTTTAGAGCTTGACTGTCCAGCGAACGCGAAATGCCTATATCGGAATTTCGCACTGCTCAATGGACAGTCAAGCTCTGAAAAAGGAACTTTGTATGAAAATCGGTATAGCATTTTTCCATTATTTTATTTTTCGCTTTATAAGGCAAGCCTCATCTCATAATCGACAGACCCTTAATGGCGCTCAGAACAGTTCGTTTTTTGGACTGTTCAAGGCGCTGTTTCTATTTATACTGATTTTCATAGCAAATTACCTTTTTAGAGCTTGATTATACAGCGAGTGCTTAATGCCGATATAGGAATTTCGCACTGCTCAATGGACAGTCAAGCTCCAAAAAAGGAACATTTGATGAAATTCGCTGTATCAGTCAAGTTTCCCTATTCATTTCTTCTTCATTATCTGTAATTTTCTCTCTTGGATATGCTGATTCACAGACAAATGCAACCAAAATCTTGATTATCCGCTAACTGTATAATCAAGCCTAAAATAGGCAGTTTCATATGCAAATCAGCATAGATCCCCTCTTTCAGGTCGAACCCAATCTGAGCCTGCATTTTTTAAGAAGACGACCCTAAAAAAGACGTTTTACTCATGTGAAGCTCTAATGAGGGACGCAACCCCAGCTCTATTGAAGCATCCAAAGCAACTCATGGCTTTTCAAAATGCCAGGCTGTCACTTATAAACATGATCTGCCATATAATGCAATTACATGCTGTACCGCAATCCGCCAGAATACTGCTGCGTTTAAGTTCAACAATGGCCTTGCAGTGGGCATCTGCAGATATGCATTGTATTTTTAGGCGTTGATCCGGTTTATTTACTATATGCGCTTGTCTGGGAATTTGGTTGAAGGCTTTATAGGCAAGTTCATTTTGAAAAGCAATGCATCTGGGCATATCCAAGCATTTGAATCTAATCAAAGAGCATAGAAGGTGAAATTTATGGCATGGCTGATCATCCTCGGCTTAGCGGCTTCATCAAGCCTCGACAATCTGGGCGTCGGGATTTCCTACGGCATCAGATCCATTCGCGTAAGCTTTTCGTCCAATCTCCTCATTTCAGGCGTATGCCTCGTTTTCAGCTATTTCGGGATAGTCTCCGGGAGATGGATTTCCGGGATCCTCCCAGGCGTCTTCCCTTTAATTGCAAGCGCTTTGCTGCTTGCGGCAATTGGGCTTCGAATTATCATCATGGCTGCGCCGGGCAAGTCTGCCCTCACCTTAAAAAAAGAGCGGTCGCTAGGCATATCATCCATTCTTCAGAATCCTGAATTGGCTGATATGGACAAATCCAAGCATATAAGCACGATAGAGGCCCTGGTTCTCGGAGCGGCGCTGTCCGCTAACGCCTTGACAAACGGCTTGAGTGCAGGTCTTATCGGTTTTTCTCCCCTTGCCATCTCCATAGCCGCGTCTACTGGAAGCTTCATAACTCTATGGGCGGGGGTCAAGGCCGGGAAGAAATTCGCAAATGTACACATAGGCTCATTCGAACTTGGCCAGTTCGGCGCCTTGATAAGCGGAGCGCTCCTTATTATGATAGCGATTAGAAACTTCTTCTAAAAAGGTCGTCGCAGGTACTCTAAAGCCTCAAGAGTACCTGCGCACGTCGGGTGCGGCGATTTTGCGCATTTGCTATAGCTGGGCGCATCTCCAGGCTGTGTGGCTCCAGCTCTTCCCTGATGGCCGTTTAAGCGGCTTGAATGCGTCGCCGCCTGTAAACGGATCCATGTGCTCCTTGAGCGTCATCTGCTCACACCCTACCTGCGTTCATCAGGTTCCCAGCATACTCCGCTATCGACTCTTCGTTCTGTCCGAGCGGATTTCAGGAAATGGCTGAGGCAAGGCCGCCAGGTGCAATTCGATGTCATTCGCAGTCCTTTCATTTTGAAAGCTTGTAAATATCGAGTGAAAAATGGGGTATTCCGACGATTTTAGCTAAAATATATTCATGCCGAGATCCTGAGAACTTAATGTTAAAAAAAATAAATAGCAAACAATCTTTATAATATTTGAGATGATGCAACCATCCAAATTCAACAGGCGACTGCAAGGGATCAGCAAATCCAGCTTATTCGATATTGTCCGACAATCTCATCAGCCTTCAAAGGGTTGCGCCTTGATTATAATTTCGATATTATAAATGCAATATAGTAATTAACAATTCCAGACTTTGAGCTGTTAACAGATTATGAGCATTTCATCCGAAGTAGCGAGAGCGCTCGGATCGCTTTTCGCTATGCTGATTTGCAACCAAAGGTCACGATTTTGAGGTCTGATTATCCATTCATTGAAGCATTGTATAATCCGACCTCAAAAACGTGACTTTCCAATTCTAATCCGTATAAGCAAGATAAAGAAAAATGCTCTGATTGCAACTAATGCCAGCACTGTCCTTTGAATGTAAAAGTTCAAGACACGAAACGCTCAAGCGAAACGGCGCAAAGTGCGCACTATGTTTGAATGCGGATAAGCTTGGCCAAAAAGGCGAAGCAGAATGGCAAAACAAGTAATCCTGCAAAAAAGAGCTTGCGCTGAAAACGAGAACGAGTCAGGAGATGAAAATATGTACAACCCCCAACTAGAAACATTTATCCGAGTAGCGGACGCAGGCAGCTTTTCAAAGGCCGCCGAAGAAAGCTATATCACTCCGACGGCGATCATAAAGCAAATCAACAGCCTTGAAGCGAATTTAGGGTTGCACTTATTCGTGCGCACTCATCGCGGACTTACACTGACCGAATCGGGGAAATCTCTATATGACGACGCGAAGTATATAATCAGCTACTGCAAGGATTCCGTTCAGCGGGCAAAAGACGCTGCAAACCAGACAGATGCAGTAATCAGAATCGGCACTTCACCTATGACTCCTAGCGAGTTTTTACACGACCTTAAAATCCACAAGCTCTGTCCTGACATCAAATTCCGGCTCGTTCAGTTCGACAACACGCCTGAAACAGCCAGAGAGATTTTGAAAAACCTCGGACGCGACATTGATGTCGTAGCAGGGCTGTTCGATGAAATTCACCGTGTCGACTGGGGTTGCGCCGCTCTTAAACTGCGTGATGAACCGATTCGCCTTGCCCTTAGCATCCATCACAGGTTTGCGGAAAAAGGCAAATTGACCCTTGATGATCTGCGCGGCGAAAAAATATTGCTAATTCGCAGGAACTGGAATGCCTATACCGACAGACTGCGCGACTTTGTTGAGGAGCAGAAACTTACAGTCGAAGATTTTGACTTTTTCAAGCTGGACGTTTTTAACCGCTGTGAGAATGGCGAGAGCCTTTTAGTCGCATTCGACTTATGGAAAAACGCCCACCCGCTGATTAAAATCCTGCCCGTTGAGTGGGACTTCACAATTCCATACGGCTTGCTCCACTCCCCCGACCCATCCAAAACAGTCGGGGTTTTTCTGAACGCAGTTCAACATGCATTACAATTATAACCTTGCGGTATAAACTACTCAACTCATTGATGCTTCTGAATAAAAAAGCCCTATGTTATACTGATTTGCATATGAAAGCTCCGATTTTGGAGCTTGATCATGCAGTGCCTCTATGTATGTGTTTTATCTGATGCGCGGCGGCTGGGGCGTTGATAAGGCGACGCTCAGAACGCCCGAACAGTCGAATTTCTCCAAGAATATCATTGGCAATGCCATCGAAAAGTGATTAAACTGACGGAGGGCAATATGAAAAACGTACTGGTTATCTCATCAAGTCCGCGCAAGGGCGGCAATTCGGACACTCTTTGCGATGAGTTTGTACGCGGAGCGGAAGAAAGCGGCAACATTGCCGAGAAAATCCGGATAGCAGATAAAAATATCGGCTATTGCGTTGCCTGTTACGCCTGCAAGGAAACGCGCGAATGCGCCAGAAAAGACGATATGGAGCGTATACTCGAAAAAATGGTAGACGCAGACATAATCGTCCTCTCGACGCCAGTATATTTCTATACGATGTGCGCTCAAATGAAAACCTTTATCGACCGCACATTGCCGCGCTACACAGAGATTATGGAAAAAGACTTTTATTTTATCGCGACTATGGCGGACACGGACAATCATGCGATGGACAGAACGTTTGACGGTTTGCGAGGTTTCTCCTCAGAGTGTCTTTACGGCGCGAAGGAAAAAGGAGCAATTTACGGCAGCGGCGCTTGGCAGCTTGGGGACATACGCCAAACCGCCGCTATGAAACAAGCTTATGAAATGGGCAGGCAAATATAAGGAGGAGTCTGTTTTGCTATTTTATTTCACCGCAACCGGCAATAGCCTTTATGTTGCAAAACAACTCAGCAAAAATCCCCTGAGCATTCCGCAGTTGCTGAAAAATGGCGAACTGCGCTTTGAGGACGAGAGCATCGGCATTGTATGCCCAGTTTTCGCTGGCGAACCGCCGAAAATCGTAATGAGGTTTATAGAAAAGGAGACATTCAAAACCGACTATTTTTATATGATTCTAACTTATGGGCACGACCAAAGCGACTCGCCGGAATTTACTTGCGCATTGCTAAAAGAATTTGGCGTCAAAGTGGATTATATCGGAACAGTAAAGTTGGTTGATAATTATTTGCCTGTTTTCAACATGGACGAAGAAAAGATGATTGACAAAAGGGTAGATGGACAGATAGAAACGATTAAGGCAGCACTATCGTCGAAACTAAAAGATATTCCGATTGCCTCGGATGAGGGGCGCAAACTTCACGCAATGGTTGCAAATATGGGCAGGCAAAATCCCTCATTTAACAACGGGGAGCAAATAAAGGTCACTGAAGATTGCATCGGTTGCGGCGTTTGTGCGAAAGTTTGCCCGATTGGCGATTTATTTATAAAAGACGGCATGGCAGCGCGAAAATCGAAGACCTGTGAATTCTGCCTTGCTTGCGCAAACAACTGTCCCCAAAAAGCTATAGTCATGAATATAATGGATAAAAATCCGAATGCCCGTTATCGAAACGAGAATATCAGTCTGGAAGAAATAATCGCTGCTAATAACCAAAGCCAATAACAGGGAGGAAAACTGCAATGGAATTCACAACGCTTAACAACGGAGTCAAAATGCCGATGCTCGGCTACGGGGTATTTCAAATCCCCGATCTCGCTGAATGCGAGCGATGCGTCCTTGATGCGCTTGATGTGGGTTATCGCCATATCGACACGGCTCAGAGTTATTTCAACGAGGAAGCCGTCGGCAACGCAATCGCAAAAAGCGGCGTACCTCGCGAGGAAATTTTCCTGACGACGAAAATTTGGCTATCAAACTACGCCTTCGAAAACGCCTCAAAATCCATCGACCGCTCGCTTGAAAAATTAAGAACGGGCTATGTTGACCTGTTTTTGCTTCATCAGCCTTTCTCCGATGTTTACGGCGCGTATCGCGCTCTAGAGGATGCGTACAAAGCGGGCAAAGCTCGCGCAATCGGCGTGAGCAATTTCTATCCTGACAGGCTTGCGGATATTGCCTCGTTTGCGGAAGTCAAGCCGCAAGTCAATCAAATTGAGACGCACGTTTTCAATCAGCAGAAATACGCCCGCGAGATTCTTGCCAAGTATGGAGTGCAAGCCGAAGCATGGGCGCCTTTTGCGGAGGGCAGGAACAATTTCTTTTCCAATGAAGCGCTCGCCGGCATCGGAGCGAGGTACGGCAAGAGCATAGGTCAAACTGCTCTGCGCTTCCTCATCCAAAGCAGCGTCGCAGTTATTCCGAAATCCGCGCGCAAGGAGCGTATGTCGGAAAACTTCAATGTATTCGACTTCACTCTGTCGGCAGAGGATATGTCCGAGATTGAGAAGCTCGACACCGCACAGAGCCTTTTTTTCCGTCACGACACTCCGGAGGCGGTCGAGATGTTTGTCGGATTTATTAAACAGCGAGGCGACCTCTGATGAAAAATATTGCGTTGCTGTTGCCGCTGACACTTGTCATGGTATTTGCGGCGGCTTGCAGTTCCACGACCACGAGCAGAACACCCGCTGAATCTGCGGCTCCGTCTTCGCAGGATGCGGCACCGATTAGAGAGCCTGCCGCTAAACCTGCTCTCGCTCCCGCCGCAACGGTCTATATGACTTACGACATCACGCCCGAAGGGTTGCAGGCGGCATTTGACGCGCTCGGAATCGCTCCGTTAGAAAGCGATAAAGTCGCGGTTAAGATCAGCACTGGCGAACCGCCAGCAAGCAACTATCTGCGTCAGGAGCTTATCGGAGAATTCGTCAAAGGGCTGAACGGCACTTACATTGAGTGCAATACCGCTTATGGCGGCAAGCGGGCGAGTACCGATCTGCATTATCAGGTCGCGAAAGACCACGGCTTTGAACCAATCGTCCTTATGGACGACGGCAGCGAAATGGAAATCCCTGTGGTCGGAGGTTTGCAACTCAAAGCCAACACTGTTGGCGAGCGCATCGGCGATTTCAATTTCCATGTTGTGCTGTCGCACTTTAAGGGACACCAAATGGCGGGATATGGCGGAGCGTTGAAAATGCTTTCGATTGGCTATGGAACGACCAAAGGCAAATCACTCATACATACGGGCGGCAAAAGCGCAGCAAGTCCTTGGGGCGGCGACCAGACCATGTTTCTTGAATCAATGGCGGACGCGTCAAAAGCTGTTGTGGATTACGTTAAAGGTTTGGATAACGGACAGATTGTTTTCATCAATGTGATGAACCGCTTGTCTATTGACTGTGACTGCAATGGCCGCCCTGCCGAGCCAGACATTCACGACATCGGCATCCTCGCGTCAACCGACCCAGTTGCACTTGACCAGGCATGCATGGATTTGATTTACAGGGCTGAAGGCAACAAAAGCTTCATTCGCAGAGTAGAATCGCAAAACGGCGTGCATGCCATCGAAGCGGCGGAGCAAATCGGGCTAGGTAGCCGCGCATATGCTTTGGAGAATATAGGCCCTTGAAGTCATTCACCGTGAGCGGATAAATCCGCGGCACTGCTTCACGGTTGAATTTGAGCGGCTCTTTCCTTGCCGGGCGCTGAGGATTGTCCTCAGCTTGGCAATTTCCGCATTCGGAAAGGAAAGAATCTACGAGCTCCCAACCGCTTTGCAGGGAAAGCGGCTGGGAGTATTTGGCGTTCTACCTGCGGGCGCGCCTGGCGCCGCCTCTGCGCTGCCGCGCTGCGGCGAGATTCCGCCGCCGCGCCGTTCCCGAAAAAGGCATAAAGGGCGACTGTCTCTCAACTTTTATGCTGTGCTCAATACTCCTCAATCCGCAACTCATTATTTATAGCGGCAATGGTAACAGCCGCGCTGGCAATTCGGATATAACGCTTTTCATCAAATGTTCCTTTTTTTGAGCTTGATTATCCATTGAGTGGTGCGAAATGCCGATATCGATATTTTGCACTCACTGTATAATCAAGCTCTAAAAAAGTAATTTTATATGAAAAGCACTTAGCAACCCGCTTATAGACGATTTAATGCCCGCTGGCTTTGCTGCATTTACATCTTCCGGCTCTGAAGCCCTCGCTCCCAGCCGACCGCCTTTTCCGGGCCTCCCCCCATTCGCTGTCGAGGGACAAGCTGGGCTTCTCGCTTTCAGCGAAAACCGGCCCCAGGGAAACGGCTACTTTGCCGAAACTGCCAGCATGGCCTCCAGCGCCAGGCTGCGCTGAAGGCCGAGCGCGGATTCCCTTCTCCGCCGAAGCGCGCTATGGCGGCGCCGTGGGTTCCCATGCGCGCGCAGCTTGAAGCGGGGCATGCGGCAGCAGGCCATTCCTCCTTGGAGGAATGGCATAAAACTGGCACAGCAGCCCTGCATAGCAGAACCGTCTGATTTCATGGGTTGCGCCGAGGAGGGGCTTCAGACCCCCGCCATGACCGGCGTCCTCCAGGAACTCAAAGCCTTGATTTGCCGGGCTTTTTTTCGCAGCTTAAGCCTCTCCTGATACTCCCGGCCCCTCCAGCAGGCGCTCCATTTCCGCCGCCCGCTTGCAGGCGCATTGAACCTGGGCTTCTGCTCCGGACGTCCGTCCTCGGCCGAGTCGACCCCGCTTCCATGGAGATCGGCGAAGATCTCAGCGTCTACGACTTCTTGATCAAAGCTTTTCGCAGGCATAAAGCTGCCTCCCCGCCATCGACGGCCACCGTCGGCGTCGTTCAAGCATATGATGGCGAATTTTTAAAGCTTTGAGTGCGTCAATTTTGCATTCTGATGAGTTTTCGTCGAATGCAGGATATTCAATTCAGGTCAATTTAGGGCAAGCGGCTGCATTCTTAAGCCGCTCAAAGAAAGTACGGACTACAGCGAGCTTGCAACGGATTCGGCACTGATGTAGGCCCATTTATAACTTTCTTCTGTCATAGAAGATTTGGCAAAAGCCTGTTTGTTTCAACTCTTAAATACTATTATGACTATAAATACACTGAAAGATTTGACAGCCTTTTTAGTGGCATTTACATTGGATAGCATCCACTCCTAACAGAAACTCCTATTCTGTAATCAGCTTCAATATTTCTGGAATAAAAGATTCAGCTGATATGAGTGAAGTCTACTCAGAGTTTTCAAGCGCCGTTCGTTTGTGAGCCGTTTCGGGCGCGACTATCTGCAAGTTGGAATGTTTACGGAGAACTATTATAGACAAGGACACAAAGGTGGGAACCGAAACGAGAGCCGCCAACACATAGACAGGGTTGCTGAACAAATCAGCCGCCCTGTTTTTGTTTTGGAGCGTTATGTTGCCGCACATACTCCGCTGCGCCTATCCGCACAGTCAAGGGACGGGTAGTATTTTCTGACGAAATTCTCCACCAACTGTAAGTTACTCAAACCGAAAACTCGCGTTTCGCTCCGCGCCCGTCCGGAAGGTTCATCGTTCGTAATCGCGTTCTTTTTTCGAAGTTGCTCGCTCCTGTTCGACAATGCGAAAGTCTGTAAAGTCCGCATCGTGATAATCGACCTTACCCTCCAAAATCTGATTGACGGCCTCGCCCCTGCCGAGCCTTGTGATCGGATTCGATTTCAATCCGTCCGTAGTTGGCTTCGTTGAATGTGAATACATATTTCATCGAGTTGCGTACCTCCTTTCGCGTTTCCTGTTCTGTCGCCAGCGGTCGTAATCAACTTGCGCCGTGGAGTAAACCGTAGTAGCGGCTTTCCGCGCCGTGTTCGGCAGATAGTCAAGCCGCTGGCATTTTCTCCTGTGGGCTTCGTCTTTCTGCTGATAAAATGGGCTTGTGAGAAACACCTGTATCATCGCGTCCGGGTCTGCGTTGCATCAGTAGGCCAGCTTGTTCATCAGGGCTTGGTAGTCGGCGCTCTCGTTGCCGTTGCGCCGCTGGCCGCTCCAGAGCGCCTGAAACACCTTGTCGCGCTCCAGCACTGTACGCAGGAATCTGTCCTGCTCGGCGCTCGGTATCATAGCGGGCGCGTAGGTAATGGTCTTCCGCGACGTTTCAGACAACAGAAACTTGTCATGGACGGCTTTCTGCCGTGCGGGTTTCGATAGGTTTTATGCTACCGTGAACGTTGCCGGTGACGGTGAAATAACGCGCCTCGCCATAAATCTCCACAAAGCCGTCTTGCTTACGGTGGCGGGCTATGTCCGCGCCGGGCGCGAACACGAACAAGTACAGGCCGCTCCCGCTGGGGCTGACCTCGGCGTAGATGTTCAGTTTACCCGCAATCTCAGCGGCTCCGGGGCTTAACGCTCCGTCCTCGCCGATAACGTGGTCTAAATCCACGCCGTAAAGATTGCCGCTCGCAGACGACGGTCGCCCGTCAAACTCGTAGCCGATACAACGCGCAAGCCCTCGCGCCACGCATTCGACGGCGCTTTCGTAGCTGTTCCACGTTTGCTTCACTCCCGCCTTTGTCGCCGATAATCTGCCTATCAGCAGACTCTACTGGTCAAACGGGGCTTTAAGCGGCGCGTCACGGACTCCCCACACAACCCAACTCGGGCGTTGTTTCAGCAACGGCGGTATGCTGTCGTATAGATGTTGCATATTGTTGTCCCTCCTCAAATAAAATAAGCCGGATGGCTATGTAAAAGCGGCGTCGGTTTTACCCAACGCCGCCTGTGCGCTTGTTATCCAGTCGTTTTAATCGGCGCTACCCCTCCAAACCTTGGTTCTTCCGTTGCCTTTCCATGCCACCTTTTTGCCGTTCCAGACCCAAAAGCTGGCGAACACGTTTCTGCGTGTGCCGCTCAATGGCCGCCAGACGTTCCTCCGGCCAATTTATGGCGGGATGGCGCTTGAAAGTAAAGCCTATCAGTTTTCGAAGCTGCGCGGCTTGCTTTTTTCCCATTACCTCGGCGCAAATGCTCTCAAAAGTGACGCCTGCGTAGGCGGGGAACCTTGTCTTGGCGTATTCGTCCAAATTGTCAAAATCCTCCTGCATAGCGTAGTTGAAAAGGGACAACCCGTGGTCGAACAGCGGCGCGGGCGCGATAATCGCGCCGGAACGGTTATCCCGCAGGATTCCGAAATTGCCGAAATGCCTGTCGGCGTTATATATCACCGCGTCCAATACCAGCATGCTTTTAATGTTCTCCGAAAAATCCTCGCCCAGTTCGGCGTAATAGTCAAGGCAAGCCCGAAGGCCGCCCGTTCGCACGATTCTTCCGATTGGGACAAAGGAAGTGTCAATGTCGGTGAACAACCTGCATTTCGAGGCCAACATACCCTTCCAGTTTTCCAAGTCGTAGTCTACGGAGTTTAATCCCATTGCGCGGGCAATCTGACAGGAGTAATATTCGCTGTAAGGTTCGTTGCCCGTATTGGCCGCGCCGCTGGAACCGCCTTTGTAGAGATAAATCTCATCGCCCTCAATCAGTCGCCACGCTTTGGGCAGCATACCGTTGGTAGTCAGTTCCGGCGATGTGGAAAACGCTTCGTGGCTCTGCCCGATTCCCGTGTAAGCCACAAGGGAAAGGATTTCCGAAAAACGGTTTTCATACAGATTGTATTGCGCGAAACTGCCGTCAAAGCCTTGCGGGACGACCCAATAGCTGTCATTCAGCGACAGCCCTTTGCATACGTCAATAATGCCCTTTGTATCGGTAACGGACAAATCCAAGGTTTTTAGGATTTCGTCCACAAAGGCGCGGTTTTTCGGTATTACCCTGCGCTCCAGCCATTTGACGACGCCCTCTCCCGTCAGCGCTAAATCAAGCGGGAACAGGTTCTTTTGTGTTTCATCGTAAGTGAGAATTTCCGCTACCAAACCCTCGATGCCCCGCATTTCAAGTTTGAAAGTCATCAGGCTTTGGTCGTAAAGTTGGAGTTCGTATATGTTCTCCCTAATAAAAGGTTCCTTTCTTAACGGTTTCATATCCAGTTCCATATCCAGCGCGGTGGCGACCCGCAGCAGGAAATCCAGCGAGGGGTTATGTCTGCCGCTTTCCAAACGGGATATATTGGAGCGTTGCGTGTGAAGCATATCCGCAAGCTGCATCTGCGTTAGCCCTTTCGCGTTGCGAGCTTGGACTATTCTCTCTATAAAATTTCTCCGCCACTTTTTCATGGCTGTTTCGTTATCTCCCATGTAAACACCGCCTTGACTTTTGATATCTATATGTTATCATATATGACACCAAAAGTCAAGAGCGAATATCGTCACTTTACCGCACCCTATCTCTGTCTTTCCGCTCTGGCGCTAAATCGCCCTCGTCCGGCTCGGCCTCAAAAATCTGATGGTCTTACTCGTCCAGTTTCAGCAGGACGTTCAACTCTTTCAGCCGCGCCGATTTCTCCTGATACTCGGCTTCCTGCGGGAACTGTCTGTCAATCTTGCCTTTTGCCGTTTCCATCTGCGCTCGCGTTTCGGCAAGGCTGTTTTCGCAACGGCATATTGTTTCACCGAACCCCTCCAACCCGTTGTCAAGACGGGTGATGCTGCCGTGGATGTCCGTACCCAGCCTGACTTCGTGCGTCTTCGCGCCTTTGAGCGTCACGCGGTATTCCTTGCCGTAGCTGTCAAAGGAGAGCGTCATATTGAAGCCGCGATAATTGCCCAGCGGCACGAGGTCGGGGGAGGTCATCGCTTTGCAGGCTTCTATGATGGCGTTTCCGGCGTCCTTTTTCCCGGCATAGATATTCCCGCCTATTCCATGGACGGGAAGCGGTCTTTGTCGCTTAGGTGTCGCTCCGCTGTTTCCATGTCAGCCTTGTACCCGGCGATACGCTCCGCCATCCGCTTTATCTCCTGCGGGTATTCTTTGAGGATTTTGTCCTCCAAACTGTACTTTTGGTTCAAGTGGCTCGCGTGGAGGATTTTCAGCCGCCCTACGTCCATTTCAAGCTGGCATTTCTCGATTATGAGCGGATTGCCCGTCGCCAACGCTTTTATCTCGGCGTAGCTCAAGTAGAGTAGGAAAGAGCCGCCTTTCCGCATTTCTGCGGCAGGTTTGCCCAGACCCCTCCCCAAACCGCGCCTGCACCTCTAGTGCTGTAAGTCTCAAACAAGTAATATTACTTTAACATAATATAGATTTCTGAATTTGCAAAAACCCGACCCCAAAATCACTTAATGCTCAGGATATTTTTTTAATTATATTGACA
>JAISZB010000348.1 GCA_031269465.1 Clostridiales bacterium | reverse complement strand
TGTCAATATAATTAAAAAAATATCCTGAGCATTAAGTGATTTTGGGGTCGGGTTTTTGCAAATTCAGAAATCTATATTATGTTAAAGTAATATTACTTGTTTGAGACTTACAGCACTAGGCAAAGTAAAAGGGCTGATGAAAATGAATCCTTTGACTTCTATATGGCAACTAATGATATAACAGAAGCATTATAGATTATTCGTTAGTTCTTTTAATATTGCCATTTATATGCGCTTGCCCATAAGTGGCCAAGATGTTTTCGACCCTGCTGAAGGTTCATAGGCAAAGACCTCTTAGAGTCTGATGGGAAATGCTAGAATACCTTTACGGTACTTTAGCGCTGTGCTGTGATTGTGATCAGTTTCTTAGTTGACGCAGTCTACACTATGAATGGATTTTTTACTTGCATGCCTCGAATGATCGCGCCATCCTGAAAGTCCTCGCTAATGAGAGAGCCGCAGCCAGCAAGGATTGCGCTGGCTACGATGTGACTGTCCCAATACGATATGGACAGGGTCTCGCGCAGTTCTGACGCAAGCGCCGCTCCGCTTTGGGTGAAACCCGAAACCTCGCATAGCCTGAACATGCCGTCTATTATCAGCCGCAGTTCCGGCTCGGAAAGCCCCTTCTTCTTGAGTACTTGCGAGGTTTCGTTGACGACTTGATACGAGATGACAAGCTCATATTTTTGCGGGGCGCCTTCGATAAATTTATAGCTATTCCGACGGTTTGCAAAGTGACTGTCATTTTGGATAATTTTGTCGTTAATGTTGCTATGTTTATCCATATAATTTATTAAAACATATACATCATCTAAGAATTATACAAATTAATTGATAATTTTTGCAAATTTAAACATATATTCTCTTCAATTTTGAACTTTTCTGCAAGAACTTTATGCTCTTTTGACAGGTGAATAATGCAAATAGAGTTGTCGGAACAGTTCTATAAATTTCAATGCGGCAATCCCACGCGGGGCGCCATCTTCGTCAAAGGCGTACACCCAGATATTGCTGTCGATGAAAAGTTTATTCATCATAGCACTCATCTCTATTGAATTCGTACCCCTCCGGCAGTTTGATGGGGTGAGATTTTGCCAGCTCCACAAAAGACTTTGCGGCATCCTGCCGGCTTTGCGTATGCCCGTCGTTAAGCGTCAACGGGAATGGAAGCCCGCGCGACCGTACTACCTGCCGTGCAAAAATATTCACCGCCGCCGACATCGTCAGACCCAGCTCCCCAAGAATCTCCTCGGCGTTTTTTCTAAGCTCATCATCTATGCGTATGCTCATCTGTGCCATAAAGCTCACTTCCTTTTGCTTTCATTGTATACCATTTGGTATGCCATGGCAAGTAAATTTTTGCCAGCAATTTTTGAACAATCGGGATTGGAATGCATATCATAACTTCAATCCCGAAGTGGCCGCATTATACGCTCGGACTTCTCGAACCGCAGGCGTTATAGCTTTCAAAGTATGCTAGCCCGTCGAATTCACGGATATTCTGGCTGGCGCAGAGTTTTATGCAGCCGGTTGCTAGCTGTTGTAATCAACAAAACATTTGATGACGGATCATCCATTGAAGGGCGCGAAATGACTATATCCACATTTCTCACTAATTATATAATCAACGCCAAAATCGGAACTTTCCAATGAGAATCAGCGTATACGAAATGCCCGCGGAAAGAAAAGCGGCATGACGGAAGCGCGGCGGATATCGATGCCGCTGTGCTCCGGGGCGCCTGAAAACAGCTTCGAGTCCGAGGCATCCGTGCGCAGCCAGCGGGATCCGGCTAGGCAACGCAAGCATACTGCAGAATATAAATGCATTCAAAAGAACCGCATAGAAATATTCCTGCGGCGTACAGGCTTCAAGCTTCTGGCATTTCAGGCGGACGCGCTTGGAGCTGACTTTCGGAATTTGCCAAACGTCCCGCGCAAAAAGGGAGGATATCGCTTGAAGGCATCCGCGTCGGCTTGCGCAGTGCCGCTAGGCGCATGACGGAGGATATGCTCTTCACCCCCGATCGCTTTCCCGGCCCGGCAGGGAGGCCATACCTCAGCAGAATGCCCGGTATGCGGTATTTATTGGCGAACCATCGAAAACTGTTCGGCTGGCATCAGAAAAGCCGCTTTCGAGTTCGCCTCTCAAATTGAGCTGCCGGAGACAATCCCGGGCGTATGCCCGACTTCCGCCGGTTAAACAGGCGCCTATATGGGCGGCCTCCCGTTTTGGGCGCATTTCTCTTCGCCGGCCAGCCCGCGTCCCGGCGAAAATGAAAGCGCTCTTTCTTGCCCTTCCGCTGTGCGCCAAGGCTTGTGCCGCGATTGCCGACAGGGATTATGTGATTCCTGACAACATCAAGAATCTGGCGCTTCCAGCGCTTCGGCACAGGATCATCTTGAAGCCTGAGGCTGAGTTGGATGGCGTCACCCCTGACAAGGACATAGAAAACAACCTTTCCCAGGCGAAGTCGCCAAGACAAGTATCATCAATAGTTTTGCCGCCTTGATTGCCATCGGGCTCCCAATTGTCGCCGCATTTTCTCCCTTCGGGTTCGGGGCCTTTTTGCATGTGTTTTCTGGCCGCAGACTGGCCTCTATCCTCCAACGCAAATCTCATTGAGATCTCAAGAGCCTCTGGAAACAATCTTGTGTGCAGGAACTGGAACTCAGCATCCTGCAGAGTGAAACGCTCATGCGGAAATCCCTTGCCATAACACTTAAGGATTCTCCTCCCGACTGCCATTTAAAGAGCCAAGGATGAGAGAACACTTTAAGCAAGCACCGCCTCATTGCGCAGAAAAAGAGCAGACTGTCCAAAGGGACAAAATCGTGAAGATAATAGGCGCTCGAGCGAGTTTGAAAGCCTGCGCGAATACGTGGATGGCGGTGAATCTCGCAAGCTGAACTGGACAGCGGCTACTCGGCGGGGAAAGCTCATAGTGAACCAATGCCAGGCTGAAAAGAACCAACCTGTCTTTATGCTGGTTAATGCGGGAAGACCAACGCGCTGCATCGACAAGGGGTGGAAGAAGCTTGACTGCTCTATAAGCGCCGCCCAAATGCTTGCTGACACCGTAAGCCATCAGCGTGACTGCTGCGGCCTCATAATCTTTGACTCTTCGGTCAAGTCAGTGATCAGGGGAGAGCCGCCGCAGAAACATTTTATGAAAACCGGTATAATTGAAATAAATCCACAGTTTCATCTTCATCTCCATGGGGCAAGACTTTCCAAAAGGATTTCATTTATCGGTTGCCCTAGCGTAAGCACATAAACGCTGAAATCCCGCAAATCACGGGTTGTAGTGCCGTCCTGCTCTCGATTCGCCCCAACCCTACGCTCAACGCCACGACAAATGAGACGGCGGCGATAATCAAAATCCGCGAGTGCTTCTTAAATTTCAGAACATTTTTGACCCTTTCTTTTATGCTACCCTCACCGAAAGCAAGCGGCGAAGCGCCTAATATGCGCCGATTCATAGACAATGACAGCAACGTCTGCGAATAGTCCGCTTTTACACCCTCACCCAATTCGCGCAGGACGCGCTCGTCGCAAGACATTTCCATATCCGCGCCAAGCAATGCGAACGCCAGCCACACGAACGGATTGAACCAATGGACGCATAGGAGCGCGAAAGCGAACAGCTTTACAAGTTAGTCGCGCCGCTTGATATGCGTCTGTTCGTGAAGTGTGACATAGCGCAATTCTTCGCTCGCAAGTCCGTCCGGAATGTGGATTTTAGGATGGATAAAGCAGTAGACGAACGGCGTTGATATGCTGTCTTTGCGGTGATAAGTGAATGTATGAGATTACGGCGTAGACGAGCATAGCCGCAGCGCCGATAAGCCAGATATTTGAAATGACCTCTGTCATCTCCCGGTATGGTCGAACAGACATGCTCGTTCTCGAGAATGTTAAAACTTTTTCTAATCGCACTGTAAACAATCGCGCTTCCACTATCCACACTTGAATTACGTCAATATGTTCCATAGAAGCTAAATTGACCGGAATCAGAACGGCTCTAATCGGCAGCAGCGACAAAACGATCTCAAACATGAACGGCACGGCAAGCCGAAACCCCGCTACCGCCCATAGCGCGTAGCTTATCCACTTCGGGGCGCTAATCTTTCGCAACGCGAGCCGCGCCAAAGCATAGCGCAATTATGACGAAAGCAGCAGTAACGCTCATATTAAGCACAGTCACAAACACGTTACTCATCGCGGCTCCCCTCCCTGTATTCGTCTATCAGGCGTTTGATTTCATCCGCCTGTTTGTCAGTGAGTTTGCGCCTGCTTACAAATGACGTGATAAATCTAGGCAAGCTGCCGTTAAACGTATCGTCAACATATTTGACGCTCTGCCCAGCGTAAAACTCTTCGCGGCTCATCAGCGCGGTGACGAGCGCGTATTCGTTCTTAAAAATCCCATGATCGCACAGCTTTTTCAGCACCGTGTATGTAGTGGATTTCTTCCAGGTCATCTCTTCTTCCGCAATCTCCACCAGTTTGGATGAATGTAGCGGGACATGTTCCCATATTATGTCGGCGAAACGCGATTCCGCGTCTGCCAGCCGATAATCAGCCATAGCGCACCTCCACGTCTATTTGTTGTCGTTTATAGTCTATCGTATATAAACTAGATTCTCAAGAGGGCGCATGCTAACTTTTTGTACGCCATACCTTTGGAAAATTCAAATAAGGTGTAAAAAAGGGATTGACAAAGCTCGTCCAAGTTAAACAAATTTAACTTGTTTAGCAAGCTAGCAATCCCATAATCAGGCTTCAACTCTATCAGGAGGCTCTTCATTTTGAGCGCTCTCCAATATGCTTCTTTACAGTCTATGCATGCTTCTCAATCAAGCAAGTGTGCTTCTTGCTCTTTTTATCATAATTGATTCCCACCAAGAGCAGATTGCTGGTATAGCCCAGTATTTTCTCTGGGTAGTTCTTTTTTTTCACCTGGGCAATTGCCCCAGACGCGCTTTGATCCCACTTCAATTCTATAATTAAAGCCGGCTTATCCAAATGTAACGGCCTAGGCAGATAGAGCATGTCAATAAAGCCTTTTCCTGATGCCAGTTCTCGATACAGCAGGTAATAATCAGCCGCGGCGTAATAAGCGATTTCAACCACGCAACTTAAAGAATTTTCATCGTTATATTTTAGAATAGAAGCAGACTCATTGTGAGAGGATTGAATTGCAGCTGCAACCTCTCTCGCCTTCATAGCCCACGTATCCATCAACAGCTGTTGAGAAGCCTGCAGCAATTTGGAAACACCAGCCCATTTCGAGCTTTCAACTGCATTTTTGAATTCTTCCCTGATCTCGTTGTTAGGAATCCAAACCTCAGAAGTTTCTGCGCCATAAGCAAGATAACCCAAATGAACCAAAAGCGTTGCAACATCATCTGACGATTGAAAACTTGTCATGTCATTCTGGAACTTAGATGTGTTTATTTTTACTCTTTCTTGAGACATCAAGCTTAAAACCATGTCTTTGAGGCCATCAAAGTTCAAGTTCAAGGGAGATTTTAAAGCAATGAAAGTCTCTGTTTCATTCCAATAATTGCTGAACACGCCTCTTTGCAACGCCCGTTTAACTGACAAAGGACTGTATACATGAATTGCGCCTCTGAATACATAACCATCATACCAAAGCTTCATCAAATCAAAATCCTGTCCAAATATGCCGCAAAGGTCTTTCACCTCTTGCTCTGTAAATCCGACGAAATCGCTAAAACTGCCAGGATCAGCCATTGAGTACTCATTAAACATATTGAGGGCAGAGTGAGTTCCATATTTTTTTATTGGAAGAATTCCTGTCATATAAGCTAAATGAACATATCCTTGTCCCTTGAGAAGCGTCTTCAGAAAATCAAGGTAAAGTTTGTGGCCAGATGTATCGTTCTTGAATTCACGGAATAGGCAATCCCATTCATCAATAATGAAGACAAATGGTACTCCTGTTGAATTTGTGATATCGGAAAGAGTTTTCACTACGTTTTTCTTGTCTCTATAAGGCACATCTGGGTATTCTTTCAGCACGTCCTGCAAAATGTCAGCCTTTATCGACTTAATCGTTTTTCTAACGGTGAGCGCTTCTCCCAATATGTTTTGCACATCGAAAAAAATTACATTGTATTTATTGAGGCTCTTTTGGAATGTTGGATCCTTGCTGATCTTCAGGCCCTCAAAAAGCTTTCCATTGTTGTGTTGCAAAGCGTAGTAATTGACTAGCATGTGAGCTGCAACACTCTTGCCGAATCTTCGTGGCCGGCTAATGCATAAGAATTTGTCAGATGTAGAAGATGCTTTGTTTGTAAGAGATATTAATTCGGTTTTGTCAACGAATATACCTGAAGATAAAGTGTCTTTAAAGTCTGTTACAGTGGGATTTAAAATGTTGCCCAATCTTAATTCCATTATGCCGCTCCTCTCTCTTCTCTCCCTCCTATACAAGACCCAAGATATCCGCCAACCAAACTAATGGATAGCCATGCACGTATTTTGGAGCTTGGTTCAACTTCCTCTTTTCGCCTTTATTGATAGTCGCCTTATGAAGCTGGCAGTTGCGCTTCCTTACTGCTTTCTGCATGTATATCTTTCCCAGTGGAATGGATTTTGGATTTCGCTGATGCATCTCGCGTCTACGACGTGATCTTTTTCCAAGCCATTTCTGATTCTCGTGTTTTTAGTGATATATCCGTACGTCATGCCTGCGTTCGGAAACTCTTCCTTCAGCCTGTTGTAGAACGCCCAGCGCATAATCTCCATGGATGCGGCATCTCGAAATGACTGTCCTCTTTTCAGATTCAGCTTCAGCTTGCCTGCATGGTGCTGAAAGCGGCACCCCGGTGCCCATGAAAGCGGCGCCTCGGCAGCCGTTGTGGCAATCCTCACATAATGTGATTAGATTGTTCGGAGAGTCGCCTCCTATTTTGCGGGTTTCTATATGATGGACATTCAGTATGGGGTTCTTGCAACCCTTCCGTCCACGGCATTCATGTCCGTCTCGAAACAGAACGTATTCCCTTGCATTCCAAAAGCCTATCTGATCGTCGTTTTGATATGAGTCTGAATCTTATGATTAATATACCGCTTTTCATCGAATGTTCTTTTTTGGAGCTTGATTATCCATTGAAGCCTGTATAATCAAGCTCCAAAAAAGGTAATTTTATATGAAAAGCAGTATAGATAGAGCCAGCCATCCTTTATGCTTTGAGCGGATTCTATTATTGAACCTTGGCTTGCGATGACTTGTCTTCCTATTGCGCCTCGCACTCCGGAACGCACGCTTCGTTGAGAGTAAATCCACAATATCAGTCCTCAACTCCACCTCAGCGGCGTATAGCTCTTCTTTTTCCGTCGTCGCGGAAATTCCTATCGTTTTGCTTCCAGCATCTATTCCTAAAGCTATTGGCTGGGTGCATTCCGTACTGCCGTATAGTAGAGGGATTATAAAAGGCTCAAGCTTTAAGGCCTTTGCTTCTCCATCCTTTAGCAGAGGCCTCGCTTTCCCGCGGCGCTTCGTCGGCATCAGAGACTTTCCGCTTTCGCTCAATACATAAACCATAAAATCGCGATCCTTCTTCAATAATTCTGCATTGCTGCAGCTGGGCGCCCTTCGCCAATGCTATTCAAAGGTTTTATATGCCTGCGGCGCTGCCCCTACCCCTCAAGGCTGTTTAACCGCAAGCCGCAGCGTCCGGAGTTAGGGCAGACGCCCCGGAGCGCCTATGTATTCCTGGACAGCGCAGTTTCCCCGTGGAAACTTAGGCTAGTCAATCAGGACTTGCAATTGCAAGCTCGCGCATCAAATATCAAAAGGCTTTAGCCTTGAGATAATAGGCGGTGGGTTATTGACAAAGTAAACATTTGTCAGATATCAAAATTATCTCATGTTGCGAATTCCACGTCAAGCTCAGTTCTTTAATAAAGCAACATACGCTTAGTGCTAGGCATTTGTACAGTTCTTGACTTAATGTCTAGCTTAATCTCTAGGTCTATAGCAAAAGGAGCTTTTAACGATGATCGACTCATCGGCTGCGAGGCTCATCGGCTGCGATTGACTTATCAGTTGCAATTGTAGCTTTCTCTTCGCTTAATGATTATCGCATCCTTTCTATGCATCATATGAAACTTTGCTTGGAAAAGCTGCCGCTTGGCAAAAATAAAAGCCCACAAAGGGGCTTCCATTCTATTTTGTGTACAGCACAAGGTTGTGAAGAGAAACGGGAACTTCTCCCATGTTTTTGATGTAAAATTTGATGGCCTTCGATGAGTCGTAGAGCTGTGCGACTGAACGCATTGCTCCTCTCTTTACAGACAGCTGGGCTGCGGCAAAGCAGACGCCATCCTCAATATATCCGTATTCAACGCCGATCGCCTCCCGGCCTTCAAAAAACGGAGTAAAGCCAAGGATCGAAAGGCTGTCCGCATTGAATGGGGATCCGTTTCCGTCATCCGTTAAAGCGCAGTATTGGCCACTTTCGGCCACCGTCAGGACATATTTGCCAATGTTGGCGCCTTTAGGCGAAATATCTATTACGACATGCCGCAGTTGAAGCCGATGTTGCTGTTGAAGCGGCAAACATAAGCGCCACGGCGAAGCCCAGCGCGATTCTCGCTTACATGCCCAATCCCCCTCATTCTCCAGCTGGCTGACATGCGTTGAAACACGCAAATTTCTTCTGCTTCCAGTGCATGCGGCTATTGAGTCTAACTCAGCATCCGTCAAACCCCAAGCTTTATAGTCCACGCATAAATCGCGGCTTGCGCCGCTTTCGGAACGCGCCACGCATGCCGGTTTTGCCGTAAATCTTGGTCTGGCCGCCGTCAAAATCCTCAGAGCGAGCTGAAAAGCGCCTTTTTAATGGCCCGTGATTTCGGACGAGCCGCACGCCATATAATGCCGACTCATTTGCGATTTTAGATTCATCAGGCTCGAACCTGTCAGAACATGAACAGCCCGAGCTCTTAGGCGCCACTTTCCTATTCCTTCAATACATCCGCATGGTTAAACATTAATAACATCTGGTTATTACACTAGATAAAATGTAATTATAATTGTCACAAATCTACCCAGCCGATAATATTATGGCATTTAAGTAATAGCTAGCATCTTCTCGCTAAAATTCTGATAAAAGCAAGCTTGATCATCTGTACGGTGGCGTGCAACTTTCTTTCTCAGCTTTTCCACTGCCTCTGGCGTTTATCCATCCAAGTGAAAGATCTTTCCACGATCCAGCGCTTCTAAGGCAGCGGACCGGTGCGGCAAACCTTTTCCCCGTCGCAGGGAAAGCCGCCGATAAATTAGCGTTTAGCAATTATAATCAGTAAAAGGGAGGAATCAATATGTTTTCCGGAATCGACCCGGGAGTTCTTTTTCTTGCCGTTTTGGGCGTGATAGTTGCCGGCCTGATCGCCGCCGTATACCCAATCTATCACTTGCTTTTGATAAGTTTTTTATCCGTTTCAGCAGAGTCCTTTTTCGTGAAGATTGAGTAAACCCGCTCCCTTTCGAGAAAGCACCTTAGCCATGCAGGAACAAAATCTGCGGATGCCATTTGCAGGACGTGATAGAACAGGCGCCACGCTTAAGCATCAGCAGATGGACGGTTTGAACACAGTTTTACCCTGTGGAGTGAGGAAGATTGACGCTTGCGGACGTTGAAGACCGAGAGCATGGACGTGTTTATCCAGTTTCGCTTTCAGGAAGTACAAGGCGGAATTTATTACGTCATAAACGCCATAAGCCTAAACATGATTTTATGCGACAAGCGTAACTTGTTAAACGCCAGCGGGTTAAGGCTGGGCGTCCCCGATCCGGGAAAATCTTTCGGCGCGAAAGAGGAAATCGGCTTTATCTCCATTTCCATGGACAACGATACCCCTGCGTTTCTAGTGTCCATTTTTTGGAGTGCGGAGGTTTGACCTCGTATCCGGTTTATGGGATACAGTGTATAACTCCACTCTTACACTTTACCAGCTTGTTGTAAAGTGCAAGAGTGGGTTGCGCACTTTGAAAAAATGGCGAAATGTCCTGCAGTCACTGCTTCGTTTCCTAAAAAATGAGTATGCAGTCAGAACAATTTTTGGTAACGCCATGAAACGGCGATATCGAGAGCGTTATTGCTGGAATGGAGGGCAAAAGTCCGCTTTTGTTCGATAGCGCCAAAAGCTATAAAATTCTTGAAAATGCTCGAACTGTTCTGCAGTGAATGTCAAAGAAGAAGAATGCGGTTTTTGCAACATCAACGCAATCAACAATTTTCACAGTTTTATAAAGCGAAGAAAACGGAATGCCCGGGAGTTCGTCACAAAATACCTGAATAGATGTAACGAACTCTTTTCATTTGTTTTTCGTAAATCGCAAGCTGCAATAGAAGGAATCTACAGATTAGTCTGCTGTATAGGCAGTCGATATCACACAATCATAGATAGATTCCCAGAGGGTAAACCTACTTGAAATATTATCTATACCGCTTTTCATCAAATATTCCTTTTTTGGGAGCTTGTTTTTACTCTTAATAAAATATTTCTGAAGGATTACATCTTATTGAGCTAATGCCTTTCTATATTTATTCATATTAGTGATCATTATTTCTTTGGGCAAAAATTCCAAGTCTGCCCTGGTGCTTTGATCCACCTCAAGGCCGCAGTATTCAAACAGTTCAGAAAGATCCATGCCGTAAGCCTCGCTCAAGGTTCTGATGGAATATTGGAGCCTTTCATTGTCAGTCGGCAATTCCGCTCCACTTGACGCATGCTGCGCGGCCGTCCTGAAGAATTGCCTCATCGGATCCCAGCCATAACGATGCACTAACTCCGATGGGAGATTCACGAAGACATCTGTGTTCGCATTTACTGCATCAGCTGTTAGCTGCCCGTCGCCGGGTACAGCGTCTCCAAGCCCTGCAAAACCGCTGAACTCCTCATAATACACTCGCGGGAACCCCGCCATGAATTGGCGGCTGTTTATTAGATCCGCCTTGAACATCGACCAGTTATTTAAGACGTTGATCCAAGCCATTCCAGAGCTGTTAAAGGATATGGCGCTACTGAGAACCTTTTCGACAACCGCGCGCCCTATCTCATGGCCTATGACCCAGTCTGGGTAGCTTCCCATGCCTGCGGCGTTGGCTGCGGAAATCATGCCTCTCGCGCCGCCCAAGCTCATGCCGCAATGATCCTCTGCCGTATACATATGAATATCGGTGTTGCTGTTGTAGAGAAACGGGAGCTTGTTGCTGTACCTGTTGGCATAGATGTATCCGGTCGATCCGATAAACTCCATGTCATCCCTTACTATGCGATCAATGTTGTCCACAAGCGCCTTGGGGTTATTGAGCGTGGTCCACAGTTCGTTTGAGAAGTAGACAAAGCTGCCTTCGCCTTCAAGTACAGTCAGTGATCCAGAGCTTGAGGCAAGTTCCGCTCTAAGCTCAGAGTCTGTCTTTCCCCCTGCGTAGACAACCCTGACACTGTTTGCGTCGAGCGAGCCTATATGGCTGGGGGCGCTCAACTTGCCGGATTCGAACTTGAAGCCCAGAAACTTGCCCAAGGTATTTGCGGGCATGTCCTCGCAACCGGGATCATTGCGGTATGACGCCCATGACCATCCAAGTCCCAGAACAACGGCGCATCCACCGTTTGAGATGTAGGATTCAATCCTCTTAAGCTCATCTTGGGTATAAGGCAGCTGAGGGTTTCCGAATATCAGAGCGTCATAATAATCAAGGCTGGATGAGAGGGATGCGTCTACAAAGGAGATCCCTTTGCTTGAGCCCCAGTTCTTGAGAGCGTTTGAAACTCTTCCCGCTGTGATGGCCTCCCCATTGTCCTTGGCAAAACCTATCTTGCCTTTATCCTTTCCTTCAACAAGCCATTCCAGGACTGCAATCCTAAGCTCATCGGCGCCGGGTTTTCCATCGGCGTCGGAGCTGAAGCTTCCATCGTGGGAAAATGCGGCGAACTTGCCATATCCATAAACGCCCGCAACCGCAACCGCAGCGTCATCCCTTTGCAAAATCGCCGCAATATCATCCGAGACATCGCTGTAGGCTGAAGCCAATGTGAATGCTCCTTCATATGCACCTTCAGCTGCTTGAGACAAAAGGCTTATTCCTGACAAGGCGAGGCCAGGATCATAGACTCTCAATCCATTCGTGATCTTCGCCCTGTTCTCTTCCAGCGTCAGGCGAGGAGACGGGGTAGCCGCAGGCGTCTGAAGCTGTGGAGGCGAAGGGTTCATGTTGTTTGGCAAACCCATTCTGATGGATCTGCTTTCAGGATTCCATTCCACCTCGAATCCTAAAGTCTCCGAAATAATTCTGAAAGGGCATAAAGTCCTTTCATTGATTATTATCGGAGCGACATCTGATAGCACTTGCCTCCCGTTTACCAGCATCTCCTTTTCACCAATGAACATCTCCATAACGAGGCCCGTGGCCTCATGAAGGATCGTCACTTTGCGCAAGCCGCCGTCATACAAGACATCACAGCCTTCTTCCTCAAAGATTGCTCTAACAGGCAATAGCGTCCTGTCGTTGATTATGACGGGAGCCGTACCCCTTCCAGGATCGATTTCCTTTCTGACTCCATTTGCGATCATGTAGGGATCCCCAATGCTGAGTTCAATTGTAGCACCCGGCATAGACGAAGTTGCGAATGCTTCGCTACCGCTCCAGAAAAGCATGGCTGAAGCGGCAATGATGGCAACCAAGGCAAGGCCCGGCGCTTTTAAAATCGCGCTGACGTTAACCATTAACAGGTCCTCCTTTGATTTAGCCAAGCTTATCAGGCTTGGCTTCTTGATACGATATTAGTCAAGCAGCACTTTCTCATTTTGGGCGCTATGAGAAGCATATCAGCATGAAAGAATGCGCTCTATATCATAGTATCACTAATGGGATTGATTGTGTGAGATAAAATATTAGAATACATCTATTTAATTTATATTAACTGATAGTCTTGCTAAATTTTCCTTTATATGATTTTTTCAGTCTTCAAATATAGGCTAATTGACTGTGAAGCAGTTAAGATCAGCTTTATATACACATTTGTCGGTTTCTAACTTATATTCCAAGTAGTTGACTATCTATTCGCTGCTAAGCGCTTAAAAATTCACATGACGCCAGATTCTCTCTATCAAGTTCAATCAAGGGAATAAGGAGGATGACAATTTATTAGCGTATGAACAGAGAGTATTCTGAAATGGCCTTGCACATGTTTTTTAATATTTCTCATTGTCCCCTACAATAGCAATTTTATAGAGGCGAGAATGCAAATACTAAATTTAGTTTATGAGGATTTTCATAAACTGCCTGTTTTTGGAGAATTCTGTTCGCTAAGATGCTGAACAATAAATCTTCAAAACAGGCAGTTTCACGTATATCAGTACAGCGGATTAAGCGCTTGACAGATGATTTAGGAATAATATTGGATTATATTCCGAATTTCAATCAATGATCCTTTTAAAGCTCTTTCTCATGCCTTCATTCTCTGAGACCAACGACTAGCGGCAAAGGGAATGCACATCAAGCCTATGCATACAGGAACAGTGATTAGCAAAAAGGGCGACCAGATAGTTTTGCCAAACAAGTTATATGCGTTTGTGCGGAATATATCGGTCGACCATCCGACAAATGGAAGCAAATCAAGCAGTTTTTGCGCCCAAAGCGGAATAAATTGAGCAATCGCCATTGGAACATAAACCACAGCCAAGCTTGCCAGTAAAGATGCATAATTGCTTCTCAGCAAGGCTGAGAGAAAAAGCGTGATTCCTGTAAATCCAATGGAGGCCAGCAAAATATATGCGTACTCATAAATCTCCGCCTGCAGCACATTCATGGGGGCGGTAGCCAGCACTTTGATGCACTGTATCGGCATATCCCAACCGCGAGCGCCCATAAAGAAAAGTTGAGAGCTAATTGTTCCTATGGCAATTAAAGCAAATAGCCCCAGCGTAAATAGCAAGCCCGCAAGGATTTTTGCCGCAGCCGTTTTTTGCCACCCATTTCTCGTTGTCATAATCAGAGCTTTTGTGTCATTATGCCATTCACCAGAAAACATTGGCGATAGCGAAATCGCTATAAACAGTGCAATTACAATGCCAATGTCACTCACAGTGCTGGCAGTTGACAAAGACCAGCCTTCAACCCAGTCATAGCTAAAAGGCGTTGATATTTGGGAATCCATATTTAAAATTTCTTTTCTTGGCCAGTCTGTCCATTTAGCTCTAGAAATTGCTCAACTGCTTGTTTCCTGCGTTCGTAGAAACCAACAAGTTCATTCGGATCAATGTAGTCAAGCATAATCAGATGGCGAACATCCGGTTTATCCGGTTCAGGCCATAACGTTTTTACCCATGTATTCAGTGTAGTCCAATCGGTCATTTCATAGTCTTGCAGCTGTCTTGTCTCGGATTTATCCTGATAATCTCTGACCATGCCCTGCAATGTTTCATCTGTTAGAGCTCCGCGCCACTTTACAGCGTACGCTTGACTTCCGCGTATATTTGAAAAGCCGTCAAAATTGTTGCCGAATATGCTCGTAGAGTCTTTCATGGTGCCAAAGCTGTACCACTGATAAGACAAAACGCTTCCAAAAACGACTATATACAAAAAGCAAAGCAAAACGCAAATTTTCGTACTCTTTCTTCTCCAGAGCTTTTTGCATTCTGCAAGGAATAGCTCCATTTTTATTCCGCTCCTTCCGCTGTTGGAAAATGGTACAGATATAAGTCTTCTAGGGCCGCTTCGCAAGGCACTGCGTTCAGCGATGGCTGTTCCTCTGAAATAATGCGGAGAATAACCTGCTCATTGCTATGCCGTAGATTTGAAACTGTAACGGTTTCTTCCCATTTTCTAGCCTCTTGTTCAGAAACCGTCAATTCCCAAACCTTCCCGCTAATTCTCTGTACCAATTCCGGTATAGCGCCCTGGAGCAGAAACCTGCCCTTTTTCATAAGAAACACCTCATCCGCGATTGCTTCAATATCCGACACTATATGCGTGGACAGGATAACAATTTTGTCGCCGGCATAGTCGGCAATCAAATTGCGAAATCGGACGCGTTCCTTGGGATCAAGCCCGGCGGTTGGCTCATCCAGAACCAACACCCCGGGATTGTTTAGGAGAGCTTGCGCAATCCCGAGACGCTGGCGCATTCCGCCTGAAAAGGTTCTGATCTTCTTTCCGCAAGCATCTAGATCTACGATGTTTAGCAGTTCCTCTGATCGCTTGATGGCCGCCCTGCGCGGCAACCCCTTTAAAGCGGCAATATACATCAGAAATTCGCGCGCCGTATAGTCGGGATAGCATCCAAAATCCTGCGGCAAATAACCAAGGATATTTCGGTACCGCGACCCCATTCCCATAATGTTGCGCCCATCAAAGAGAACTTCACCGGACGAAGGTTCCAGTATTCCGCACAGCATGCGCATAAGAGTAGTTTTTCCCGCTCCATTGGCTCCCAGCAATCCATAAACCCCCGGAGACAGTTTAGCGCTGATGCAGTCAACCGCAATTTTAGGGGCAAAGTGCTTTGTCAATCTGTCAAGCGATAGTTCCATATATCTTTCCTTCCTTTCCAGCTTCCATAAGAAAACAAAGCTCTCTGGCAAAAACACCTGTAAACGCCGCAAACGCCGCGATCCACAATCCAAGCGCTGACAGCTCGAATAACTGAGGTTCTAAACGGAACAGCCCTTCTGCAAGCATGATTGCGGCAAAACACGCAATCATGCTTATTCTATACGAATTGCGGCTGCATGTTCGCATGCACCAGAGCGCAGTCGCCATGCATCCTAAAAGAGGGACGACGGCGTACAGAATCAGTTGGAGCACATTGGAGGAAAAATCTGATTTAGCAGCCGCTGCAGCCAAAGTAATGGATAAGCAAAATAAGTCTGCAGCCCCAGCCAAAATTAATTTTGCCAAAACTATTTGAGCGACGGAAGCTCTTGTAGCCGCTTCTAGCTCACACATCCCAAATGTCTGACTTTGAAATAGCGAAGGAATGCAGGCTAAAGCGAACATAGGCGCAAATAGGGAAATCGCGTTGGGCGCATTGTAAACAGATAAGACTCCTGCGCACACAACGGTCAGCATCAATATCTGCGTTCCCCAAAGCCGCAAACCGGCATAGCGAAACATATCGCTTAAAAACGTCCAAAATCCTGTTCGTTCTTCTTCGACATCCATCTGTTGATTGTGAAGCATTTCCAAGCACAGCCGCTGCGTTTCCGACAGCCGTTTTGGCGGGGGCCCCTTTTCAAGGGCTTTTCTAATGCCTTTCTTATTCATGGGTTCTCCTTTCTCATAATCGCCATTGCCAACCTCACTCGACTTTGCAATGTCCTTATGGAAACTCCTGTTATTTGAGATATCTCCCTGAAACTCAATTGTTCTGAAAACCTAAGTATAACTGCTTCACGCTGGGAAGGGGACAATCGCTTTAATAATCTATTAATTTCATCATGGTTCTCTATTTCTGACATGCAGCCTTCCGAATATCCGATGCCGTCATCAATCGCATATCGCTCCGGCTTTCTGGATTCATCTATGCAAAGACGATAAGCAATCGTATATAGATAAGCGCGAAACTTCCCGCAGTCTTCATACCTTCTGAAATCGCGGAACACGCGAAAAAAAGTTTCCTGTGTTAAATCTTCCGCACGATCATGATTAGGGCAATGACGAGCGCAGTAGCGTAAAATCGCGCAGTAATGACGCTCAATAAGTTCATTCGCATATTCCCATGTTCAAGTTTTATTAGTTTTATAAGTTCTTCATCTTTCACTGCATCAACTCCTATCATATAGAATAACGGCCGAGCCTGTCATAATGATTAAAATAGCTGAGAAAACTTAATTAAAAGGATCTTTAAACTTAGCTGGGCAAAAAGAAAAATGAACATGTAAGAACCTTGTAAAATCAGCGCTTGCATCAATGGATGCGGTACAGTTCCCGCTAGAGTTTAAAGACCCTTTATGGGACGCCGCCTTTCAACATCCGGTTGCGGTTCGTCCAGCCTCGATTTTCGCAACCATACTGAAAAACACCACGCTATCGCCGGAATTGCGCCATGCATCGCCCTTAAGCGCAACGGCGCAGACTGCAGCGACGTTCCCGATCGTAGCATTCAGTGGTTTCCGTTGGGCATAGATCTGTGCGCGGCTTCGCCAAATCGCCCATTCCTGATCTGGCATTTTCATTTCCGACGCGAGAATCGCTTTTCCTTTATTCGGGGAAGGTGCCGCAGGCTACGAGCTGTGTCCCGCCCCTCCTGCGAAGAAGCTGTGCGGTCTTTCGAAATGTCGTTGTTGTTGAATTTTGAAAATGTGTTTTTAAACTCATTTTCTAGCGCTGTGCATGCTGCCGTATTTGCAATATATCATCAGAGCATTCAAAGATTGAATTTAGGGTTATCCGAATGAACACAATTATGGTTGTCATGATACTAAAAAAAGACATTGCAGTGGTAAAACGGGAAACTGAGTACCCTTTTTTATTAACTGGGGAACGCTGTAGGACGATGACGGAGAAGATCTGCGAGGCGAAGGCCGGGTGCGGGGAGGGCGTAAGCCTCTCCGCCTTCCAAAGGGAAAAGGAGCGCGATCAATCCCCCGCAAGGCTTGATGCTCCTGCAGGCTTGAAATTATATGCAACAGCCACGCGCTGTCCGGGGTTTATATGAAGAAGCCGGGCAGTTTCGCATTTCCATGCGCAGCCAGCATTAAAATATCGTCCAAGCGCATGGTTGCTGGGAGAGAGGGCTTCAGAGCCGGAAGATGCAAATGCATCCCGCCCATAGATCCTGCAAGAAGACGCGCCGGCACCCGGTTCAAATGGCGCGCTGCATTCTGCAGCCGCCAGGCCGGCGCTCCGGAGGCGAGCCTTCCAGGTTTTCGAGAATGCTGTTGGCAGTGCATTTTGAAGCGAGGCGTCTATCGCGGAGCAGTGGATCCCGACGGCTTCGAGCCAAACGGCGTTGGCGGAGGCGGATCTCGCGAGCCGCCCCAAGGGTTCGTGCCCCGGAAAAGGGCAAACAGGGGCGCAACGAGCATGTTCGTGAGCTGGCGGACGCTTTGAGGGCATCCAGGCACCTTCACCGTTGCGGGACTCGAGGAAATCCGAGCGCCCATCCTTGATCTCGGTTGCGGTAGCGGCTAGGCCGACGCACGCTCCAATATTATAAGGTTAAGAAAAATCGTCGCTGATTTGGGGACTAAAGCTGTCTGCAATTAAGCCAAAACTCGCTATGATTTGCATGGCAGATTGCCGCCGATCCAGATAAAGATGCGCTGGGGAGTCGAAAACACTATGGACATCATGGAAACAGCAAGGAAAGCCGAGAAGGACTCCGCAAGGCAAGCCGAAGAGGACGCCGCTGAGTTCACTTGCCACGATATCATACATTTGTTCTGCAAGCGCTGTAAATTTAGGGACGCAAAGAAGCTGCCGGAGGAGAAGGGGCTTTCGCCAGCCAGGAGATGCTGGGCTTAATGCTGGATTTCCGCATATGCGGCGCCGCCTCCGGGATCCATCGGCATGCTTTCGATTCAAGAGGGCGTGCTTCGCTCGCCGCTTGCCGGCTGCACAGGCAAGGCCGCGGAGATTTTGCCGGATGAATAGTTTTTGGAGAATGCGAGGATGAAGCCCGCCGACTCTGCGAGAAATAGAGGAAAGCTGCCGTTCGATCGGCCGGCGCGCACAGCCGCGTCTAGCGCACGAGCATCCGGAGGATTTTCTCTAGCGAAGACGCCGATTTGGAGGCGGCCCGGCAGCCTTTCCGCAGACGGGGCCGAAAATGAAGCGGGAGTCGTTCGAACGATTGCCTGGCGCTGCGGCAGGGCCCGACTGCAGCGGATATATCCAAACATGGCATGGCTGCAGGGTTTCAGCGTAAGACGGGAGCGGAATCGCTCCGCCCTCTGCGGATGCGCCCGGGGCGGCGTTCGGATGCCTGGGGTCGGAAAAGGGCGCGCTGACGGCGCAGGCTTCGATCATCTAACGGCCGGCTCCCTCGCGGAGCGCCCTTTTTCCGAAAGCGAGTCCAGGCGCCTTTCGGCCATGGCCCTCTCGTCTGCCGGAAAAGGATCAATCCCCGCGCCGGCCGCAACTTGGCTGTATACGCCGCATCCAATTAGTTTACAGTTTGATACGCGAAAGTTTTTCATTAGAATATCCAGATTGCACAAGCTAAAATTCCATTTGATATTAATTGACCTTAGAGAGAAATATGTTTTTCGGCAAAAATATGTCTTGATGCATTTGACAAAGAGTTGGATGAATTGCAGGCAAGAATAAGGAAATGTTTGACAAGCTGGTGAAGGGTCTGCGCGATATTTACGGAGATATGCTGGTAAGTATTTTACTATATGGATCATTTGCCCGTAAAACCAATACGCAGGAATCGGATATTGATATAGCAGTTTTATTGAACGTCGAGGAAACAAGAGCTATGCACAGCCGGATGGTGGATCTGGCAGTGGATATGGATTTAGAATTTGATCAAGTCTTCTCCATTGTGTATATTGACTATAAAACCTTTTTGGAATGGGAGGATACTTTGCCATTCTATAAAAATGCGAGGGAAGAAGGGGTCGTACTGTGGGCAGCGTAGAGACATTAGCAAATTACCGCTATCAGCGGACGTTGGAGGATTTGGCTGCGGCAGAATAAATGCTTTCAGGCGGTATGTATACTGCTTTTCATATAAACCCCTATGACGTTGCTCTTCACCACCAAGGCTGAAAACATTAAGGCATTTGTGTATTTGAAACATGGACATATGTCCATAAAATGTATTTTCGTACTAAACTGCCTTTTTTTGGAGCTTGATTATACAGCGAGTGCAAAATGCCGTGATCTGCATTTCGCACCATTCAATGGATAAACAAGCTCCAAAAAAGGAACACTTGATGAAAGCGGTATATAAGCCATCGCTGAACCGTACCTACTATTCTATTCTTCATGCTAACATGCCATCATGGCATTGGAAGGATTCGATTATTCCAGTAAGCATGGCGTCGTAATTGCGTTTTTAATCAGAATTTTGTGATGACAGGAATCTTCGCCAAGGAGACTTCTAAAATACTCAAAACGCCTCTATTATGCTAAAGCCGCAAACATAAGCGCCACGGCGAAGCCCAGCGCGATTCTCGCTTTCATGCCCAATCCCCCTCATTCTCCAGCTGGCTGACATGCGTTGAAACACGCCAATTTCTTCTGCTCCCAGTGCATGCGGCTATTGAGTCTAACTCAGCATCCGTCAAACCCCAAACTTTATAGTCCACGCATAAATCGCGGCATGCGTAGCTTTCGGAACGCGCCACGCATGCCGGTTTTGCCGTAAATCTTGGTCTGGTCGCCGTCAAAATCCTCAGAGCGAGCTGAAAAGCGCCTTTTTAATGGCCCGTGATTTCGGACGAGCCGTACGCCATTTATAATGCCGACTCATTTGCGATTTTAGATGCATCAGGCTCGAACCTGTCAAAACATGAACAGCCCGAGCTTTTAGGCGCCACTTTCCTATTCCTTCAATACATCCGCATAGTGGATTTACTCCATCCCGAAGCTATTAAATCGGCCGCATTTAATTATGGCATAGGCGCACTCACTCAACAACAGACCGACCCTGCACTGCATATGGTGGAGACGCGCCGCAGGCGGCGAATCCCGCCCCGCCGTCATCCAGGCGATCCGGGCGGTGGCCTGCGCGACATCGTCCATCAGCGATAGACTGGCCGCGATGGAGAAGAAGCTCGCGCCCTCGGTGGCGATTTGTCAAGGAGGTCAAATTTACAATATGTTTATAAATTATAATGGTAAATTTTGGAACCTTTGAAAATCCGCGTGACAAACTAAACTTGAGATGCTACTATGAAAGCAAGGAATGAAAGGAGGTGGCGCTATGGAGATGGCAAAGTTAACGTCTAAAGGGCAAATAACGGTTCCCGTTGATGTTCGGCGCAAACTGGGGCTAAACGAGGGCAATCGGTTACTTTTTCTTGAACAAGGAAACGGCTATTTCGTGGTAAACGAAAGTCGCATTGATTTAAACAAAATCAGCGGTAGAATAGGCAAAACAAACGCTTTTGGGTGGTCGCCTGAATATATCGATAGGCTTAAACAATTTGCTGCAACTCCCGACATGGAATTTGTTGAACCGGAAGAACTTCCGTGGACTGTTAGGGAGGAACTTCTTTAATGGTCTATTTTCTTGATACAAATATCTGTATTTATATCCTGAACAACAAATATCCATATCTTATCGAACAACTCGAACACTGCAACCGAAGCAGCGTTAAAATACCTGCCGCCGTGTACTATGAATTGTGCTATAGAGCGGCAAAATCGCGTAATTCAGAAAAAGCTTTTGAGCGGCTAAACTATTTCACATCCGAAATTGAAATAGTTCCGTTCGACGAGCAAGCCGCTGAAATCGCGGGTAAAATCCGCGCGGATTTGGAGCCCAAAGGTCAAATAATCGGCGGCAACGATATTGTTATTGCCTCAACCGCACTTTCGAATAATGCTACACTTGTTACGAACAATGTGCGAGAATTTGAACGAGTTCAAGGTCTTGCGCTCGAAAACTGGGTGAGGGCTGAATAAAAACCTCTAAATGAGCGCTTACATAAATAATATACAGAATTCACAATGAATTTTAATACTACAATTCATGTATTTTTTAAATGATAGACAAAATAGCCAAGACCTGCATTTTAAGAAAACTCCTAAGGTTGCAAGCTCGTTTTGGGCAAGCTGCACAAGAATGTCGAAACGGCCGCCGCTGCGCCGATCGGCGAATCATCCCTTGCAGGCTGCGGAAATGTTTTAAAAAATAAGCGGCATGCACATCATCCTGGCGGCGGCATTCAATGGCATATGAAATTATCGCGCCGCAGCCAGGCTCGCAGGCCCGCCGCAGAAATCCGAAAGAGCCGCTTCGAGGCTTTCTCCGCCGCGCCCCCTTTCATATATGGATTTTATGCGGTTTCCGGCATTTTCATTCCGCAACTTGCGAAGCCCCGCGCCGAAAGCCATATAGGCGCCCGCAGCCGCGCGGCGGGCTGGGCGGCAAGGGGGCGCCGGCGTCCAGAGGCGCTCCATCCCTTTGATTGAGCGGATTTGACGCTTTCCGAATCCAAGGCCGTCTTTCGCCTGCGAAAAAAGCGTCTCGATGCGCCGCCTGTATCCATAATAGTCAAGCATTGCCTCGACGTCCAGGCTGGCGTCCGCGCAAATGAAGGCCCTCAAAGCGGCGGGCTTGCCGAAGGATTCCTTCGAATGCGGCAATGATGCCGCGTCGCTTTCGATTCCGTTCAGCTCGCCTTCATATCTATAGGCGCGGCATTCTGATTTTTTCGCTTCAGCAAGGCTGAAATCCGGCATGCCGGGAGTTTTCGCGAATTCGCCGGCGGAAATCTTCATGCCGCCTGGATATGCAACCCTGAGCGCGCCTATGCGCGCCAGCCGCTTTTCAGGCGGGAATCTGCGGTTCCCGCGCGCGGCTGCCAGCCGCCGGCCATAAAACAGGCTTTCCCCTCAGGCTCCGGCAGCGGTGGGGCCATGTCCGAGGCGCATAGGAAAAGCCGGCCATTGCAACCGTTGACGGGGCGTACAGCGGAGAAGAGCTGGAAGAGCTCGCCGAATCATACAACATAACCATAGTTCCGACAGATTTGACAGGCAAGAAGCCGCCCGTTGAAATCGCGGGCTTTCAGATCAACGAGGAGACCCATGGGGTGGAGCCATGCCTTGAGGGGCACGCGCCCATCGAATCGACATATTATGAGAAGAATGACATGTGCCGCGTGAAATTCGACACATGCAATTGCGAGTCATGCCCGAACAGGGAGGCCTGCGGCGCGAAATTCCAGAAAAAGAGCGTGCCGCCGTTTCCGCCAAGAAAGCGAAGCGGGTCGCCAAGCTCAAGGAGATGGGTTCGGACGACTATGCCCTGAGAAGGTGCCAGCGCAACGGGGTTGAGGCCATCCCGTCCCTTTTGAGGCGCAAATGCAACGCTGACGGCATCCCCGTCATGGGGGGCTCCTGCGGAGCATGCTCTTCTTCGGCTTCAAAATCGACGCCCTCAACTTTAAAAAGCTCCTTAAATGCGCAAGGGGAGAGTGCGCCCATGCGGCATCTGCGGGCAAGTGCTCCTAAATGCGGAAAAAAACGAAAAAGCTGTCCACATTATCCACAGTACGGGTCCGTTTTCAGGCATTTGTAGGGAGTCCGGGCAAAATTGGCACGGATTATATTGTCGAGCCACCTCAAAAACTTTGTTTTGTCACCTCAATCATATATTGCAATCTATCAAAAATACAGTTTTATTCAGAGTTGCTTGTGAGTCAGTTGGTGTTTTTCTGCATTATTAAGCCCTTGTTATTCATTTATACTGATTTGCACTCGAACGTATAGAAGGATTATCCACTTTCAAGGCTCGACTGATATACTGCTTTTCATATAAAATTACCTTTTTTGGAGCTTGATTATCCATTGAGTGGTGGGGGGGGGGGGGGGGGGGGGGGGGGGGGGGGGGGGGGGGGGGCGGGGGGGGGGGGGGGGGGGGGTGGGGGGGGTGGGGGGGGGTGGTGGGGTGG
>JAISZB010000341.1 GCA_031269465.1 Clostridiales bacterium | reverse complement strand
AAAGTGTATAACAATCCAAGTAGCAAAGTCTGTATTATAGTTGCAATTCAGTTCAATATACTTGAAAAGCATAGACTATTGAAAATATTTCTGCTAGATCGAAAAATGCACATTAGGAGACTCAATATACTTAGAAGAATGGCGTTTCTATTTGATTATACTGATTTTCATAGGAAATTACCTTTATTGGAGCTTGAATATATAGGTTTCAAAGGATAATCAAACTCTCTCTCTCAGAAAGCAGACATAATGCGGGTATCCCACGCATATGGCATATGCTCAGTGATCAGCGATGCAAACATCTAATATAATACTGATTTTGTGGCTTTAAGCTCTACTGTATTGATTGCAGATTATTCTATCCATATATGCAGGTGTTAAATTCGCAAAGCGGGAGTGGAAAACCACAGCATGGGTTAAGGCGTGGTTTTTTACTTCTGGAACCACTGATATTCCAAAGGCTGCGGTGCGATCACAGGATGAAATCTGGGCGGACGCTCAAAACAATATTCTTACATTTAGTATAACAAAAGAGGATCATGTCGCATGTGCCGCTTCATTGACACATCAGGCGCAGATGAGGAGCTATTTGATGCCTACTCCCTTACAGGCAGAGGAAAATACGGGTATTCTGGGAAGAAAATCCTGCTGCATATGGATGTACTTGAAGAGATCTGCAGGCTGGCTCACGATAAACTTGCTTGCTAACACACAGTTTTTTCTGATGAGAAGAGCTCCCATATTTCGGAAAATATGTCTCTAGCGGGATTGCAGCAGGAGTTGATGCCATTGTATTGGGAGATATAGGACTGCTGTACTATACCCGTGGTATGAGACTGCCTGTCTCCCTTCATGCTAGCATTTTTTTCCATGCCATAAATCGTGAACAGGTGTCGTTCTTTCGTGCGATGGATGTGGATCGACTGTGTCTCTTCCTATCATGTGACGATTGACGAGATTCGTGCAATTTGCGCTGATGGCGCTATGGAAGTTGAGGTGCTGGACTTCTGGGATGTTCCTTTTTAAACGGCTCTTGCAGTTTTCTGCATGATTTGCAAAGGTCTATTTCAGGCGGAAGAGAGGACTGAGGTTTTCGCTCTGTTCGATGCAGAGGCCGCCCGCGCGACCTGTTCAATGCCAAAGTTGCAGAATGCGGGGGTTTCTGCGCTCAAAATCGTAGGCAGGGAATTAAATCCGCAACAAATGAAAGAAATAGTCGCCGTTTTATAGATTCTCAGAGGCCCATGAAAAGCAATGGGCCGCCTGTGCCGCAGTGGTGGCAAAGGAAATGGTGCAAAGCAAAATCGTGCAAGTACGCGAAAAACCATAATCATCAATATGTGATAGGGTGTGTGGAGTGAACCGAGAGAAGCGTATCCTAGGTTTGGGATCGGATTTGGCAAATTCAATTGTGCTCGGAGATGAAGGCTGCATCTATCCATGCATACATCCCGCAACCCTTGGGATGGCGAAAAAGCAATTGGCGGCTGGAGGGGAGTTGCGTTTCCTGACGCCAATTGTACCCGATGCATGCTTTGGGCGATTATTCGATTGCCTCGAAGAGCTTGGGGGTATCCGCCCGTTCAAGGTGACATTCAACGACTATGGCCTGCTGCATCGATGCAGGCATAGGATCAAGCAGGGCCGAATTTTGCCCGTGGCGGGAAGGATCCTTACACGGTCGTCATTGGATTGCGCATGGCGTGACGACCTCTTCAACGGCGGGGCTGATGACAAGCGAGACATGATTCTCAGGTACAATATGCAAAATGGCATGAAGAATATTTTTTTCGGCCAATTTGCCATACAAGAGCTGGAAGTAAATTATTATCCCGGTCATTTTGATCGCCTTCTGGCAGATCAGCCGCTTGCGTTGTACGTGCATCAGAATCAAAATCTGCTGTCTGTGGGGAGAGCCTGCTTCTATGCAAGGATGGAGCGGCATCCGGTTCAAGGCTGTTTGGAGGAGCCGGCGTGCAAGCAAAGCAAACATATAGCCATGAAATCGCTGTGGAGCAAAAAAGACGCAAGATACCGCGACGATTTGACAGGCCGTTTTCCAAAGAGAGCATATCTTCGCGGCAATGCGGTGTTTGACGCCATAGAGCAGGACATGGCTCGATATGAACAAAACGATCGTGTGTTCGTGATTGTATAGATGGATGCCATGAGAGGAGAAGTAGAAAGGAAGCAAAATAAGATCGGGATAGCGTATGTCTTTAAAACATGTTTGAATTGCGCCTTTTTAAGCGCTGCGGGGATTATTCTGCTCGCTTTGATATCTTCGGCGCTGCCCATTGCGAATACCATGCTGCTTGCTCAACTGATTGATGAAGTGCTTCGCGCGCTCAGTGAAAGCGGCCCCAGCTATCTGCCATATCGCAGTTTGCTTATGGTGGTGGCCGCCGTCTTTGCAAGCCATGTCATTCCGCATATTTCAAGTTTCCTGTATTCTCGCCTGAACGCTGGATTGAGGTCGGGTTTCCATGCAGGCCTGCTGGAAAAGACAGCGAATTTATCGTATGAGCACATTGAAGACTCGAAAGCGCTGGAACTTCTTGACCGTGTATTTGACAAGCCAAGCGAGCGGATGTCGTCCATATTGAGGCTTGTCTGCGCTATCGGCTCAAATTCGATCCAGCTGCTGAATCTCTGCGTCCTATTGCTTGCGAACTTGTGGCATGCAGCCGTGATTATCCTGCTTTTCTCCATTCCAAATATTATAATCTCCATTCGAGGGGGGCGAAAGACATATGACGCTTACAAGGCGACATCAAGAGACCGGATGATGTACGCCTATTATGAAGGCATCATGACTAATCGGGACGCGGTGGAGGAGCGTACGGCCTTCCAGTTCACCGAATCCGTCAACAGGCGTTGGAGGCGCCTTTACCGGCGCGTTCAGAAGATTGATCTCAACACGCGGCTTCGTTGGGACTTTAAAATATGCGGCGCCGGCGCATTAACTCTGATCATGGCTTATGCCGTGATATTGCTGCTGACGGGAAGCGCTGCGGCCGGCTCCCTCAATCCCGGCTTGTACCTGTCGCTGTCATATGCCGTGCTGTCCTTGCAGAGCGTAATCGTATGGGGGATCTCATTCAGCGCCAACCAACTGTCTGAAAAACGGGTTTATTTGGACGATCTGGCCTCGTTTTTCCAACTGTCTGCAGTTGCGGGCGGCGACGGCCTCAATGGCCGGATCATCCCTCTGGAGAGCATAGAGTTTCGCAATGTCAGCTTCAGGTATCCGGGCGGCGGCGCGGATGCGCTCAGAGATGTATCTTTTCGCATCGAAAAGGGCGGGCACTACGCTTTTGTTGGAAAAAACGGATGCGGAAAGACGACCGTCACAAAGCTCATGACAGGACTCTACGCCAATTACGAAGGAAGCATACTGATAAATGGCGTCGAAGTCAGGGACTGCCCCGCAGAGCAGATAAACCGGTTGTTTTCGCTTGTGCATCAAGACTTCGCGAAGTATCAGCTGACGCTTTTTGAAAATGTAGCGTTGGGAGAGCGAGAGCTGGCTCAGCGCAAGGATGCGGAGGCCCGGGTTCAAAACATCTTGGATAAGGCGGGCTTAGGGGAGCTGGCGGCTGAAGCGGGGCTGCACAAACGGTTGGGCAAGCTGGGCGGCGATGGATTCGACTTGTCCCATGGACAGTGGCAGAAGCTGGCCATAGCCAGAGCCATTGCCAAGGAGGCTGCCTGCTATCTGCTCGACGAGCCTGCCTCGGCATTGGATCCGGTCAGCGAGAGCGAAGCATATCGACAGCATCATGAACTGATGGCCGGTAAGACCGCCATTTTTATAAGCCATAGGCTGGCTTCCACAAAACTGGCGGATTGCATTTTTGTGCTGGATCAAGGCGCTATTATTGAGGCGGGTTCCCACGAAGAGCTGCTCGGTCGGAATGGAAGCTATGAATCGATGTATCAGTCGCAAAGGAGCTGGTATCGTGGCAATTAAAGCGGCTTCTGAATCCTCAAGGAAAATGGCGGTTCCGAAAATCATGCGGATTGCGCTGCGAAATTGTCCGGGCATCTATATTCTATGCGCGGTTTCCTGCATATGCGTCGGTTCTATTCAGGCGGTCAACACCAAATTTCTGCAGCGGTTTTTTGATAGCGCGCTTGCATTGATTCAAAATGGAGGATCCGCAAATGACGCCGTCCGGCACTTTGCGCTGATTGCGCTTCTGGGCATATCGAATGAGTTCGTCACCTCCATTTATTATTATATGGGGCGCGCGCTGGACAGCAGCGCCGCCTGCGCGTTTGCGGAGGAATTCAATAAGAAGCTGGCAAAGGCGGCCGCAGTCTGCTTTGAGGATCATCAGTTTCTCAATGATTTGGAACGGGCCCGGGCGGGACAGCGCGCGGCTGTATCCGCGCTCTCAAGCCTTACGGCCGTCTTCACATCCAATCTGTCATACTTAGTCATAATGTATGCGGTTTTGCACTCCATACACTTTCTGCTCCCTTTGGCGATTCTCCTCGCCTTCATTCCGGTCTTGGCCGGTCAATTCCTGCATGCCCGCCTGTTTTCCAATCTGGAGGAGCAGATGGCGCCTATCAGGCGTGAAAGCCTCTACTATGAAAAATGCATCCGCGACAAAGAATTTTTTATAGAGACCAGGCAGCTGAACGCGACGGATTTTTTCTTCCGCAAATACTTGGAGGCACTTGCGCTATTTAATAAAAAGGCCGTCCAAACGGAACAGAAATCAGCAGCCGTCAACTTAGCCTCTTCCGCAGCCTCTGAAATCTGCTACGCATCAGTACTGATGCTTCTATTCGCCTTGCTCGCGCGCAATCAGATTTCCGCAGGATCATTCACAGCGGTATTCGCCTCGATCGGCATGATGTTTGCCAACTTGAAGAACATGGCGGACAGCCAAGTCACGCAGATTAGCAAGAATTACGGCTCAATAATCAGCTATTTTGACTTCATCGAGCGCGAGGAGAGAACCGGCGGGGCATGCGGCATTCGGCCTGGCGATGCCATTCATTTCTCAAACGTATCATTCCAATATCCAAACGCGCATGCAAAAGCGGTGTTCAATGCATCCTTCGACATAGCGCCGGGGGAGACGGTGGCTATCGTGGGGAAGAACGGATCCGGGAAAACGACTCTGGCGCGCCTGATCATGGGCCTGTATCTCCCCGCGTCCGGCGTTGCCGCCATCGGGCGCCAGCAGACGAAAGACATCGCGCAGGGCGGCCTGCGCTCCAAATGGTCCGCGGTCTTTCAGAAATATCAGCGGTATAAGATGACGCTAGGCGAGAACGTCTCCATAAGCGATCCAAAAGATGAATTGGATTCCGGACAGGCGGAAGCCCGGGTGAGGGAAGCTCTACAGCGCGCGGGCGTTGTTGCCGGCGGGTTCCAAAACGGTCTGGGCACGATGCTGAGCCGCGATTTTGGGGGCGTGGATCTATCCGGGGGGCAGTGGCAGCGCATCGCCATCGCAAGATCGATTTATCGTCCTCACGATTTCATCATCATGGATGAGCCGACTTCCAGCATAGATCCGGTTGAAGAGACAAAGCTCTATGAATTGTTTTCTGAGCTGTCGCGAAACAAAACAGCCGTTCTGATTACTCACAGGATTGGCGCGGCGAGGATAGCCGACCGAATCCTCGTCATGGATGGAGGGCGGATTGTTGAGCAGGGAACGTATCAAGACTTGATCGACCGCAAAGGTGCGTTTTATGATCTTTACGAAGCGCAGGCAAAGTGGTATCAGAAGGATTAAGTCGTTTGAACCCGAACTGGAGGAAAACATGGAGCAGAATCACGTGGATGTAAAATTGCGAGATATATCAATGAGCCATGCCAAAAACATGCCGGTAAAGTTGAGCAGCGATGCAAATCTGATCCAGGATCTGCAAATCGATTCCTTAACGACAAAGGGGAGCCGATTAATGCCAGGAAGGAAGAGATTTGCTTTGCTAAAGATATTGTCTGTGGCTTATCTATACTGATTTGCATTGAGAGTTCCTATTTCGGGGCTTGATTATACAGGCATCAATGGATAATCAAGCTCCAAAATAGGTACATTTGAATGTAAATCGGTATAAATGGACACCGGGTGGAATTGACCGGGCATGAGAGATATTCTGCAAGTGACAATCGCAAACGTTCCGCTATGTGGAACTTACCCGATATCCATTCGCTCAGAAGCACGTTAAACCCCTATCATTTGACCGATAAGGATCTAGATTACCATGCATCCCTTAAACTAAAATTGGATATCACTACAGAAGCGGAGACATATCTAGCATAAAAATATAGGGTCAGATTCTGTCATAGAAACTAATATTACCATTGAGCGGAGGCTGCCCTATGAATCATGCTGCAGAAGATATTTCTTGGATTGACGAATGCCTGAAAGAGCCGAAATTGGATGCCAATTTACAGCTCTGAATAAAACGAATTTTGGATTTGCAATTAATTTATATATTTTAAAATATAAGGTTTTATTTTGCATAATTCAAATTAATAATAGAACATATTTGACGAAAGCTTCTCAAAACAGCTGAAAAGGCAATCCTATTTTAATAAAGCAAGTCA
>JAISZB010000314.1 GCA_031269465.1 Clostridiales bacterium | reverse complement strand
ATTCCGTTCATGTCGATTATCATCATAAAGCGCAGCCCTTTCAAAAAAATGTCGTGTGCACTTTATTCTACACTAATTTCCGGAATTTGCAATGGGAAAATCAAAAATCAGTGTTCGATACTCGTAGAACTTTTCGCAATGGATTGCCATCTTTACAAACATTGTTTTGCAATTCTTATAATTCAATATATAAAAATCTTCTAATCATGTTTGCAGGTTTATGTAAATTCTAATTTTAATAAGTACATTATAAGGTTAGTTATGACAGATCAATCGACAAATTTATTCAAAAATGTAGTCGCTTTGCAAACCGTCGGAATAGCTACGAATTTTTCAATTAAGTAAGGGGCAGACTTCAAAAAATATTCCTGATTGCTAATAAATAATTTGAGAAAAGGCTTAATGAGAGCCATTTTCTAAAATGCGCATGGATTCGACCGTACATGGAGAATCTTAGTGAAGCCTGCAATAATTCTTATGTTGATTTTCCCGTGCTGTTTTGTATAATATCAACAAAATCATTACGGAAAAAAGGGGCTTTGGCAATGTTTAAGGAGCGCGTAGAGCTGATCCTTCAAAGTCAAGGAGGAGGCCTGCGAAGGGGTTCCCGTGGAGGCGGAGGCGCTTCCGGGGGGATCCAGGCGCCGGATTCTTTAAAAGGGGAAAAAGCGCCATAAATACGCTAATTGAAGAGCTTTCCATGTAAGGCCCGAATCGCCAGATTCCTCAGCTTTTTCAGCCTCGGGTGGAGAGGCGGGAAGCCCCTGAGGTGCCGGCCGCCTCCTCCGCGCGAGGCTGCAATTCATTTCAAGAACATTGTAATTAATAATATTAAGTAATGTATTTTGCATAATTACAAATATAAATTTATAAAGATGGGATTTTCAGAACATTAATTGAAAGTTCATAAAAATATACTTGAGATATATGAACAAATTATATATAGCTCTGCCTGTAAAGCGATCTTGCCGCTACAATTCGACGTCTTCAGCAGTCTGTTTATAATAAAGTGTTTTTTAAAAATTGCACAAAAAATGCATTGCTAGACTGCCAAAAATTCTTTTCATGTGGAGAGTTTGATTCAGTGGAGAACCTATTCTAAGAAGAAGTCAAGTGATGATGCATCTAAGTTCACATCATTATAGCTGCTAGATAAATTAGATTTTATATGCTATAGAAATTTCTTCTTGTAGAATAAACTGAAAGATAAATTCATGTTAAGTATAAACTATTATGCTGGAAAATACAATTATAATAGTAAGCAATATTTTACAAAAAATGAACAATCAATAATTATATATTGATATATTTCTTGTATGGTGAATAGACCTAGAAAACTAATAATTATATAGTATATTATAAAGCTATCCTCATAAGTATTGGAAAATCATTATGAACTTGAAATAAATTTTATTGATCAAATAACACTGGCTGTTTTGCAACTGTTTGAAGTTCTCTTCTTCTTGTGGAAACAGAAAATGCACTTACTTTAAGCAGTAAGTCAAAATGCCTCCGGTTTTTTCCAGAAATTCATCTGCCGCGTCTTTTAAAGCCTGCTCTTCCTGCGATATGGCAAGAGTTGCCTGGATTACGTCCTTATCTGGTATATATGAGATTTTTCTGTATGGAATGCCTGATGCAATCAGGCATTCCCCCGCAACTTTAATGAGCTCGTGCTGGTTGGCTGTGGGATTGACCCAAATATTCCATAGAGTGCGCGACTCAAGCTTATCTATAAGATCTCGGTATTTCTCTCCCGCAGCTTTGGTGATGAAGCTCAGTTCGATCCCTTCTGCGCCGTCTCTTCTTTTGAGGCTTTTCTTGTAGAGCTTATGCGGGGCATTGGAAAATTCCCTGTCTATAAGCCCAAGCGCCTGGTTCTGCTCCATCCGGCTGCTTGAATTGCTTATGGGAGCGTTCACTTTGTCCGCCATGTCCGCCTGCTTGAGCATAATGCCGGTCTGCTCAAAGAATGCACCGCTTATTTCTTTGAAATTATCCAAAGGTTTGGACATCGTAAGAAGAAAATAATTCTCTGTCCTGTAGAAGGAGAGCCTTTTGGTCATCACGGAGTCTGAAGGGCGTGCAAGCTGAAGAATCTTTTCAACCAGCAGCTCAGCCGCCGCAGGGCGGCATTCCTGATTTACTTCGATATGCCAGCCTGTAAGCTTCTCATACTCCTCAATCTGCTTCTTTGCCTCTACTGCCTGGACTGCCGGAAAGTCGAAGCAGAGCAGTATGATTTTGTCATCGAAACGCGCGCCGCTTTTGTAAAGGCCGCTTTGGGCGGGGAAGAACACCTTAACCTGCCTGAGCGCTTCGTTGACCTCCATCACATCCGCATCTGCGGAGGGTAGATCCGCCTCATTGACGCTGTGATAGATGAAGGGCCGCTTTTTTTCGGTTTCAAAGTATGCGGATGCATTCAGACGCAGGCGGAAATCCTCTAGGCTTTCGCTTTCAGAGCCGTTCCAATGGATTCTGTACAGATCTTCAATGGTGAAAGCCTTGTCGTGGCCGTATGCCTGATGGATGAAGGACCAGAACTCCGCCATTGCTTCCGGAGGCTCGGCCATAGCCTCAAGTTTTTTTTCGGTTGCCGATGCGCGCCTAGATCCTATGGCGAAATCGAAGATATCACCGTTTTTCGGCACATACACGCGTCCGGGGTATTCGCGCTGCAGCTCAAATGCCAGGGACTCGACAACTTCAGCGTTTCCGTGGTTGAGAAGCACCCGCTTGGCCCCGAGGCTGTGCGCGAGGTTTATGATCTGAGCTTTGTCCGCATGGGCGGACAGGCCGTACATGCCCACCTCACAAGAAACATCCACCGCCTCGCCGTCGATCTTGATCTGCCGGTTCACCCCCTCAGCCAGGTTGAGCAGCATGCGCCCCGGCGATTCCTCGTCCTGGTATCCTGTTATGGCTATGAAGTTTTTTTCTTCGGAGGAAAGCTTCGCCGCATACATCTGGCTGGGCCCCCCAGTCAGCATTCCTGAGCTGGAGACGATTACGATTGGGCCTTTGTCTGTTATGATCTTCTCCCTTACGTTTTTGTCTCGCGAAACCGAGATCACCCGTTCGTTGTAAAAGATGTCGGAACCCTTCATAATCCGCTTCCCATACTGCTGCCTGAGATAGTTCGGGTGGCTCATGAACACCCTGCATATGTCGTCTACCATTCCGTCCACATAAACTTGCATGGCTTCAGGAAGCTGCTTCTTCGCCGCCGCCCGGTTCAGCAGCAGAATGACCTCCTGCGCCCTACCCAGGGCGAATGCAGGTATGAGCATCTTCCCGCCGCGCGAGACGACCTTTGAAACCGTCTCCATCAGCCTGTCCTCTTCAACCTCGCGGGCTGCATGGAGCCTGTCTCCATATGTTGATTCTATGATGGCCACATCCGGGCGCAGCTTAGGGAAGGCTGCGCCTTCAACCGTCCGTTGGGGATCAACCGAGAAATCGCCGCTGTAGAACAGGGAACCCTCCCTGCCGGAGATCAGGATGCCGCAGGCTCCGACTACATGCCCGGCGCTGTAGTACGTAACCGTTACATCCTCGCCTGGCAATGGCTTGAAGGTGTGGTTAGGGGAGAAGCAGACTATGCGCTCCAGCATGTTTGCGACATGCACTTCAGCGAATATAGGCAATTCAGATTCGCGCCTGTCCATTATCTTCAAACTGTCATAAAGAAGCACGCGGATCAGATCCTTTGTGGGGTGGGTCATGTAAAGCGTCGCATTAGGGAACTCTCTGACTAGTACTGGCAGCGCTCCAGCGTGATCCATGTGGGCATGGGTCAGCAGTATGCAGTCCACGCCGCCCATCGCCTGTATCTGTGAAAAATCTGGGAGCGAATTGTCTCTGGCCATCCGTATGCCGCAGTCAAGCGCAATGTTCTTCCCGTCTATTTGAAGCAGTATAAAACTGGCGCCTACTTCCGATGCGCCGCCGCCGAACATAATTTTCATAAAATCCATCGATCCTTTCATAGGCCATTCTGGAGCCTGAGCTCCAAGCTTGCCTTCCCTAGAACATCATCTGCTATTTCAGCCGAAGGAGGATATCCTCTCAAACGCAGAAAAACGGATGTTGCTGGTTGCTTTTTTTGAATTCATTTATAAACCGATAGCTAAGATGTCTCTCGCCTCTTCAGGTGATTCAATGAATTGGCAAGGTCTTAAAGATTGCGCGAAAGCGTCGCTTTTTTGCAGAATATCTGGTCGGCAAACAAAAATAATCCCGCTAAGCTATAATCAGTTGAAATTGGGGGACGCACGGGGCTGGCTCGTGGAATTCCCGCGCTGATAGGCGCATTCAGGCTGCAACATAGTTTCCTCTTATTATCCTATATGGCCGTTGCAATGTAAAATAATTTATTTTTCAATTCTTGGGTTGGATGATAAATACTGAATTGCATATGAATCTTCCAACTCCAAAATCAGTACATGGATAGCGAATTCGGCATTGTCATTGCCAAGCGCTCTTTTAAAAAGGAACGGTTGCTTGCAGCCAACCAAAATCTCTGCTGAAATATACAGGAATTACAGCTTGATAAATTTTCTCCCTCATGGGCTGATAGGCATAGCGTAGCTGAGGATTTTTCAGATGACCGGGAGGGACGCCTTGCCGAGGTGTCTAGGCGCGACGCGAATTGTCATGGTTGTCGCCGTTTCTCTTCATTTGGCTATTGGCGTTTTCTATGAAAATCTGTATAGCTTCTCTGATGTCTCAGAATTTCAGCGCGGAACTGCGAGCTATGCTCTCTCGCTTGGCAATGGGCGGATCATTCTGCCGACGGCGGCCAGTTCCGCCCGCACGGATTTCGGCGCGCTTCACCCGCCGAATTTCTGCGGCTCTTCGCCGTAATTTTCTATTCAAAGGAGATGAGTTTTTTCAATGAAGAAGCATTTGATTAAAAACCGCAGCAATCATATGTTTCTCATAATGTTATAACGAGTTGCCAGCTGTACGAGCAGTATACACCAGAATTGCAAGATAAAATTGAAGCTTGCTATTCGCTATTATAATTATGTCAGTAAATACGGTTCATACAGGATAATATCAACTTCACTACACGGCTAAGAAATGTCTCTGCAGAAAATATCGTCCTGCTGTGCTGGGAGATTGAAACCCGCATTGCGCGGGCTATGGCTAATGAAGCTGAGATAGAGCGCATAGAGGCTAACAGTGTTTCGATTAAACCATCGCTATGATTGATGAATTGGAGAGATGGGTGGTAGAGTGGAAGACGAACTGTGGCTCTAATGTTTCTGCTATTTATTATGAAAGAGAGTAGGAGATAAACAGTAAATCTGGAAATTTGATAAAAGCTGATTATATTCAAACTCTCCATTGCTCTTTTATAAAGTTTGCGCTATAGTGCAAATATGGAATTATCTTGATTTTTCTCTTCAAGTGAGATGCTTTTTAGTGACTGCTTACAAAAATGAAACGGTAGTTTCAACTTAAAATCGAATATCGGCCATACATGGAGAAAACGGGAACATCGCCATAGAGGGTTGCGATATAGGTCTCATCCTTTTTTGATTTCTATTGAAACGAAGCGGTAATAGAGACTGCTTGTTAGCGTGATTTTTTGAGTCCAAATACAATTATGCGCAGGAGAGATAAATAATAAAAATGATTGATCTGAAGATTTACGGCTACACCGAAGTAGAAATGCCGCCCGATGGCCTGCTTCCCGGTCGGGTCACGGAACATCGGGGAGCGCAGTATGCCGTCGTTACCGAACGCGGCGATGTGGCGGCTTTGCTTAAAGGCGCGTTCTATTATGCAGCGGAAGAACGTGGAGATTTCCCTTGCGTCAGCGACTTTGTGCTATTGCAATACAACGAGCTTGGTGATTCGCGCATTGATAGATTGCTCCCCCGACGCTCGAAATTTTCCCGCGCTGATTTTTCGGGACATGCTGCAGGTTACGTCAAAACGATTCTTGAACAGGTTGTCGCAACGAATTTTGACTATGTATTCATTCTGTCGTCCTTGAATGGGGACTTCAAAGTCAACCGAATCGCGCGTTATCTGACGCAGGCATTGCAGAGCGGCGGGCAGCCCGTGGTAATCCTTACAAAAGCGGATTTGGTCGAGGATTTCTCTACTGCGTTAGCCGATGTTCAAAATGCCGCGCCAGATGTGCCGGCACACGCGATTTCCTCGCATACCGGATTTGGCATGGATGAGCTTGGCGAATACTTGCAACCCGGAAAGACCGTGGTTTTCCTCGGCATGTCCGGCGTTGGCAAGTCATCGCTGCTAAACGCATTGATGAGTCAAGAGTTAATGGAAGTAAAAGCCATCCGCGAGGATGACAGCCGGGGCCGCCACACGACGACGCACCGCCAGCTTTTCATGCTCCCTTCCGGCGCGATGGTCATAGACACGCCGGGCATGCGGGAACTTGGGCTGTTCGGCGCGGACGAGGGCATCAGCGTCGGGTTTAGAAATGTAGAGGAATTATCTTCTCAATGCCGCTTCACGAATTGCCGTCACAAGACCGAGCCGGGTTGCGCGATTCTCGCCGCGCTTGCCGATGGTTCTTTGCCGAGTGAACACTGGGAGCGTTATCTCGCGCAGAAGAGGGTTAGAAACTGTTTCATAAATTCTGATCAAATCTAAGTAAATTATATCAAAATGAGTATAATTAATATTGCAAGATAAGAATAGATATGATAAAATAAGTTATGGAAAATTTAGTATCAATAGGGAAGGCGGCTAAAATACTTGGGGTATCCGAGATAACGTTGCGGAGATGGGATTATGAAGGGAAATTGCCATCAATAAAGACGGAAGGCGGGCACAGTCGCTATGATATATCAAAACTTCGGCCAGAGATGGTTCACAAATACACGGCGCTGGCGGATAATAGAAAGACGGTAGCATATGCCCGGGTATCGAGCCATGATCAGAAAGCGGATTTGGAGCGCCAAAAACAAGTATTAGAGCTGTTTTGAAGCCAAAATGGGTGGACATATGAGTTAATATCCGATTTAGGTTCCGGGATGAATTATCATAAAAAAGGGCCGGCTTCAGGCGCGCCGGAAATAATCGCGGCATTCTCCGCCCGCTTATATGGATCAAAGAGCGAAAAGTTATTGGAAGATGTCGCAAAGGCGGTGGCGGACAGTGCTGAGGGCGCACAAAATAAGGATATACCCAAATAACGAGCAAGAAACATATCTCCGGAAAGCATGTGGGACGGCGCGGTTCGCTTATAACTGGGCATTAGGAAAATGGATAGCGGAACATGAAGATATGCCTGAATGGAAAACGCTAAACGAAGCGAGGACAGCCGATTATAACCCTGACAGCAAAAAGACAAAAAAACAGGCAAAGAAAGAGCGCCGTGCGGCCACAGCAAAAGCTGAAATGAATTTACGCGAAGCTTCAGACGTAAAAGGCGAGAGAATCAATGAGGGTGAATACCGGAAAGAATTGAACGGGCTCAAAAAAGAAAAATATCCGTGGATGTACGAAGTAACGAAATGCGCCGTTCAACTCGCCATAAAAAATGATTTTGCCAATGCCATGAAGCATTTTCGTGGCAAAGAGAAGTTCGGATTCCCCAAATTCAAAAAAAGGGGCAAAATGACAGTTTCCGCATGGATTATACGGCTTTGACCTGTCTGGATGAAATAGGCAGAGGCGGCCAGGCTTTAAAGATCCCGAATCTGGACTCCCCGTTAAAGATGGCTGAGCCGTTCCGGTATAGTGGGAAAATATTGGCCGTTACCATCAGCCGCAAGGCTGATCAATGGTATGCGTCAATTACCGTTGAAACAGATATAAGCGACGCCACAAAAACCTATCGATTCCCCGACAGCAAAAACCAAGCTATCGGTGTTGATTTAGGCGCTGAGGCGCTGGCCACCCTGTCGGACGGAACAGTAATACAGGGAAGCAAAGCAACGAGGCAATATGCGGATCAGCTCGCCAGGGCCCAGAAATCGCTTTCGAGAAAGATCGGGGCGAAAAAGGACGAGAAAAAATCAAACAATTACCGAAAACAGCGGAAACGGGTTGCAAAGATACATAAGCGGATAACGGACGCCAGGCACGACACATTGCATAAGCTAACGACGTTTCTGGCCGTTACCTATAGTGTCATTGGCATAGAAGACTTAAACGTAAAAGGGATGCTTGCGAATCATAAATTGGCGAAACATATTGCGGACGGCGCTTTTTATGAGTTTAAACGGCAATTGCTGTATAAGGCGGATGCAGCAGGCGCACAAGTGGTATTAGCGGATCCTTTCTTCCCATCCAGTAAAACTTGTAGCCATTGCGGCGCTGTTTACGGCGGGTTAAAACTCTCAGAAAGAGAATGGGACTGCCAAAGCTGCGGCGCCCGTCACCATAGGGATATCAACGCCGCGAATAACTTAGAAAAGATGGCTTTAGCTAAACTGCAAGCGAGCTGAAAATAGTCAAGAGCTCATAACATTTCTTGCCGTGAGTTACACGGTGTCAGCCTGTGGAGAGTTCCGCGTCAGCTACTCGGCGAAGCAGGAATTAAACATCAAATCTGATCAATGATTTGATTAGATTTGTATAAGTTTTAAATAACGGTAAAGCTATCCAAGATTATAATTTATTGTGAGAAATATTTTCATTTTTCCCCTCTCAAAGAAGATGCGGACTACAGCGAGCTTGCAAAGGAATCGGCACTGGCCAGTCAGGAGAGTTATGGGGTGGGGATGAATCCTATGCCTCTTGCTCTGCACCAAAACCCCAATTGAAGATGCAAGATCCCCAGTCGTAAGCACTGCATTCAATTAGGACAAAATTGAGTTCTGACATGCAGATGGATAAAACCGCGAGGGCTGAGATGGTCATCATAGTCAACAGGATTCTTGGAAGGGCGGCTAATGCCGCCGCTGATAACCCATACATCGATGTTGATGCGCAATACTGGGCTTATAGCTAAATATGGGCTGCCACAGCAAAATAGTCTTCATCAACTGTTCAGAAAAGCGGTGGATTCTCCACCGCTTTTCTGCTTTGCATAATAGAAGAAAGAATATTCCGGTATTTAGAATAACTTTGGCTTCTTGAAGTATTAAATGGCATGATTGAGGAAAGGGCGACTGGAATTGAAGTTTATGATGGATACAATAAAAGAAGCAGTTCTTAGGATATATAAGTTAATCATCATGGATTTCTATATGTGCAATATTTCAATATGGCAGGATTTCTTGAGGTAAGCTATGCCATAAACAATAAAAGGAACTCCCTTTGACTTAAACTCTGCAACATACTTTCTGTCTTTCACTTGCTTCAGAGCATCCATGGCTACCTTCACAGGATCTTGGATTTTCACCTTTTTCGTTTTAGCGTCTCCGTCAGATCCATCATTTGTTTTGACTGTTGCCACTAAATCAACCTTTTTGCATTCAATGACAATCCCAGGGTTTATGGGCGCCAGAGGCACAAGAGCTATGTCGAAGCGTCCCTCTCCTGCCTCCCTGTTGGACTTGACCTCATAATCGCCCCTGAAGAAAAGCATGATGCCTAAAGTTAGCCCATGATAGAAGGCTTCGGTGGAATCGAAATAACTGACAGACTCCAGCATGAAGTTGCTGAGATGCTTTTCAAACTCCTTGGCGTCTCCCGCAAAAATGGCTTTTAGCATTTCCACAAAGTCGTTGTCGTAGTTCATGGCTTTGTAGAAATCCTGGAGCATCAGCTTGAAAGCTATTTTCACCTCATTGTTCGGCGCCTTCAAAACACCATGCAGTTTCTCATCTGCCACAGCTTTCGAGCTATCGCTGTCCAATGTCAAGTATCCAGCAGCAACTAGAAGGGAATACAGCGACAAGTCATTGTACCTGTTAAGATCATTGAATGTGATGAAAGTGGACACATCTGTTGTGATGGATCCACCTTTCCAAAGAACCTTCAATTCCTCCAGGACTTTGTAGTTTGCCATCTTCAGTTGCAGGGTGATTAAAGATGTTCCGCCTGTGTTCACCCAATAGTAGCCGAATTTTCTGTTTTCCAGGAACTGCGAGATGCTAAGGGGATTGCATATCTTCATTCCACCGATATTATATCCATTGTACCATTCTTGAACATTATCATATTCATTTTCCAGCTTGGCGCTTTTCAAGGCGGCGGACACCTCCGCCTCGGTCAAGCCGTAATACTCCGCCAATGCTGAGCTGAACACATCCCTCACTTTTACATTGTTGAATTCACTGAAGAGGCTTTCCTTTGATATCCTGCAGATGCCTGTAATGACCGCGAATTTTAGGAATCGGTTGCTCTTCATGGAGTTGGTGAAAAAAGCGCGGAAAAAGCCAATGGCTTCATTATAATAGCCGTTGGATTTCGCTTCAATCAAGCAAGCGTCATATTCATCAATGAGGATGATAGCTTCTTCCCCATAATGCGCATGCAGCCACCTTGAATTTCTTCAGGCTTTGCTTAAGACCTCCAGCTTCAATGATGCTGTTTATCTCATCAAGGCTGTCTGGCTTGCAATTCTCCAGTTTATTTACGCCAAAGCATTCATTGAATATCTTATTCACTTCGGATTTGAAAACATTTGGCAGGCGTTCGCTGTCTAGAAGCTCAATCATGTCAAACAACGCGCTCTGAACAAGCTGGGCGATCTGGATCAGCATTCCTAACCAGGTGGTGCTTGAAATTCCCACGAACGTCAAATGGATGACCGGGTATTTGCCTTGATGCCTCCTTGCGTTCTCATGATTCCATATATTTAGGCCTCGGAACAGTTCTGCGTGTTCCTTGCTGTTTTTATTCGAGAAGAAGTAATATAGCATTGATAGGTTGAGTGATTTTCCAAATCGTCTGGGCCTAGTCACTAGAGTTACTCCTGGACCGCGAATAAAATTGAGAATCAATTCGGATTTGTCAAAATAAAGTTGCTCTCCGCTTTTTATAACCAAGCGGAAGTCATCATAATTGACAGCAACGCTCATAATGTCACCTCATTTAATCAAGTGCCATATGTTGCTATTGCAAATGTTTGGTAAAATTTTGAAGTCCATTCAATTTAAAATGTTGCTGCCTGTGATGGCAGATTCCGCAAGCAATTAGAAGTACCTACTCTCTCGCAAATCAAAGAAACCTTAAAGTATCAAACTGGCTATTCCAAATATTAGCAATGTAAGTCTAGCATGGTCTGATCAATTTTGCAAGCCTTGCTTATCTAAAGCTACATTGATGCCATGCATGTTTTCCATTGAATTCTGTATTTCTGGATTGTCATCCCGTCGAACGAAAGTCCCTCGACCGAGTCTGCATCGTATCCTTGCATCCATAGGATGTTTACATGAGGCAGATCATGTATGTGTAGATCTTGTCGTATATTCCCGAAGCAAGGGCCAGCTGCACATTTTTCCTGCTAGATCCGCCGAATCTTCTGTTTCTGCCGCCAAAATACAGTTTTATTCAGAGCTGGTTGGGGATTATCGCTTGTTGCTGCAAAGGCAGTAGGCGACAGGATTTCACTGCCCGCTTCACCGTTAATAACAAAGAGAGTCGTCTACGGTTGCGCTAAAATCGTAGAACGTAGCTTGCCATTGGAGAAAAAACCCTGCTTTTCAAGATGCTGCAATTCGACATAAAGCGCGTTGCTCTTCCCGGCAATCTTATGATATTTCTTTTTAGCGGTGGGAAAGATGTAAATCGAACGTTTTTATTTGGCCTTTGAACTGCGTCTTGGAGGCTGAATTTGCGGCTCTCCATTCCATTAAACATTTCGGAAAGTACGCCTGTAAGCTTGGGATTTTTGTATGATTTTACTTCTTAGAGCCAGCTTTTAAATTCGTAATCTGTGCGCTTATCTACAGCAGTTTTGAGTTTAACTTCGCGAATTTATCGCCGAATTATTCAGTCTCAGTCTATAAAGCTATAGCGAGCATGGCTCGTAGCGGACCTTAATCGGATGTCTGCATGTGCGGTTCTCGCGGTTCCAGGCATGTCTGCAGTCCACTCCAAGGCCTTCGGCATACCTGTGGACTCGAATCTCTGACCAAATCGGATATCCGATCTAAAACCGGTCAAATTGACAGCGATCAGTATAACTTCAGGCTGATTGCATATATTGAGAATTTGGTCATTATGTGATAAGATTAATTGTTGGGAAAATGGATTTGAATTATCCCACATGATTCCACTGCTTCTATAGGCGCTATAAATGCGGGTTTAGATTTTGGTTATGAAACTGCCTTCATTAAAGAAAGGATTGCCGCATGGAAAGGTTTCATGGTTTTTCTCTGAGCGAGCGGTTTGTCCGCGATATTGCAAAGACATCCAACAGAAGCATTGCCGCCGCCTCAGTTAGCGAGGATTTCGGACTCAATGAGCGCCTTCTTGCTGATTGGGGAATGCGTCAGGTTAAAGGAGGCGCTGATTTTGACAAGGAGTCAGTCTCAAAATTAATTGATGATCCCCCGGCAAAGCGAAGCGCAAAGGCTAGAATCGATTACGCGCGTCTGCACATGCCTTGTCTGGCGGCGCTGACTGAGCATTACATGAAAACGCCTAATAATGTGTTTGCGGGGGTGAAAATCGCCGCGAATCTGATCCTGGAACCGAAAACAGCCGTTCTGCTTCTGGATCTACATGACCTTGGAGCGGTTATCCAGGTTTATTGCGGCTCGACCTCCGTAGATCAGGATGTCGCCGACGCGCTTGCGGCTGCCGGCATGAAGGTGAACGCGCATTCAAGTAATACGCCTGAAGAGGATCGCGCTGAAGCGCTGAAGACGCTTGATTCGCTCAAGCCGGAATTGCTTCTGGATGACGGCGCAGGCATCTCAAGGCTATTGCACATGGAGTGCAAAAATTTGATTGAAGGGCTTGTTGGAATTTCCGAAGAGACGACCTGCGGAGTCGCGGCTCTCAGAGAGATGGAGAGCGAAGGCGCGCTTCTTGTACCGGCTGTGGCGGTTAACGATATGAAAATTAAAACGTTGTTTGATAATGCTCACGGAACTGGAGAAACCGTAGTCGCGGCTTTGATTGAACTGACAGGGGAAAGCGCCTGCGGAAAAAACGCCGCAGTCGCGGGATACGGCCCGGTGGGGTTTGGCATTGCCAAGAGGCTCAGGGCGCTGGGTTCAAGCGTCGTTATAAGCGAAGTCAACCCCATTGCCGCTTTGCAGGCTCTTCACGACGGATTTTCCGTGGCGCCCCTTCTTGAGGCGTGCCATGACGCGGACTGGATTATTTCCGCTTCCGGCGTAAGCCGAACAATCACGGCGCAGGCTCTCGCTTGCGCGAAGGACGGCGCCGTGATTGCTTCCGCCGGCGGAGCCCTTAATGAAATCGCCCATGAGCAGGCTGTTGCGGAATCAAGCGCTGAGTTTGACGAGTCTGACAGGGACAGGTGTCGTTTGAAGATAGCCGGCAAAACTCTTACCGTGCTTTCAAGAGGGCATGGCATTAATTACACCAGCGGAGGCGGAAATCCCATAGAAATCATGGATCTTTCATTCGCGGGGCAAATGGAATCCTTAGCGTACATCATCAAAAACAGAGGCGCGCTTCCTAAGAAGGTAATGCGCCTGCCCGATGAAATAAGCGAAGGCATCGCCAGGATTAAGCTTGAATCGATGTCTGTTCAAATTGACGGGAAGCCTCGGGGCGCGTCATGGCGTGAAACCAGGTTTCATACTTTGGGAGGGTAAGCTTTTGTGGAAGAAGGCATCGTAATATATTCGGCGGATCTTACGCTTCCAATCGCTTCGCCTCCTATTTCCGACGGAGCTGTTGCCGTGCGCGGCTCGCGAGTGCTTTTTGCCGGCAAACGCCCCGATGTCATTGATGATCTGAAAGCTATGGGATTAGCGTATACTGAGCGCAGATTCGGCGGAATAATCGCGCCGGGACTTGTGAATGCCCATACGCATCTGCAATATACCGGGATGGGCGCATTGGGCAGTTTTGTTCATAAAGATTTTCATGAATGGGCTTTGGCTTTCAATGATGTGTATGAACCCCTTGTGAAGGCCTCGAATCCGCCGTGGCGCGATTGGGCTCTCGATGGGGCGAGGCGTTTAATTGAAAGCGGAACAGCCGCAGCGGCTGATGTAGTCACAAATCCAGAAGCAGCGGACGCGCTTTCATCGTCCGGCCTCGACGGACTAGCATATTGGGAGGTGATAAATGAAACTAATGAAGATTGGGCTGATTGCAAGCGCTCTGAAAGCGAACATAGAATTCTTGGCCATATTGCAAGCTTTCCCAGAATTCCTGGAGCGGGAATCAGCCCGCACGCCCCGTACTCCCTGGACAAGCTGCCACTGCTTGAGCTTCCCGGCATTGCCAGGCGAAATAGATTGAGGCTCCATATGCATCTGCTTGAATCTCCGATGGAAAAGGAAATGGATGATCCTTGCAGGCAATATCGGGATTGGCATAGCTTCAAAGCGAAGGACTTTTCTCTGATGCGACTGGGAGGAAATGGGGAAAGCTCTCTCAGATATGCAGACAGGCTTGGATTGCTTGGCCCTGACTGCCATATCGCCCATGGGGTGTACGCAACAAAGGATGATCTTGAAATTCTCAGGAAAAGAGGGACATCCACCGCCCTATGCCCGCGCTCGAATTTCATCGCCGGCCTTGACGAGCCTCCCGTGGCGCTCTATCTGTCGGAGGGAAATCCCATTGCGATAGGCACCGACTCCCTTTCATCATCGCCATCGCTGGATCTCATGGATGATGTCGCTGCGCTTTCCGCGCTTGCAAAAAAGCAGGGATACGGGTCAGTTGATCTGCCGCGCAGGCTTCTCGCGGCGGCAACGCTTGGAGGCGCCGCAGCTCTTGGGCGCGCAAGCGGAGAAGGAAGAATAGGCTGCCTTTGCCCCGGCGCGCTTGCGCATTTGGCTTTTTTCAACATCTCAGCGGGAAGAGGGGAAAGCGGCGTTAACGAGGCTTTGTCTGAGCTAGCGGAGAGCGGCGGCGGAAAATGCGCTTGCACAATCATAGGTGGAGAAATAAAGTATCAGGCGGAAAACACATGGCTGTGAGATGCATGCTGGCGAATAGGAAAGACCGGCGCGCGGCTTCAATTTAGCGCGTCTTAGCGGACAATCAAGCTCTTGATTCGGCGAATTGACTGCGTAATCGGCATAATCATGCCAATGCGGTGAATGCAAGGGCGTTGACAAGAGAGTGCTTCAGTGATAAAATATATTAAACATATATGAATAAATATATATGTTAAATTAATGAAAAGAGGAATCTTATATGAGACCAAGCAAATGGGCGAGCATGATTACCGCCGCTTTTATTTCACTATCGCTTGCTTCGTGCGGCGGCGGAGGAGCGTCAAACGCCGCGACTGAGGATGGCAAGCTTCAAACTCTGACAGAGGGCAAGCTTACTATCGCTACCGGCGAGCCGGCATGGGAGCCTTGGGTCATCAATGACGCCCCCGAAACAGGAGAGGGCTTTGAAGCCGCAGTTGCGTATGCAGTAGCGGAAAAGCTGGGCTTTTCGAAAGAGAACGTAGTTTGGGTGCGCACAAGTTTTGAGGAGGCTATACAGCCCGGCCCGAAGAACTTTGATTTCAACCTTCAGCAGTATTCCATAACGGATGAGCGCAAGCAGGTTGTGGACTTCTCCTCTGCGTACTACAAGGAGCCAAGGGTCGTAATAACCAGCAAGGACAATAATTTTGCCGGCGCGACATCCATCTCCGAACTCAAGGATGCTCTTTTCGGCGCCGCATCAGGAGACATTTCTGTAGAATATACAAAGACCGCGATTCAACCCAACAATGAAGTGGCTGTTTTCAATGATTTGGTAGCGGTGCTTCAAGCGCTTAATGCGGGACAGATTGACGCGACGGTGACAGGCGTAGCCGAAGGCGACTATATAGTCTCCTCCGGACAAGTCGAAAACGGCGTCATATTAGGAAAAATTCCCGGAAGCGAGGAAGCGACGGGCGGCCTTGGGCTTCTTCTGGAGAAAGATTCGCCTCTGACGGCTCCTGTGACTGCGGCCGTTGACGCCCTGGTGGCGGACGGCACGATCGGCAAGCTGGCTGAGCAGTATCTTCAGCAGTATAATGTAGCCGATTTAAATCAATAGGCGGCAACTCCATCTGCCATCATTCATCCTATGTCAGCTTGAATGCTCCAAACAGGCGCATTCGGCTGCAAATCGGCATAATCAAGCTCCAAAATCGAATCATCTTCAGCATTCCAGTTATGATTGACTCATCAGCATGTGAATATTGCAAAGCCTGAAGCTTATGGGCGCTCAAAAACAGCTTTAGCAGGTTAAAGTCAAGGACTCGTTTGAACTCGACTATGAATTTGCCTGCTCATCGTTTGCTGTCAAGCCTCTGCGGCAGTCGCGGAGGCTTTTGCTTCAATCATCCCGCATTTCATGAACGGGAGGGAAACTCAATGCCCGCCAGTAAAATAAAGTCATATGGCGATGTCAGCCGCGTGGAGCTTGACCGACGCGCCTTCCGCAAAAAGCAGTCCAAAAAATCAGCATTGATATCCTGCGTCAGCTTGATTGCATTTGCCTCAGCCATTTATTTGCTTCTCTCGAATTCTACAGGATGGGAGAAAGTGCGCATTGCCTTTTTCAGCCCCGAATACTTTTTGGATGCTCTTCCGGTTGTGTTTGAAGGGCTTCTTAAGAATCTTCAGATATTAATCTTCGCCGCGTCGGGAGTCGCCGTTTTGGCTACTCTGATTGCCGTTGTTAGGACTTCTAGAAGCGCGGTCCTGTTTCCCCTTCGCGTCCTTGCGTCTGTATATACTGACATCTTTCGCGGCCTTCCAATGATAATCATCCTTTACTTGATTGGCTTCGGGATCCCCGGGCTTCGCATATTCGGAAGAATCGACGCTGGGCTTCTCGGAACAATTGCCATAATCATCGGCTATTCCGCCTATGTCGCGGAGGTTATCAGAGCCGGCATAGAGGCCATTCATCCGTCGCAAAGGGCAGCGGCGCGTTCTCTCGGCCTTAGCCACTCGCAGACTATGCGCATCATAATTCTTCCGCAGGCCATAAGAAAAGTTGTTCCTGCGCTGATGAATGACTTTGTTTCCATGCAAAAGGATGTGGGCCTCGTGTCTGTGCTGGGAGTCATTGACGCCGTGCGATCCGCGCAAATCATGGTGGCGAAAACCTATAATTTTACTCCCTATATTGCCGCAGGGCTTCTTTTCATACTGCTGAGCCTTCCGTTTATCCGTCTGACAGACTGGTACACGGCGAAGCTGCGAAAGCGCGAACAGATGGAGGGGGCTGTATGATGGGCGGCGAGCCAGTGCTCCGTCTGGAGAACATAAGGAAGAGATACGGAAAAAATGAAGTCTTGAAGGGCATAGATTTATCAGTCTTCCACCATGAGGTCATCGCGCTTATAGGAGCCAGCGGATCCGGAAAATCCACTTTGCTGAAATGCGTCAATCTTTTGGAGAATATTGACGACGGGCAGATTTTTCTCTCTGGGGAGGATATCTCCGATCCTCGGGTGGATGAAGACAAGATCAGGGGGAAAATTGGCATAGTGTTTCAAAACTATAATCTTTTTCCTCACATCACCGTCTTGGACAATGTAACATTGGCAAGCAAAAAGGTGCTTAAAATCCCTAAGGCTCAAGCTGAGGAAAAAGGGATGGAGCTTCTTTCGCGAATAGGAATCGCGCAGAAGGCCAAAGTATATCCGGATCAGCTTTCGGGAGGCCAGCAGCAGAGAGTCGCGCTTGTTCGAGCAATAGCGTCGAACCCAGAGATTCTCTTACTGGATGAGATTACAAGCGCTTTGGATCCGCAGCTGGTGGGAGAGGTTCTGGATCTTGTAAGAGAGCTTAAGGAGGCCCAGACGACTATTCTCATGGCTACTCATGAGATGAGCTTTGCCAAAAGCGTAGCTGATGAAATCGTGTTTTTGGAAAACGGCGTAGTAGCGGAAAAGGGCCCTCCCTCCCAGATATTCGATCATCCGGAGAAGCAGTCCACGAAAGACTTCCTAGCCCGACTCAAAGCCTGATATGCCGATGCGCCGTCAGAGCCGATTCATGGAGCTTGATTATCCGCATTCGCAATGCATGCTGATTTGCATGTGGAATCTCAATAGGCGCATTTGATTGCAAGCGGGCATATAAACCAGCCCTAAAATCAGAGCTTTCCAATGCGCGGCAGCATGGCTTTATAAGAGCAGTGCCGCCAATGCAAAAAGCCTCGGCCCTTTTCCAAAGGGTTGAGGCTTTTCCAGATTCTTAAGAACGCATAGGAGCGGGCAAAGCGGCCAGCTTATGCTATTACTTGATAGCCTGTGTCATTTATGGCCTTTACAATCGCATCCTTTGTAGAAAGCGCAGGATCATACTCAATTATGGCTTCTTTTTTGCGCTTTGTCGCCTTCGCCTTCTTAATTCCGGGCAACTTGCGAATCGCTTCTTGGACTGCGATTTCGCAGTGGCCGCATGTCATTCCATCTACTCTGAGCACCAATTTCTCCATAATCCATCTCCCCGCATTATAGTAGGCATCATGCCCCATCCTTTAGTTAGCGCAGGCTAACGGCAAGGTGCGCTTGCTTAGCGCAGAAAGTCCCTCGAGAATCCAGGAATCTCTATATGCCCATAATTTTATTATAGCACCATTTCAGCAGAATTCAATAATTCATATACACTGATTTGAATATGAAATTATACTGTTTTCAGTCAGACGCACCTATTTTAGCTTGGCCTTGCAGGCATCTGAACTGGATCATGCAGGGAGTGCGAAATGCTGATATCGGCATTTCGCACTCCCTGCATGATCCAGCTCCAAAACAGGTATATTTCTATGAAAATCAGTATATATGCCGATTTGCAGATAAAACATATTTTGGAACTTAATTATTCTTTAAGACCCTATAATCAAGCTCCAAAATAGGAGCTTTCAATGCAAATCCGCATAGACGCCGCATTATTCAGGCCAATTGGCCTGTATGCCCTTTTTCACCAAGATGCCGTCTTCCCTCAGAATAAATGCATAAATGCTTTCATCGTCCGTGCCATAGATGTCTCGAGAGATTTCACTGCCGGGACTTATTGACTCAACAACAATATAGGCAGCGTCTTTCTCAAGCGCGATGCTCTCAGGCAAGGCGCTTGAGAGGAATTCCAAGCGCGAAATAACATCGCTTGCGCCGTCCATTTGCAAAACGGCCGTTTTCTCAGGAGCGACTGCGGAGCGGAAATGTATCTTTATTGAGACGCTTTCACTTTTAGACTTTCCATTCTCGTTTACTTCATATTCCCAGTCAATTGTTTTAGTCATTCCAGCGTCATCGTTGCCAGATCCCTCAAACGACGCGGTGATGCCGTCTCCGGAAGTGAGATAGACTTGCCCGTCCCCGCTTTGATAGACGGGATTGGCAAAGTATGGCCCTAACCTTTCCGCTTGAGAAACATAAATTGTGCATTCCAGCAGTTCGCTTGACTTATCGTCGCTGTGGCTGGAAGTTATATTGACATCGCTAAAAGCCGGGTCCCCTTCAACCACATGGGTGAGGTGCCCGTCTATTACCTGCGTTGTGGCAAAGAATCCGAATCCTGGCGAGCCTGGAAACACGTATTCATTTGTCTCTTTCGTCACGCCTGCATCTGAGGTTTTTATCTTTGGCTTTATTTGCGCGTATAGCTTTCCTTCATATTTTTTCTGGATTCCATCGGAGGGGATTTCTCCGCCGTCTAAATCGTTGCGGTTCTCGCTTAAATAGCTTTGCCAGTCAAATAGATCCAGATATTCTGTAGTGATGTAAACTCCTATTAATTTATCCTCGCCTGGGATAGCCTCAGCATTTTCCAGCGCCAGGCGGCAGCTTGACAAAGAGCAAGCCAATAAGGCGCAGCTTGCGATTGCCATCATTTTATTAAGCTTCATCATCATCCCCCAGAATTCCGTCGAATTTCAGAATGTCTCCGACATCGCATTTCAAATGCCAGCAGATTTTATTGATTGTTCCAAACCGGACGCCCTTTGCCTTCCCGCTTCTTAGGATTGAAAGATTCGCCTCCGTTATGCCCACAAGAGCGCACAGCTCTTTAGAGGTCATACGCCTGTCCTTCAAAACATCCTCCAAATGAACTACTATTGCCATAGCGCACCTCTCTATATGAACTTATCCAAGTCATCCTTTAGAGATTTGCTCTCATTGGCAAAACGCGCCAATAGCAGCGCCGCCAGCACGAATGTTATTGACAGGACGGGAATTTGAACCGTGCTGTCAAATACCATCAAAGATTTAGCGAACAATAGCTGGAGAATGTTTATGGCAATGCCTGAGATGACAGTCGCCGCCAACGCGAAAGAGCACAGCTTTGACAAGCGCTCGGTTGAAGCGACCGCTTCGGCGGAAAAGCGGTTTTTCAAAAATTCATCCAGCAGACGCAGCGCTGCGAATATTATGAGTACGTCAAACATGTATGGCAGCGCCTCTATGATGTATCGCAGGACGAGAAAAATGTAAGTGACTCCTAGCAGATGCTCATTCCCTGCATTGCCTGCTCGCAAGGAGGCTATGGAATCAAGCAGGGATCCAAAGGAAGATCCAAAGGCCGCGTATACGAAAAGAGCATTCACTATGCAGAGCATGGAAGCCGTATATCTTATGAGCTTTAGGGGGCCGCAAGCGGAAAAGGCCCGCAGCGCCCTCATTGCAATATAGCCGCAAAGCATGGAGTACACAATGCTTCCAAGCGCGGCCTTTCCGAAGGCGCCCTCAATGGCCGGGCCTAAAAGCGCAGGCATGATCCCTGGATTTACCATAAGGTATAAAATCGCTGGCAGCACGGCTCCAAGCAGCGCCAGCAACCCGTCTTCCGAATGCAGCATTCGCCTTGTCCGAAGAACGATGAGCGCGGCAAATGGCGAGAGGCTTAGTGCAGCGAAAATGGCAATCGCGGCGATATTTCCTAAATCGCCTGAAAGCGAAAGCATTCTCAGCCATTTTCCTATTTGCTCAAACGGAAAAGCCATTGCAGCCGAGAAAGCGTCCGAATAAGACGCCTTTGCAAGATGGAGCAGGATGCAGGCGGCCGCTTCGCAGATTAAAACTCCAGCAAGGATTTTGCGTTTCATAGTCACCCCCAAATTATCGTTATTCGATAATACACTTACAGTATATTCCTTAAATTATCGTTTGTCAATAATTTTCTCAATCCTGAAAAGAGATTGAAGGGGTGAATCATCCCAATTGGGAGCGCGGGCGTGAAGCATCCAGAATGCCTGTCCATCATGGAGCAAAGCGCCGCAACAGGGCTGAAGATGGGATAGACCTCCGATATCGATTCGGATACGAGCACCGTTATGAAAACCCCATGATCGCAACATATTTAGACAGACGCCCTTCAAGCGTCCTGGAAATGCCGGTCGCCCTCTCGATGCGCTGCAAAGAGAGCATCATGGACGATCCGGACGCTTGCGACAGAACGGGGCGATGCCTTTGGAATATGATTGCCAACCTCGGGTTGGGGTCTTTGAATGACCGAGCACATAGACGGCTTTATTCATAGATTTCTGAACCGAGAATACGAGCGCATGGCGGCTTCGCCTCCACCAGACCAACAACAATCATTCATGCAAATACAGTTGGCATGCCCAAGAAAAAATCCCCGCTCGGCTCTTTTTAAGCCCTGTGGGGATTACCTTGCGGGGTATATGGGGTTGCTGTTCCGAACAAACCGAGGTGTGATGGCCCCCGGCGCAGATATGGCCGTGGTGATGCCTGCAGTAGAATTTCCTTGCCGTTTCCGCAAATTGTTCGTAGCGCGGCTCCCCAATTTTATCCCCAAAATGGCTGTGAAACGCCCGCAAGCGCTTGAGCATTTCGTCTCCGCCGGTTCCGAACTTAGATTCAGGCGCGGCAATAATGCGGTCAAGATATTCTCCGAACCGGGCCTGCTCTTCTTCGGAAAGGGCAGAGAAGATGCCGATAAAACCGGGCATTACCGGCTCTTGTTCGTTTTTGCCTTTCTCCGTCAATCTCACGAGCATCACGCGCCCATCGCCATTCGACGACTCGCGGAGGATGCGCTCTCTTTATTCGAGCTTTGCCAGTGTTTCATTCATTGACGAAACCCGTATGCCCAAAAGATAGGTCAAATTCTTGGCCCTGATTCCGTCCTGCATTTCAAAATGGCGAGTATCCGCTCAAGACCGCGCGTCGGATTCGCCATAGGCCCTCCAGCGGCGTAGTACCGTTATTATTATAACAGACGGTACCAAGAGGGATTTGAGAATACGAAAAATATCTTTAAGAAGGAAACGGATTTCTTTACATAACTCCTAATGTGCATCTTTCGATCTAGCAGAAATATTTTCAATAGTCTATGCTTTTCAAGTATATTAAACTGAATTGCAACTATAATTCAGACTTTGCCGCTTGGATTGCTATACACTTTTCACAATTAATTTTAAGTCTGATTTCAAAGGTCACGTTTACATTGTTAGATATTTTGTGATTTTTCAAAATGCACATTAGGAGTACATAAAATAAGCCCGGCGACGGCGCTTCTGCGCGGAGCCATCACCGGACTCATTATATTTGTTGGTTTATCGTTCTTTGCGCCGTGCCGTTTAGAAATCCACATCCCTGCCGTAATAGATGCAGCCGAAGAGCCTCTCCATCTTGGCGGGATCAATAGACCTTGGATTCGATCCCGTGCAGGCGTCGCCGACGGCGTTGGCCGAAATCGCGGCAAGCTTCTCCTTGAATTCCGCCTCCCTGATGCCGAAGTCTTTCAGCGTCGCGGGAATCTCAAACAGCGCGTTCAGCTTGCGTATCTTCCCTATGAGAGCCGCGATGAGCGCGTCCTCGTCCTTGCCGTCGACGCCTATGAATCGGGCGATCTGCGCGTAGCGTGACTTTGCGGCGGCGTCCTTTGCGTTGTACTGGATAACGTAGGGCAGGTATATGGCATTCGCCTCGCCGTGCGGAATGTGGCCCGTGCTGAAGGCGGCACCCGTCTTGTGCGCCATGGAATGCACGATGCCGAGCAGAGCGTTCGAGAACGCCATACCCGCAAGGCATTGGGCGTAATGCATCTCCTCCCGCGCGTTCTTATCTCCGTTGTAGGCAGCCTGCAGTTGTTCAAACACGCTCTTGATCGCCTGCAACGCGAGCGGGTTCGTGAACGCGGAATGCAGCGTGCTGACAAAAGCCTCATGCGCGTGCGTCAGCGCGTCCATACCCGTGAATGCAGTCAGCGCTTTGGGCATGGTGTCCGCGACGTCGGGATCGACGATCGCGATGTCGGGCGTGATGTTGAAATCCGCCAGAGGATATTTGATGCCCGAGGAATAGTCGGTTATAACCGAAAAGGCCGTGACCTCCGTCGCCGTTCCGGAGGTGGAAGGGATGGCGATAAACCCGGCCTTCCGCCGGAGCTTGGGGAAATTGAAGGGCGTGATCAACTGTTCGAAGGTCGTTTCCGGATACTCGTAGAACGCCCACATGGCTTTGGCCGCGTCGATGGGGGAACCTCCGCCGATCGAAACAATCCAGTCGGGTTCGAATTTGCGCATCGCTTCAGCGCCCCGCATGACCGTTTCAACGGACGGATCGGGCTCCACGCCCTCAAAGATCTCGACCGCAAGTCCCGCCTCTTTCAGGTATCTGACGGTTTTGTCAAGAAACCCGAATTTCTTCATTGCGCTGCCCCCGACGACGACAATCGCTTTCTTTCCTTCAATGGTTTTGAGGGTGTCCAAGGAACCCCTTCCGAAATATACGTCGCGAGGTATTGTAAATCTGCTCATCTTCTGACTCCTTCTTGGTTCCATTGGCCCGAGGAGCGGGCTAATTAGTTTGTGAATATGTTAACAAATTCATATTATCACATCGCCGCTTCGTATTCAAGATGAACTTTCGCTTGTTTTTTGACCGATAAGCCAGATGTGTCAGAGCAAACTAAATTCGCGGGGCTTGGTTCCGCACAGCGTCAAAAGGCTCTCCGAGACACGGATTTCGGCCAGATGCAGCGTATCCTTGATCCTGGCTATTTTGACGCTTTCCAGATCCATCTGCGTGGCGGCTTGCACGGCGGCCCGCAACGCTTCTGTTTCGGTCGGCATCATATTAGGGATGCTCGCGGCCTCCGGGGGGCCAGACGCAATACGGTTGGCGCATGTGGAAAGGAAATCTGGGTCTTAAAACTTTACAGAGTAAAATGTTAAATAATGTAAAATAAATCTCATGAAATCCACTTATAATGAAATGGACGCAGAGTTAACCCCGCTTAAGTTTAAAGACCCTGAAATCTATACTATCAAACTCGTGTTGTCAAGGTGTTTTTTCCAATTCCTCGAAAAATTCCTTCGAACCTTGGCCTGCGGGAATTTTTGTCGTCTTCGAGCAAAACAAAGGCCTTGGAAATGCTTGTTTCAAGCACTCCCAAGGCCTTTCCTGTTGAGTTGAACGGATTATGGGTTTTTGCGATTCAAGATGAGGTCAGGTGGTGTCGCGTAACGTTCTATCTTAGAACGGTGTATTTTAAAGATTTGGAAGGGATAGTCGCGGGCGAGTCCCTCAAAGGGGTTCTCAGCGGTCTCCACGCCCTTCAGCGGGATCGTCTTGCCGAGGAGCTTGATCCCGTCGACGAGCAGCTGCCGCGCCCCGTTGATCTTGCAGCATTGGAAAACGCCCATGGACATGAACCGCCTGCACATTTTTCCTGCAATATCCGCCGAGTCTTCTGCTTTAACGGCTCCGAAAAAGCTGAAGTCCAAAGAGAGAAGCGCGTAGCGGAAGCTTGCGGAGGAAAGCGAGGGCGCTGGGCATCGCAGATTCCGGAAAGGCGGCGGAAGCTCCGGATGCGGCGGCGAGGGGCGCTGTGTGTTGGAAGCGTCATGTCAAAGGGCAGTCCGTGAACTGGTAAAATTGGAACCGTTCCGACAACTCTATTTGCATTATTCACCAGTCAAAAGAGTATAAAATTCTTGCAGAAAAGTTCAAAATCAAAGAGAATATATGTTTAAACTTGCAAAACTTAACAATCTATTTAAATAATTCTTAGATTATATAAATGTTTTAATAAATTATATGGATAAATATGTCAGAACTAACGACAAAATTATTCAAAATGACAGTCTCTTTGCAAACCGTCGGAACAGCTATGTAAAATTCACTTAGCCAACTTAGGATAACTATGATTATAGAATATCAAGGTTTGCTAAGATATCGCCTCTGCCTTACAGACGATGCGGCGCGCTGGTTAGTTGCACTCAAGCCGGTCATCGCCGATCGGACGAGCGGCAATACTTCCGAGGGCGCATTCCACGTACGAGGGCGCGTTCCATCAAAGCGGCGGGCTTGCCGAAGGATTCCTTCGGGAATGGCAATAGGATCGCCGAGCTTTCGATTCCGTTCAGCCTGCCTTCGCATCTATAGGCGCGGCATTCCGGCTTTTTCGCTTCAGCGAGGCTGAAATCCGATATGCCTGGAGCTTTTGCGAATTCGCCGGCGGAAATCTTCACTCCGTCTGGAAATGCAGCCCTGCCTTGAGCGCTCCTATTCGTGCCAGCCGTTTTTCAGGCGGGAGTCTGCCTCCTGCGCGCGGCCGCCGGCCGTAATGCGGGCTTCCCCCTCAGGCTCCGGCGGCGGGGCATGTTCGAGGCGCACTTTATTTTGGAGCCGCCTTGCCGAGATCCTTGCCGTGCCTTTGGATTGCGCAGTTAAGAGCGACGCCTCCGCAGCTTGCCGCCCCTGCCAGCGGCTTTGGCGCCCCCCGGGCAGCTGGCGGGAGAAAACGTGCGCCGCTCTTTGAATGGGGCGCCTCGCCCGCCTCGAAGGTTTCTCTTCCGCATCCTCGGCATTTTCGAAGCTGAAGAGAACCGATTTTTCAGTTTCTTGGGAATGCTTTAGCATGCATTCGCACGCACCGTTTTTTACGCAGTCCATCCCTTCATCCCATCTTCCAACTGCGGCCAAGGGTTGCGCGGCGGCAATCGGCCAGCTCTGCGGCGATGGCGGCGGAGCCTTTCCGCCATCGCCGCCGCAAGCGCCGCGATGCGCCGGATTTGGGAATCAGAAAAATTTGCGGCCAATTCCGGATCTTTCAGGCATTCGCAATCCTTCATAGCGCAGCCTCCGCTCTGTTGGGCATACTAGTTTCTCGATTTTTAAATGCTTTACTGTCTTCATCTTTGTTATTCACCGTTAGAATAATAGAAAACCTTGCAAATCCGCTTATTTTCAGCGCTTGATCTTTCGGCTTTTTTACTTTATAATAACTTCAAATGCTTCAGTTAGGTCTTGACGTTTGATTTTCCTCTGAAAAGCTTAAAACAGTTGTGAGGAAAGAAGGAATTGATGCTCTTTAATGCATTGTCTCCAAGACCTTCGAGGGTTTTCGTGTGAGAAAAGATTCTCCCTTTACAGAGGTCGACTCTTTTAGAATAAGCTTCTCGAGCCTTGATTTTAGCATTCGGGTTAAAGAATATTTATGGAATGAGGCACTATATTCTTTCTAAACTATAAAGGGGTGGATTAAAACAATAAACCAGTGAAAGATGTTTTCACTTCTTTTATTGTTTTTTTTTGCGCCTGCCGCATGAAGCTGGAAAATAAGTTTTGATGGGCGTCAGCGCACATGCCGATTAGCAGCCAAATACATATGTTTTGGAGCTCGACTGTCCGCTTTCAAGCTATTACACTGATTTGCAACCGAATGTACCGATTTTGAGGACGGATTATATACTTTCAAGGTGTGAAATGCCTGACATCGACTAATTGCATAATCTGACATCAAAATCAGAACTTTCCAATGCGAATCAAAGTCAAGCTCCAAAACAGGAACCCTCATATGCAAATCAGCACAAATAAGCGGAAGGGCGCCCCTCGGGGACCGGGTGAATAAAAGTGGAAGACATATTGATAAGGAACGGCCGGGTCATAGACCCAGCCGGCGGGGTGGACTCCTGCAGAGACGTCCTGATCAGCGAAGGCAGGATAGAAGCTATAGTCCAGAGGGTGCATGCAGCCTGCTCCACCAGGGAGATTGACGCATCCGGACTTTGGGTTTGCCCGGGTCTCATTGATCTTCATGTGCATCTGCGAGAGCCCGGCTTTGAATATAAAGAGACGATATATGACGGCGCCAGGGCGGCCGCTCGGGGAGGCTTCACCTCGATATGCTGCATGCCGAATACGAATCCGGCGACTGACAGCCCGGAGGCGATTGCGTTCATCCTCAAAAAGGCCGCTGCCGCAGGCTTCGCCAAAGTACTGCCGATTGCCGCAGTCACAAAGGGGCAATCCGGCTTTGAACTGACTGATATGGATGCCCTGGCGAAAGCTGGCGCCTGCGCTTTCAGTGAAGACGGAAAGTCGGTCGCCGACTCTCTGCTTATAAAGAAGGCCTTTCGAAAATCGGCGGAGCTTAGGCTTCCTATGCTCTCGCATTGCGAGGATCCAAGCCTTGCGGATAATGGAGTGATTAATGAAGGCGCCGCAGCTCAAAGGCTCAATCTTCCCGGAATATCCAGCGACTCGGAAGATGTAATTATAGCGCGGGATCTCATTTTGGCCCGAAGCGCCGGAGCATGGGCGCATATTTGCCACATGAGCACAAAAGGCGCCGTTAAGCTCTTGGAAATTGCCAAAAAACAGGGGATTCGCGCAAGCGGAGAGGCGACGCCGCACCACTTCAGCCTCTGCGACGACGACATACATTCCGACGACGGAAACTACAAAATGAATCCTCCGCTCAGAACCAGGGAGGATATGATGGCTATAAGGCAGGGCTTGAAATATGGAACCATAGACGCCATAGCGACCGATCACGCGCCGCACGCTGAAGATGAAAAGAACAAGGGCTTTGCCGCCTCGCCGTTTGGCATTGCCGGGCTTGAGACAGCGCTAGGCCTCTCAATCAGCGTTCTGGTTGAAGGCGGCTGGCTTGAGCCTTTCCAGCTCATAGAAAAGCTTTCCGCAAATCCCGCCAAGATCCTGGGAATAGACGCGGGGGCGCTAAAGCTGGGTCTTGCGGCTGACATAGCGGTAATAAACCCGCAAAAAAAATTCACCGTTGCGCCGGAACGATTTTTGTCCAAAGGCAAGAATTCCCCATTTTGCGGCCGCAGGCTTTCAGGCGTGGTAGAATATACAATTATAGACGGAAGGGTTGTCTGGCGCAGTGGCTATTGACGAACTTATTGAAAGAATAAGGTTTATGGGCAATCCTTCTGTGATAGGCCTTGATCCTCGGCTGGATCTCATACCCAAGCATATTTTGTCCCATGCGTTTGATTTATTCAATCAGACGCTCGCGGCGGGCGCCTATGCGGTTTTGGAATTCAACAAGGCTCTGATTGACGAGCTTTATGACATAGTCCCCGCAGTGAAGCCTCAGATTGCCATGTATGAGATCTTCGGCGCCGAAGGCATTAAATCCTACATTGACACCATAAGCTATGCCAAGAAAAAAGGTCTCATGGTGATAGGAGACATCAAGCGAGGAGATATCGCTTCAACAGCCGACGCATACGCAGATTCCCATTTAGGGCGCGTAAAGGTGGGCGAGACGGAAATTGAAGTTTACGCGGAGGATTTCGCTACGCTGAACCCGTATCTTGGAGAGGATTCCATAGAGCCGTTTTTAAGAAACTGCAGGAATTATTCAAAAGGCGTCTTTGTTCTGGTGAAGACATCGAACCCCACGAGCAGTCAATTGCAGGATCTATGCGTAGGACGGGAGCGCTTATATGAAGCTGTCGGAAACTTGGTTTCTGACTGGGGAAAGGATTTGATAGGAAAATACGGCTACAGCGAAGTCGGGGCGGTGGTAGGCGCTACGCATCCCTCTGTTGCCAGGAGCCTGCGCGCGCTGATGCCGCATGCGCTCTTCCTTGCTCCCGGCTACGGCGCTCAAGGGGCGAAGGCTGCCGATATAGCGGACGGCTCCATAGTAAACTCTTCTCGCGGCGTGATAGCCGCTTATCAAAGGGAGCCGTACAATGGCATATATGAAGAAGAGGGCTTTGCCAAGGCAGCGAGGGCTGCGGCGAAAGACATGAGGGAGGATTTGAAATGCCTAAAGACATGAGCATCCGCAAGGTGCTGGTTATCGGCTCAGGGCCGATAATCATAGGCCAGGCGGCCGAGTTCGACTACTCCGGCACCCAGGCGTGCCAGGCGCTGCGGGAGGAGGGCGTGGAAGTCGTCCTTATAAACTCCAACCCTGCGACCATCATGACGGATATCGGAATGGCTCATTACACTTACATTGATCCGCTGAACCTCGACTTTGCCGAAAAAGTGATAGCCAAAGAGGAGCCTGACTCAATAATAGCAGGCATGGGCGGCCAGACAGGCTTGAATTTGTCCTGTGAGCTTTACGATCATGGAATTCTTGACAAATATGGCGTGCGCGTCATAGGCACATCCATAGAGTCGATAAAGGAAGGCGAGGATCGCGACAGCTTCAAGAAGCTGATGGAGCGCACAGGCCAGCCTATTGTTGAAAGCGATATAGTGACCAATGTCGATGCCGGCGTCCGTTTCGCCGAGAAAATCGGATATCCCGTGATAGTCCGGCCGGCGTACACTTTAGGCGGCACAGGCGGAGGAATCGCGGAAGACGAGGACAACCTGCGGGAGACCCTGACTCAGGGCCTTCACTTGAGCCGGGTTGGGCAGGCGCTTATTGAAAGAAGCATCAGAGGCTGGAAGGAAATAGAGTTTGAAGTTGTTCGGGATTCATTCGGAAACTGCATCACAGTATGCTCCATGGAGAATGTGGATCCGGTGGGAGTGCATACGGGAGACAGCATAGTGGTGGCGCCCGCCCAGACTCTTTCGGATAAAGAATACCAGCTTCTTCGGCACGCGGCGATAGCTATAATAGACAGCGCCAAGATAATAGGCGGCTGCAACATACAGTTTGCCATGGATCCATTCAGCTTCAAATACGCCGTCATAGAGATAAACCCCAGGGTGAGCAGGTCTTCGGCTCTGGCATCAAAGGCCACGGGATACCCGATAGCGAAGGTCGCGGCGAAACTCGCTTTGGGATACAATCTGGACGAGATAAAAAACGCGGTGACTGGCAAGACCTTTGCATGCTTCGAGCCTGTGGTGGACTATGTGGTTCTTAAAATCCCGAAATGGCCCTTTGACAAGTTCATAAAAGCAAAGCGCACCCTTGGAACCAAGATGATGGCTACAGGCGAGGTGATGGCTATCGGGAACTCTTTCGAGCAGGCGCTGCTAAAGGGCGTAAGATCCCTCGAGATAGGCCAGTACTCGCTTGAGAGAAAGTCATCTAAGAAAAAAAGCATAGAGGAGCTTAAGCGCCAGGTTCAGACTCCTGATGACGAGAGAATCTTCGATCTAGCTGAACTTCTGCGCAGAAACTATCTTGTGGAAAAGGTTTGCGAGATTACTGGAATGGATGCATTTTTCATCCATAAGATAAAAAATGTAGTGGATATGGAAGAGGAGCTTAAGACATACAGCCTTTCCGATCTAACGGAAAGCGTGTTGCGCTTATATAAGTTCAAGGGTTTTTCAGACAAGGCGATAGCCGACTTCATCAAATGCAGTCCGCCGAAGATATATGAGCTTAGAAGGAAATGGGGCATTACTCCGGCTTACAAAATGGTGGATACTTGCGCTGGCGAGTTTGAGGCGATTTCTCCGTACTACTATTCAACCTACGACAAAGAGGATGAGGTGGAGGTCACAGACAGGAAGAAAGTGCTTGTAATTGGATCCGGGCCTATTCGCATAGGGCAGGGGATAGAATTCGACTATTGCTCGGTGCATTCGGTTCTTTCCCTTAAAAAAGCGGGAATCGAAACCATAATAGTAAACAACAATCCTGAAACTGTCAGCACTGATTTCGATACGTCGGACAAGCTCTACTTCGAGCCTCTCACGGAAGAAGACGTATTGAACGTGGTGGAGAAGGAGAAGCCGGACGGCGTGATTTTGCAGTTCGGAGGCCAAACCGCCATTAAGCTCGCCAACTTCTTCAGAGAAATGAACATATCCATATACGGCACGAAGCCGGAGCAGATTGACGCGGCTGAAGACAGGGAGAAGTTCGACAGCCTTCTGGAGAGCCTCAACATACCAAGGCCGAAGGGCAAGGCTGTCTGGAGCGTGGAGGAGGGGCTCTCCGAGGCGCGCGCGCTGGGATTTCCCCTTCTGGTCAGGCCCAGCTATGTGCTGGGCGGACAGGGGATGGAGATCACCTATGACGAGGACAGGCTTCATCAATACCTTCAGAGCGCATTCGATAAGGACGTGAAGAACCCGGTGCTGATCGACTGCTACCTGGAAGGCAGGGAAATAGAAGTTGACGCCATCTGCGACGGCTCTGACATCTTCATACCGGGAATCATGGAGCATCTTGAACGGGCGGGAGTGCACTCAGGCGACAGCATATCCATATACCCTCCCCAAAACCTCTCGGAGGAGACGAAGAGCCGCATATTAGACTATACAAAGCAGATATCAGTTGCGCTTAAAGTCATAGGGATGATAAACATCCAATTCATCGAATACAGGGACGATCTTTACATCATTGAAGTAAATCCCAGATCCTCAAGGACTGTTCCCTATATAAGCAAAGTGACGGGAGTGCCGATAGTGGATCTTGCCACGAGGGTCATGATGGGGGAGAAAATTTCTGATATAGGGTACGGCGCGGGAGTTTATCCAGTGGGAAATATTGTCGCAGTCAAGGTGCCGGTGTTTTCAACTGAAAAGCTTCCTATGGTAGAGGTTTCCTTGGGACCGGAGATGAGATCTACCGGAGAGGTGCTGGGAGTGGGGCGGCGTCTGAATGAAGCGCTATATAAAGGCTTTGTGGCTGCCGGAATCAACATCCCTGTTTCGGGAAGCTTAATACTTGCTACGATCCGCAAGCGCGACCAACAGGCTTTCCTGCCGCTTGCGGCAAGATTCTACAGGCACGGCTGCAAGTTCCTGGCTACCGAGGGCACGAGCCTGGTTCTTATGAATCAGGGAATACGGGTGATGCCGGTTAAGAAGATAAGCGAGGGAATACCTAATGTCCTTGATATAATAAGAAGCGGATTGATAGATCTGATTATTGACATACCCAGCAAAGGAAATGACATGAACAGCGACGGGTTCAAAATCAGGCGCGCCGCCGCTGAATGCGGCGTGAATGTCATGACTAGCCTGGACACGGCAAGAGCCCTTCTGGATGTGATGGACGCTGGCCTCAAAGCGTCGGATGTGGATATCATACCTATCGGAAGGTACTAAATCCGGAGAGCTAGTGTGAATTTCCAGCTATTTGATTTGCATATGCAAGCTCCTGCCTTTGGAGCCCGGTTTGCGCAAAGAGCGATTGATATCGTCATTTCACGCCTTTAAGGCGGATAATCAAGCTCCATAATAGGCATACTGATTTGCATATGAATCCCTATGACGCTACGCATCACCTCCAAGGGTGAAAATATTAAGTCAATTGTGTGTTTGAGGCTGGACAAATCTCCATAAAATGCATTTTCGTACTAGAACTCTTATTTCGGAGCTTACAGAGTCTTAAGTGGATATCAAGCTCCGAAATAGGCGCGTTGACTGCAAATCGGCATAGCGGAAAGGATAGTTGCCGGACCCGAGTTTTTGCCGCGGAGCGGGCATTGGGAGGGCGTGGGACTGCGAGAAAAAGGTCGCAGGATTATTTAAGAAGCGCCGCTTGTTTTTCCCTTTGCCTGGGCTTTAAGCGGCATAAGCTTTTCATGGGCGAAAGTTTTGCGGATTTCTCCCTTGGACTAAAAGCAGAGGGTAGATATACTGCTTTTCATATAAAACTGCCTTTTTTTGTTGATTATACAGCGAGTGCAAAATGCCGATATCAATCGCACCACTCAATGGACAGTCAAGCTCCAAAAAAGGAACATTTGATGAAAAGCGGTATATGTCAATCACCCCATAGCTAAAGCTAGGGGCTTGGCAATAAGTACTGAAAGACTAGTGCAGACAGTCTTAAATGCGCTACAGTCCTATTTGGCTATAATTAAGCATTTTACAGGCTAAAAGCATGTAGCGCAATTAAGAGCGACAGCACTAGCCTAAGTCTCAATCGATAGGCTCGCGAGGCGCAATAGGAAAACAAGGCATCGCAAGCCTCGCTTCAGCAACCGCATCCACTCAAAGCATAAGGGCTGGCTTGCGCCGTCCATAGAAAACAAAATTCATACGCATATCAAAACTGTATCAAATGTACACAGGATATTGCCGATCACGATGACGATTGTAGAGGTTGCCTCTTTCGACATTCAGAAGATCAAAAATCCAGATATACCGGGAGTCGGCTACCAGCAAGGCGGAAGGCTTGGCTCTTGGAATGTGCGGGAATACGTTCTATTCCGCGACGGACATAGGCGCAGTGTGAGAAAAGGCTGCAAGAATCCCATTTTGAGAGTCCATTATATATACTGCTTTTCATGTAAAACTGCCTTTTTTTGTTGATTATACAGCGAGTGCAAAATGCCGATATCAATCGCACCGCTCAATGGACAGTCAAGCTCCATAAAAGGAACTTTTTGATGAAAAGCTGTATAGAAAGCCGCGATACAGGAGGCGATGCGCTGGACAACCTGGCAACTCTATGCAAGGACTGCCATAGCGACTATCGGGATGCCGCTTTCATGGGCGTCATGAGGCTGGATTTCTACAGCAGGCTGAAAGAAGAATATGCAAATGTGAGCTTGACATTTAGATATACCGCTAAAAACACCAGAATCAGAAACAGCTTGGGAAAGGATCATGCCGTAGACGCGAGATGCACCGGCGGCAATCCGACATCTGCGCCTTTGGATGCAATCTACAAGCAAAAGGCAGTGCGTCGGCGCAACCGCCAGTTGCACAAGGCGACCATCATTAAAGGCTGAAAGAGGAAGCTGAATCAATCTCCTAAGTATGTATAGCGATTTTCATAGAAACCCCTATGAAGCTTCGCTTCACCTCCAAGGATGAAAATATTAAGCCATTTGTGTGTTTGAGGCATGGACAAATGTCCATAGAATGTATTTTCGTACTAAACTGCCTTTTTTGGAGCTTGATTATACAGAGAGTGGGAAATGCCCATTTCGCGCCGTTCTATGGATAATCAAACTCCAAAAAAGGAACATTGAATGAAAATCGGTATATTTGAGTATCAGCTGTTCGACAGAGTCCAAATGCCAGATGGGCGAAAAGGATTCATCTTGGGAGGTTTCCAAGCGGAAGATTCGGCGTGCGCGCACTGGACGGAGCAAAGCCGTCCGCGGGAACCGGCCGCAAAAAGCCCGAGCCTTTGGAGACGCGCAAAGCAATATTGACGGAAAGGGGCGTGCGGCTTCCTCCCCATGCCTAAAGGCAGGGGTATCCGCCGCATAATAACTGAGATGAGGATGTTCTGCGCTGAAATAATAACTAATGATCCTCTTTCAGAGGATATATACGACATGAGGTTGTCCGCTCCGCAAGACATCTGCAATGAGGCTTTGCCGGGGCAGTTTCTTCACATAGGCGTTGGGGACGGAAAGCATTTGCTTCCGAGGCCTATCAGCGTCTGCGGAGTCAATCGGCAGTCGAATAAAATCAGGCTTGTCTATCAGGTGGCTGGAAGCGGCACCAGGCTGTTTTCGCGAATGCAGCCTGGTGAAGAGCTTAAGGCGCTGGGGCCGTGCGGAAACGGATTTTTTTTGGAGATAAACAACAGGGCGATACTTGTGGGGGGCGGGATCGGAGCGCCGCCGCTTCTGTTTCTGGCAGCGGGCTTGAGGGAAGGCAACCCTGGCATCAAGCTTTCAGCGGTTCTGGGTTTTAGGAGCGCTCCGATCCTTAAAGAGGATTTTTTGAAGTCTTGCGATGAAGTTTTCATCTCCACCGACGACGGCAGCTTGGGGTTTCACGGAAACGCAGCCGAGTTTCTTCGGACAAGGCTTCGTCAGGAAACCAAGTTCAAGGCGAAATCTTCGGAGGAGAGCGTCATATTTTCATGCGGTCCGCGTCCGATGCTTGAAAGCGTGGCTGGATATGCTAATGAATTAGGGATGCCCTGCCAGGTTTCCATGGAGGAGCATATGGCTTGCGGCTTGGGCGTATGCCTGGGCTGCCCGGTCAAAGTGAAGGCGGAAGGCGGGTGGAAGTACGCGAGGGTTTGCAAGGATGGCCCTGTTTTCCAGGGCAATGAAGTGGTTTGGTAGGAGAATGCAAAGCTTCGCGCCTCTTAAAGGATAATCAATCTCCAAAGCGGAAACATTTGGCTGCAAAACGGCAGATGTGCAGGGTTTGGGCGAAAACTGCCTCATTCGATGAGCGTTGGCTCATCAAGGCGCTGAGACCTGGCAATATATGCTGATGCGCAGTGGAAAATCCCGGTTTCGAAGCTTATGCATGCAATGCGAAAGTGAATAATCCGGCCGCAAGATCGACTCATTGACTGCGACCGGCATGAAGGCGCCAGTCAAATTTATTCGCCCCTTGTCATAAAATTTGTCTACGCTCTGTTCGCGTTTATCTTCTCAGAAAAGCGCGCCCTAAGCGGCAGAGGTGAGATATGGTGAAAAACTTAGCGGTTTCAATAGCTGGGGTTGTACTAAAGAATCCGGTGATGCCTGCTTCAGGCACATTCGGAAGCGGCAGGATGTACTCAAAGTTTGTGGATCTGAGCAAACTGGGGGCCGTCGCAGTCAAAGGCGTATCCATGGAGCCTTGGGAGGGAAACCCGCCTCACCGCATAGCGGAAACTCCTTCAGGGATCCTAAACAGCATCGGGCTTCAAAACCCTGGGGTGGAGGCGTGGCTAGACTCGGATCTTCCGTTTCTTAGGAGATTCGACACGAAGATAATTGTAAACATATGCGGACATACTATGGATGAGTGCGCCGCAGTGGCTCAAAGGCTTAAGTCTGAGCCTGTGGACATGCTGGAGCTTAACATCTCCTGCCCCAACGTCTCAGCCGGAGGGATGGCCTTTGGCTTGAGCGCGGATACGGTGGAAAAGGTGGTTTCAGCTGTAAAAAAAAGCTCCATGCAGCCTCTCATAGTAAAACTGAGTCCCAATGTGACAAGCATAGCTGATATAGCAAAGGCGGCGGAAGCTTCCGGAGCGGATGCCCTGTCTCTTATAAACACTGTGATGGGAATGCAGATAGACATACATAAAAGGAGGCCGACTCTGTCTAATGCGATCGGAGGGCTCTCAGGGCCGGCTATAAGGCCTGTAGCGGTCAGAATGGTCTATCAAGCCGCAAGGGCGGTCAGCATTCCGATTATCGGAATGGGGGGAATTGTGGATTCAGACGGCGCCATTGAGTTTTTAATGGCGGGCGCCACGGCTGTGGCTGTGGGAACTGCTAATTTCGGAAATCCTTCAGTCATGCTTGAAATAATAGATGGGATATCAAAGTTCATGGATGAGAATGGCGTCTCAGATGTGAATGATTTCAAAAAGATGATGGAATAGGAGGCGTGGGCAGTGGAAAAATCACGAGCGGAAGATATCCTCAAGCAGAGCGATGCGCTCCTTATAGGGCACTTTCTTCTCACATCGGGCAGGCATAGCGATAGATACATCCAGTGCGCCAAAGTTCTGCAACGCCCGGAATTCACATCCGAGCTGATGCAATCACTTGCCAAGGAGTTTGAATCCGATGGAATCGGCATAGTCATAGGGCCTGCAATGGGCGGGATTATCATTGCCTACGAGGCGGCTAGGCATCTTGGCGCCAAAAGCCTCTTTGCCGAGAGGGAGAACGGGAGGATGGCCTTGCGCAGAGGCTTTTCAATAAGCCGGGGAGCCAGCGTCCTGGTTGCTGAAGATGTAGTCACAACGGGCGGAACTGTGCGGGAGGTTATGGAGCTTGTTAGAGCTTCCGGCGGAAATGTCGCGGGAGTATGCGCTCTTGTGGATAGGAGCATGGGCGCGGTGGACTTTGGAGTGAAGTTTGCGGCGGCTTACACGGCTGATGTAAAGAGCTGGGACGCTGCGGATTGCCCTTTGTGCAAAGAGGGCGTTCCCGCAGTCAAGCCCGGCAGCAGGAATATCGCCCGGGGGCTTTAAAGCTGCCCGCATTTTGCGAGAGGAGGTGCGCCGGCTTTCGGCTTGGCTTTAAATTGCTACTAAAAATGAGTGTATAGCCGGCGTCCAATGCGCTCCTGTCAGCGTTTGAATGCTGATGCTGTCGGCGGCGCTCAGTCAAATGCAGCGATTTTGGAGTCTTATCCATGATTCGTGTGTACCTGAGCGCCAATATACCGATTTTCATTTAAATGTTCTTTTTTTGTGGCTTGACTGTCCATTGAGCGGTGCGATTGATATTGGCATTCTTCACTCGCTGTATAATCAGCTTCAAAAAAGGTAATTTTCTAAGAAAATCAGTATATATGCTTATCTGCACCCAAAGCTTCCGGTTTTGAGGTCGGATTATACAGCGAGTGCGATTGATATTGGCATTTCGCACCTTGAAATTAGACAGTCCGACCTCGAAATCGCATTTGGCTGCAGATCAGTATAGGACTCATGCCCATTTGCCGTAAGCTTCGCGCGTAAAAATGAAAAGAGCCTTATTAAGCGTTTATGATAAAACGGGGATAGCCGAGTTCGCCCGAGAGCTTGTTGCGCTTGGGCATGAAATAATTTCAACCGGAGGCACATTTAAGCTGCTGGCTGAGTCTGGGATTGACGCAGTCGAGATCCGGGATGTCACAGGTTTTCCGGAATGCCTGGATGGCAGGCTTAAGACGCTTCACCCGTCCATTCACGGCGGGATCCTGGCAAAGAGGGATGACGCAGCGCATATGGCGCAGATTGAAGCGCTTGGAATTAAGCCGATTGATATAGTAGCGGTCAATCTCTATCCATTCAAGCGGACAATTTTAAAAGATGGCGCGTCCCTGGAGGAAGCCATTGAGAACATTGATATAGGCGGGCCGGCCATGATCAGGGCTGCCGCCAAGAATTGGCAGGATGTCGCCGTACTGGTTGATCCGCAGGACTACGGCGCTGTCATATCAGAGCTTAAAGATAATGGAAATGTATCAAAAGATTTGAAATTCAAGCTTGCCGCCAAGGTGTTTATGCATACGGCGGACTATGACGCGCTAATTGCGGAGTATCTGAAGAAAAAGGCGGGGATTGGGATGCTATCCCCGGTTCTTACTCTAACCTATGAAAAGGCCATGCCGCTTCGCTACGGAGAAAACCCGCACCAGAAAGCGGCATTGTACAAGCGCGCCGCTTCAGGAAGAGGAAGCCTCACCGGCTTCTCTCAGCTTCACGGCAAGGAGCTTTCCTTCAACAATATTAACGACGCTCATGGAGCTCTTGAGCTTCTGCGGGAGTACAGCGAGCCTACAGTGGTTGCGTGCAAGCACTCCAATCCCTGTGGCGTCGGAAGTGCGGATAGTGTCTATGAAGCATACCTTAAAGCTTACAATTCTGATCCTGTGTCGGTTTTCGGAGGCATACTGTGCGCCAATAGAGAAATTGACGAAAATACAGCCGATGAAATCAGCAAAATCTTCATCGAGATAGTGCTAGCGCCTGGATACACTGATAAAGCTCTGGATATACTTACAAAAAAGAAGAGCATTCGAATTCTTCAGCTGGATGGGATATTGAGGTCTGCGCCTGAAGATGAAATGGACATTAAAGCTGTTTCAGGAGGAGTTCTGATTCAGGAATCTGATAGATGGCTTCTTCGGGAAGCCGATCTGAAAATCGCGACAAAGAGGGCGCCTGCTGAAGGAGAGATGGAAGATTTGCTGTTTGCTTGGAAAATGGTCAAGCATGTGAAGTCAAACGGCATAGCGATAGCGAAGGGCAAGCAGTCTGTAGGAATAGGGCCCGGCCAGGTCAACCGCATATGGCCGACCAAACAGGCGGTTGAGCATGGCAGGGAGCAGCTGGGTGATGAGGCGCTAAAAGGAGCTGTTTTAGCTTCTGACGCGTTCTTTCCGTTTCCCGATTGCGTGGATGCCGCAAATGAAGCGGGAATTACAGCCATCATCCAGCCGGGGGGGTCTGTCAATGATCAGGCATCCATTGATGCTTGCGACAAGTACGGCATTGCTATGATTTTTACTGGAATGAGGCACTTCAGGCATTAAGGGCCGGCGTTTGAAAACAACTTGAGCGGACTGAATTAAGAAATCACAATGGTATGCCGCTTTTCATCAAATGTTCCTTTTTGAGCTTGACTGTCCATTGAGTGGTGCGAAATGCCGATATCAATCGCACTCGCTGTATAATCAAGCTCCAAAAAAGGCAGTTTTATATGAAAAGCAGTATATAACGCTGAACTGTTTATTTTTGAAAGGATCCGTTTGCTGTCTAACTGACCGATTTTGGAGGTTGATCATCCTCTTTCAATACGTGAGATGCCTGATATAATCGCGCTCTCTATACGGTCAAAATCCAAAATCGGAACTTGCGGTATAACTGAGAAGGAGTATTTACAGACGAGTTTGAAAGGCATAAGAAAAATCTTATGCCCTTTCAAACTCCATTTTTATTGCCATATAAGCGTAAAAAGCATATTTAAGCTCTCATGAAGCAGCGTGGCGATCTTTATAAACACAGATTTTCACGTTTTTCCACGCGTTGGCCATAGTTTAGCTTCTATGCCGAGTTGCGGTCAAATGCAGTGGATTTAGAGCTTGATTATCCATAGAGCGGTGCGAAATGACGATATCAATCTCACACTCTATATAATCATGCTCGGGTGCCAAAGCTCTTAGGTGAGCGCGCTATTTCCGTCCCGGGTTATAATGCCTCTAGTGCTGTCGCTCTTAATTGCGCTACAAGCTTTTAGCCTGTAAAATGAATAATTTTAGTCAAATAGAACTGTAGCGCATTTAAGTCTGCCTATACTAGTTTGTCATTGATAGTATTGCAGACTTTCCCTAGGTTTTGGGAAAACTTTCAACTGCAAAAAAGCCAGGTAAATTCTCCCTGGTAAATCATTTTATGCGTCAAAATACTTTATAATTTTCATTTGTTTTCAGCTCAAATCCTGTATGATCAGGTTTTTTGGAGAAAGGAAGGAATTAAAGCTTCTGTTGCATGAAATAAAATGCTAAGATTCACTAAATCAAATGACTTTCCAGTATTAAAGTGTTAAAATGATAGCATTGATCCCAAAGCGCATTCCTTGAATTGCGCATCATTTCAGAAAGATGTTTTTGTTCTCGGCCGTTCAGTGCTGCAGGGGACAGCCAAGCAGCAAAATCAGAACGCTTGACTGCTCATCGGTACGGCTTGTTTCCAGTGAAGGCGGGATGCGACGAGTTTATGCCGATTTCCTCATGCAGCCTGTTCATTTAGCCCTGAAGCTGCCTTTTATGCATGCGGCGCATTATGACGATTTTTGACGCAGCCTGCAGTTGTTTTTACGTTATCTGAACGCATCCGCTCTTTGCGCTTGCTGCGCTCTGGCAGCTTCATAAATTGAACTGAAAGAGGATTTTCTATGAAAAAAAGAAAAAGAGCACTGCCTGCTGTTCTTATAGCAATCGCCGTCGTCATTGCCGCGGGCTTTGTCGCCGCATACGCCTTTGTAAAGGGAAAAACTTCAAAGGTGAATTACCTTGACATCAAGCCCGGCTTAAAGATGGCGGATGAAGGTGGAAACGCCTCTGGCAGAGCCAATGGAGGCTCTTCGTCGGATGGAGTTTCCGCAGGCGATTTGCTGAGTGAAATGGATATTCCTGAAGATTTCAGCATACCTGAAGAAATGGCGCAAAGATTGGAATCTTACAGGAATATATTGATTCTGGGCTTGGACTCGCGCTCTGACTCCTATTCTTCTCCATCCAGAGCCGACAGCATAATTATAGCCAGCCTCAATGAAAAGACTGGCGAGGTTAAGCTTGCATCTGTCTATAGGGACACTTTTTTGGAAATACCTGGACATTCCCTGGATAAGGTTAATCATTCATACGCATTCGGAGAAGGGCTTTTAGCTATGAATGCGCTTAATCTCAATCTCGACTTGAATATAACGGAGTTCGCGGCCATAAATTTCGAAGCTGCCTCATATGCCGTAAATTTGGTTCATGGCATTGATATTGATGTCACAAGTGAAGAAATCAAGTATATAAATGGATACATCGATGAGATTGCAAGGGTAACCGGCCTTAATTCATCAAACATCTATACGCCGGGCTTGCAGACTTTAGACGGGGTTCAAGCTTTGGCATATTCCAGGATAAGATATACATCAGGAGGCGACTACAAGCGAACCGAGAGGATGAGGACGGTTATTTCCAAGTTCTTCGGAAAAGTGCAAACTCTCAGCCTTCCTGACATGAACAAGCTCCTTGACACAATACTGCCCTATGTTTATACGAACATAAATCCTTCGGAAATGATAAGCAGAATTCCTGAGGCAATCAACTATAAAATCGTCAGCAGCTTCGGATGGCCCTTTGAAACTCAAGGGGCCACTATAGGAGGAATATTTTACGGCCTGCCCAATTCCCTGGAGCAAAATGTAATAAGCCTTCACAAAGAGCTTTTCGGAGAGGAAAATTATGCTCCAAGCTCGAATGTAATACGGATCAGCGACTATATCAAGACTTTTCAGTAGGCGGCCTTATTTATATGCTGAGGCGCGGGAATACGCGCCGATTTTAAGGCTAGAAGCCCCTCTTGAGAAGCATGACGCCAACCGCCTTATTTCTTTGACGGCGTCCCAAAAGCCCCTTGCAGCGCTTAAGCAATTAAACATCATGCTTAAGCGCTGCAGGGGGCTTTTTTGAAATACTTTTTAATTGACAACAGGGCAGGCAATGATATAATAAAACATACACAATTTATATGACAATTTTATGCGCTGGCGCGCATCTCATTGTTCCGGTTTTGAGGCTGGTTATGCAATGCTCCGATGGATAATCCGGCTCCAAAATCGGTGCATTCGACCGCAATTCGGTATATAATGCCGTAGGAATAAAAAAGGAGGGGCTGGCATGCCGGAATCCAAGTTTAAGGATTTAGTCAGCGACATAGTTCAAAGTTATAAGACTTATCCGAATATAGTTAACATGGATGGACGAACATCCATAAGCAAAACCTCAGTCATAGACATTTTGGAAAAGCTTCAGACGCTGATTTTTGGAGGATATTTCGGATCCAAGCATCTGAAGCGGGAAATCATGGACTACTATGCGGCTGATCTTTTGGAGGATATTTCGCACAATCTGGAGAAGCAGATCGGACGCGCCCTTTACGAGATAGAAGAAGATGAAACGCCTCCGGACGCAACGCCAAAGGAGATCGCCTGGGCGTTTTTAAAAAGGCTTCCTGAAATCAGGAAAGTCCTTTCCACAGATGTAGACGCGGCGTTCGATGGAGATCCCGCCGCTGTCAGCACAGGTGAAATCTGCCTGTCATACCCGGGATTGTATGCGGTGATGGTAAATCGCCTGGCGCACGAACTCTATGTACTAGGCGTCCCTTTGATTCCCAGAATGATGACTGAGCATGCCCACAGCCTGACAGGCATTGACATTCATCCCGGCGCATCCATAGGACACCATTTTTTCATAGATCACGGCACAGGCGTGGTTGTAGGCGAAACTACCGTAATCGGGAATCATGTGAAGATATACCAGGGCGTTACATTAGGAGCGCTATCCACCCACGGCGGGCAGATGCTTCGAGGCATCCGCCGCCACCCTACAATAGAGGATCATGTGACAATCTACGCTGGAGCGTCAATACTCGGCGGAAGCACCGTTATAGGCGAAGGCGTAGTGATAGGGTCTAACGCCTTCATCATCAAGAGCGTACCCGAAATGACCAAGGTAAGCATTAAAAGCCCAGAACTCAGCTATGTCAAAAACAACAGTCAGAGGACTGTAGACTTGGAACAGAATGATAACTGGTATTACATGATCTGAATTAACCGATGTCAGGCTTGGGAGGACTCCGGTTCGCTTGATGCCCCATTTGACAGGACGCTTTCTATGAATTCATCCTCATCATCAAGAAACGTGGACTCTTCGCTTTCTTCTTTTAGAAACAAGAGATTGCCGGATTCTTCTTCCACTTTGACTGAAGAAAATTTGGCGTGCGACACCGCAACCGCGTTAAAGCCGAGGTGGATTCCAAGGACTGGCCCGATTTTATGAAGCAGGATATCCGCATTGGGGAGCCGGTGCCTCAAGATATGGAGTATTTCAGCAGCCAGCTTGCTGTTTCCTATATAGTCTACCGCAAGTTCCGTAACGTCTGCCGGCGCGTCCCTCGTCAAAGCTCTAATGATTCCGCTTCTGCCTTTGACCGAGCTTCCGGATACTATAATTCCTCCGCGCAGCATCAATATCGGCTTGACGCTCATCATATCTTTGATGCCGTCGCCTACGCGGCTCATAAATGAACGGCTTTGAAGCGGAGCCTTGCCGCCGGCGGCAAATGCCGTCCGCACAAGCTCTCTTCTTTGCATAAGCTGCGCCGCGGCTGCGTCCCTGTCTAGCCCGGAGGACGCCAGCCTATGCGCCTCCCTGATCAGAAGATGCAGTCCGCCGCCCGCAAGCCGGCTGTCCAAGACGGTAACTTTCCCGCTTCCAGCCTGTTTGGCTGCCATGCGCGCCGCAGAATAGGATTCGCTTAAATTTGAAGAAATGGTGATGCACAGGACTTCGTTTCCTTGCGCAAGCTCTTCTTCAAAGCAGCTCAAAAACGCGCTGCGGTTTGGATGCGATGTGGTGAACAGCGAGTGTCCTTTCAGCATCCTTTCATAATTGCCGTTTTCATCAGAGTATGTTTCAAAATACATCCTACCGTTTACTGTAAATGAATGCGGCACAATCTTTAAGCCCAAAGCCTCAGCTTCGGGCCTTTTTATGCAGACGCTGGAATCTGCAACCAAAGTAAACACTTTATCACGCCCATTTTGGATTATAGCTATACTGCTTTGCATTGGACAGTTCCGATTTTGATGACGGATTATACAATTTAGAGCGAAATGTGGATATCACACCCTTCAATGGACAATCAGGCATCAAAATCGGTACATTTGACCGCAAAGCGGTATACCGCTTTTCATCAAATGTTCCTTTTTTGGAGCTTGACTATACAGCCAGCGCGATTGACATCGGCATTTCGCGCTGCTCCATGGACAATCAAATTCCAGAATCGGTTTATTTGCACCCAAAGGCTCCTGCTTTAGAGCTTGGTTTTATGCAGATGCTGTCAAATATACTTATTTAGGAGATTTTTTAACTTTTAGACTGTATAATCAAGCTCCCAAACAGGCAGTCTCAAATGCAAATAAGCATCCATGGAGACGCTCTATAATCAAGCTCAGAATAGCCAGCTTCATATGCTATTCAGTTCTGCATCACTCTTAAAGTCTTTACTCCAAAGGGCTAATTTAGTCATTTTTCAACTATTTTTCGCGGTTTGCCCTGATGCAAGGCATGCAGGGCGAAAAGCCATTTCGCGATGCGTTCCGGCCAGAAACCGCAAGTGGGCGCTGGAATGCTTGCAGGTGTTGCGGATTAAGCCCTAAAGATGCTATACTGATTTTATTATGAGAGCTCCGATTTTGGGCGTGCATGATGATGCGAATAGGAAAGCTCCAACTTAGGCGCATTTGACTGCGGATCAATATAACGATTTGCAGTCAAATGCATCGATTTTGGAGCTTGATTATCCATTGAGATGCGAAATGCATTTCGCACTCGCTGTATAATCAAGAGCCAAAATCGAAACTTTCGTATGCAAATCAGTATATAATGCAGCCTTGCAATCGGTATATTAATCAGCGCATCCCGTTATTTGCGATCGCAAGAAAGGAAGATCGTCACAGTTGGTAAAACGCATAATATTGGTAACCCTTGGATTTGCAGCTTTGGGACTCGGAGGAATCGGCTTATTCCTTCCTATTCTTCCCACTACGCCATTCGTGCTTTGCGCTGCAGGCTGCTTTGGGGCGTCTTATCCCGCTTTGGGCAAAAAACTCGAAAACACTAGATATTTTGGAGAGTATGTAAAAAACTATAGGAATAAATCCGGCATTAGCAAAAAAGCGAGGCTATCAGGGCTTGTTTTTCTTTGGCTGACTCTGGGCATTTCCGCAGCGTTAGTGAGAAAGCCCTTGGTTATGGGAATTTTAGCTGTCGTAGGCATATGCGTGAGCATCCATATCCTTCTTTTAAAAAGATCCGGAAGCTGATTGCTGGACGGTTAAAGCGAGAAGAAAGGCCGCAAGCGAAGCTTGCGGCCTTTCTTCTCGGGCTTTTCATCACTGAGCGGACAATCCGCCGGGCTTCAGGGACTCATGCTTGGATCCTGTGAATGACGGCAGGTTTTTGATGTCCAGGTAGGCTGTGAATTCGTAATCGTAATATGAAAAGGTCAGGTTGCAGTTCTCATTGCTTCTGACTATCTTCTCGATATTATTTACGCCCACTCCCATATGGCCCTCTTTGCTGCTTGCGCCGAGCTTGGAGATCTTTGCTATGTCCACAGGCCCTGCGGTGCTGTTGGATATCATTATAAGCTTGGAAATGCCCTGGTTTTTAGTTATCGTGAGCGTTACGCGCTTTCTCTTCGACGCGGCCGCTGCTTCGATGGCGTTGTCGCAGAGGCAGGAAATCATCCTGCAGACATCTATTTCATTTACGCCGAATGAGCTTATGTCGCAGCGTATCTGTATCTGCATTAAGACCTGCTGGTTTTTGGCATATTCGGCTTTGTTCATCAGAAGGGTAATCAAAGCGGGATTCTTCTCCATCTTATTGCTAAGATCCATAGCAGAGCCCGCATGAAGCATGTTGCTGGTGAGGCTTTCATGATACTTCTTGAGCTGCTCAAGGCTGCCAACCTCAAGAAAGCCGCTGTAGGTGCCTAATATATTGTAGAAATCATGTTTGAGGCCGTTGAATTCCTCCATGCTTACTTTCATGGCGTCGAGCTGGGAGTTCAAAACATTATTGCATATTTTTTCTAAGGCATGCAAAACCATGAGGGCGTTTACGGCAAGCATGAGAATGAGTATTAAAAGCTCAGTCAAATATCCGGAAAAGCCGTTTGAAGTTTTGACCTGCAGAACCGCAAGAAGCAAGTAGAGGACGGCTGACTGCGCCAAGAACGGCAGAATCATCCCTTTTTGCTCGCTGCTTTGGCAGAACTCAAATACTCTGAGTTTCTGCTTGTGAGAGTTTATAAACTTAATAATAAGAAAGTAAATCGCCAATGCCATAACCATTGAGCATAGCTGCTGGCACGCTACAGTGAAATAGTTATCCCTGAGTCCAAATTGAGCGAAGAACAATGAAGCTGTCAACCTGCATAGATTCGACGTTATTATGTAGTACAAGTAGATTCGCGAAATCAATTGCGCTGAGAAGCTTTTGTTCAAACCCTTAAACTTCATGATGCAGTAGAAAACTACAAAAAGCGGGTTTGCGGTAGTTATGAGCAGATAAGGCAGTTTTGGGAACATGTCCTTGAAGCCCATAAAAAGCACTGCGTAAACCGAAAGGTTTGTTATCACCGTGCTTGCGAAGAAAGCAGCTATAAATGCCTTTGTCACTCCTGTATTCCTGTCATGAATGGCGACCATAACCTTGGCTGTCAAAAGCATGACTAAAAGAGCCTGCGCAAATGACAGCATCAATAAGATAAAGGACATAGCATGAGAATACTGGAATTGATAGAACATAAACTTGCCTCCATTTTGTTCTCAAGAGTCGCACCGATAAGCGCTTAATACTTTGAGGGGGACAATGGGCAAGCAGCCACTGTGCTGTTGCAAATCTGAAGATTTATAAAGTTGGCTAAAGAGGTCAAGATCACTCAATCCTCAGACAGCCCCCTTTTCAATATTCAGGGCGAACTTTAAAATTCTAAGCATCAATTGCGGGTTCAAAAACAACCAGACATGTTTCATATATCGCGCTGTTGGCGCAACTATAGCGCTTTTGGCGCAACTAATGCCTATGCGCGGTAAAATGCTCCGATTTTGGAACTTGATTATGGTGTGGAGTCAAGCTTCAAAACCAGAACTTTTCTATGCGCTTGAGCAAAATAGGCCTCATTGCCTTTGAATTTCCCAACAACATGCTTCTCTGCATATTTCCGTCTTTATTGCAGATGGGCTTTTATCTCCATCATCTCAGCTTCACGGGATTTCCGCTAAAATCCCTAAAAACTTAGCGCAATCTCAGAACCAGGCGGCGCAGGGATTATTCAGCCGGAATAAATAGCTTTATACACTGATTTGCATTGGAATCTCCGTACATTCGTCTGTGCATCAGCATAACTTTTTGATATTTGCGGCCGAATACTATTGCAGACCGATAAGCATTATGCAGCGCTAATTTTCGAATTGTCTATAAGAAGCATATGCCGCTTTTCATCAAATGCTCCTTTTTTGGAGCTTGACTGTCCATTGAGTGGTGCGATTGATATCGGCATTTCGCACTCGCTGTATAATCAAGCTCCAAAAAAGATAAATTTTATATGAAAAGCTGTATAACTATCTATCAATCCGAAAAATCGGCGCGCTCGAAGGCGCATCGATCTTGAATTTTAAAAAGCCCATTTTCAAAGGCTGCGCTTTGAGAAATATTCCAGAAAATCCTATACGCTTTAAAGCCTAGGCCTTAGGCTGGATCAAGGCCGTGAAGGCTATGGCGGGCCTTCACAGCCCTAGATCCTTGTTGGTTTGGGGTTGCGGCGATAAAACGCTCCCGCCAAGGGCATTCTAAAGCGCTGTCCCGTTAATATGCGCAGAGCCATGAATGATGTACATAGCATGCATACGCACGCGGAGTTTTGGAAAACCCGCTTTGGCCTATAGGCGGAATGAAAGCGCTTCAATTTTCTGCGCTGAGGCTCCATAAAAAGGACGGAGAAACAGACGAGAAAAAGCTTGAAATTTCATTCCTGCTTTACATGATCCAATAGGATAGACGCCCTAGGATACGCAGAAAAGCGCTTATAGCGGAAAACTGGGCAAAGCCCTGTTATTTTCCTCGCCTGCATACCGAGCGCGTTCATAATTTATCGCTTGCGCTGAATAATTTTATCCTTGTGCCGATAAGACTAACACGCCGAGGCGATATCAATTTAAGGCAAGCACATCTCCTGGAAAAGCGAGAGGCTGGCCGGACATGCGCCCCCTGATGAGCGTGCAAGCCGTCTCAAGCGCTATTGGCCAGTAAAGCATCTTAAAGTGTTGAACCTCTAATCTGGTATTACCAATAGACTATGTATCATATTAGTCGTTTTTGGATTAATTGTCAATTGTTTTTTAAAAAAAGAATGTTAATATTTTATTAACGTACAGCCAAAACGTTTTGTCTAGATGTGATGGGCAATGAGCATGAGCAAAAATATCAAATAAGAACAATATGCGACAAATATGCTCTATCATTGGCATTGCGGCGCGCGCGCGTAACTGCTAGCGCTCGCATATTTCTTTTGGGCAAGCGTTAGATGCGCAACCAAATGCTTGCTGATTTGCAATGAAAGAGGCTGCAAATCGGCGCATGCGCGTCAGCATGAGCCAAGGAGGCGTTTGAAAGCGGCAGAGGCTTGCAAAATAATGCCTGTGAATATTTCCAGCGCAATTAAGGCGGGCCTTTTGCTCTTGGCAAAGAAGGCCCGCCTTGATTTATACCTCTTTACATCAAATGCTCCTTTTTTGAGGTTTGACTGTCCATTGAGCGGCGCGATTGATATCGGCATTTCGCACTCGCTGTATAATCAAGCTCCCAAAAAGGCAGTTTAGTACGAAAATACATTTTATGGACATTTGTCCATGCCTCAAACACACAAATGGCTTAATATTTTCATCCTTAGTGGTGAAGCGAAGCTTCATAGGGGTTTATATGAAAAGCAGTAT
>JAISZB010000305.1 GCA_031269465.1 Clostridiales bacterium | reverse complement strand
AGACGACGGCTTCCTGGTTTCGTAAAAACAGGCGAAATCAGGAATAATCTGGACTTTTGAATTGTTTTAAATCCATATGGAAATGTATCGGTAGCGCCCCCCAAGGGAATAGTGCGCCCGTCAGCAAAATCCAGGAATATTAAGAAAAATCCAGGTTCTCCCTAATATTTGACTTCTCTGTTGGAATAAAAGTCCATTTATGTAATATTAATACATAAAACTCACCACTGTCAAGTTCATAGGAAACTGCTTTTTTGGAGCTTGATTATACAGCGTGTGCGAAATGCAGATATCAATCGCACCGCTCAATGGATAATCAAGCTCTACATAAGGAACATTTGATGAAAATCAGCATCGCATCAATTAAAGCGGGCAATGAAGGATTTAAGAGCGAATGAAAGCGCTTCGCATAAAGTTTAGGATAATCTTGCCCATATTGAAAATCGCAATTCTAGAGGCGATATTTCCATGGCCAAAAATATTGAGAAATTAAACACTCTGGAGGGCATAGCCATGTTCTATATTACAGGAGATACGCACCGTGATTTTAGGCGGGTTTCAACATTTTGCAATATGGCGCGGAGCACTAAGGACGATGTTTTGATTATTTTGGGCGACGCGGGAATCAACTATTTCCGCGGCGAAAAAGACCTCTCTTTGAAGCGCCGCCTAGAAGCTTTGCCTATAACTCTATTCTGCATTCACGGCAACCATGAACAGCGTCCTGAAAGTTTGAACTATGCTCAGACTGAGTGGAATGGAGGAGCGGTATACTGGGAGCCTGAGTTTCCCAATCTTCTATTTGCAAAGTGCGGCGAGGTCTATGAGCTTTTCGGGAAACGGTGCATAGCCGTAGGAGGCGCGTACAGCGTAGACAAGCCAATACGTTTAGCTGAGGGTTTGGGCTGGTGGCCGGACGAGCAGCCTTCTGGGAAAATACGTGATCGCGTGGAAGCGCGCATGGGCATGGATGGCTGGCGAGTGGATATTGTCCTTTCCCATACCTGCCCTCTGAAATACGAGCCGCGCGAAATGTTTCTCAGCGGCATTGACGAAGCCCGCGTAGACAAATCTACAGAAAAATGGTTGGATGCAATTGAGGATAAGCTGGATTACAAGCGATGGTACTGCGGACATTATCATACAGATAAGACAATAGATAAGCTGCGGTTTATATTCAACGATATTTTGGAACTGAGATAGCCATTGGCGCCGTAATTGCGCCGCCTATTTCCGCCATCCCCACTCCAGCTTCGAGAAAGGGACAAACGAGAGCCTCAACGGGCTTCCGCGCCGCTTCGCGGGAAGGGAGCAGTGTCGACGGCGCTTTACGCGAAGGCGGCGGACTTGAACAACAACCTTCACAGGAAAATATTGGATTGCAGGACGCCCGCAGAAATGTCCGATGAGGAGCTCCTCAAAACAGCGCAAGGCGCGTCGCCTTCGCCTGCTCCATCGGCTTCCACAAGCATGGGGAGAGGAAAAACATCCCTATGGCATCTGTTGCATTTGATATTGCAATTTATGCGCCTAATTTAAGCTAAACATACTTATTTTTGAACTTGATATCTGTCTTCTAGCTAATATAGTTATTTAAATCTAAATTAGCGCTTGCATAAATAATATGGAATGAGCAATGAAATTTTAATACTATAATTATATATTAATGTAGACAAAATCCAGAACCTGCATTTTTAAAATAACAACGAAGGCTGCAAGCCCATTTTGGGCAAGTTGCACAGAAATGTTGAAGCGGCGGCCTTCGCCTCACCGATCGGCGAATCGTCCCTTGCAGGCTGCGGAAGGCCGGGAATCGCCCCGTGCAGCATTCACAGGCGTGGCGAACCTGATAAAGACGCAAAGCTGCGCCTTTCGGCCGTTTAAAATTCCCAGCGGCCCGCTTGAATGGGTTCCAGTCCAGAAAATCTCCATAAGCGGACGGCATTCGTCTCCTAGGAATCAGGGCCGCATGCATACGCGACTTTATAGGCGCCTCGCCTATCTCGAAGGCTTGGCGCATCCGCGGCAACGTCGAAGCTGAAGAAAATCGGATTTCCAGTTTCTTGGGAATGCTTAAGCATGTACTCGTACGCAGCTTTTTTTGTAATCCTGAATTATCCCTGCATCACTTTGCCAAATGAGATGAAGCAGCCCAAGGCCTTTTGCGAGGCATTGCATCATTCTTTGAAGAAGCAATGCCTCCTTTTAAAATGTCTTAGGGCGCATGCCTTGAGAAAAAGAATTTTTTGCAGGAGGTATTGACAGATATTTTTTTTAGAAGTAGAATAGATGAGGCCTTCAGTTTTGGTTCTAAAATGTTCCGTGAAGCATATGATTCCCAAAAAATCATAAAGAGTAATAGCGATGCCTTCATAATGTGTAGATTTTGAAAACCTGCATTGCTAAATGCATGCGGTTATTAAGGTTTTTCAGTATGTTGCGTCTAATGCAAGCAGTCTTAAATACGCTACAGTCCTATTTGGCTATAATTAAGCATTTTACAGGCTAAAAGCATGTGGCGCATTTAAGAACGACAGCACTAGTTGGCAACTTTGGATCTCTTAAGGTGCTCACATAGTTTTGAGTACTCTTATTCTTCAATCTTGTAGAGATGTATACCAATTCGCAGTCAAATGTACTGATTTTGCGGCTTTGTTTTTCACTTTATCCACTGTCTTGAAAACCAGTTGAGAAGTTTCTAAGAGAAATAACCTTGATATATCTTCATTAGGTTAAAAACCATAACTCGTTTTGCTTATTTAATAAGCTTCCAGAATGCTCTGATTCTATGGATGTGTAGCTATGCGGTAATAATTCTGCAGTCTTGCAAGCAGACGGAACGAAAGGAATTTTCTAAGGAAATAATATTGATTTGACGCCATTTTAGATTTAGCTTTCCTAAAATATTGCAAGCAATTCTAGCTTTTTGTTGTTCCAGAAAATGGAAGCTAATTTGAAATTCTGTGGAGACTTAGCGAAGCGGTCATAACGCGGTGGTCTTGAAATGCGGTGTGGTTGTAGGTAAAGAAAGTTCCGAAAACCCTTGATTTATGGGCTTTTTATGGCTTAGGACAGGTAACTGAATAGCTGTTTTCTATCCTGTATTTCTATCCTTTTTCCGAGGAAGAAATCGGGTTGAAATATACGGAGGCGTACCGAAGTGGTCATAACGGGGTGGTCTTGAAAACCATTTGGGGCGCAAGTCCCACAGGGGTTCGAATCCCTTCGCCTCCGCCATGAAGCCAGTAACCGCAAGAGGTTGCTGGCTTTCGCCTTTTGCTGAAGCCCCTCATTTTTGCTGTTTTCACTCGGCTTTTCCCGCTTTTGTCTATCCTATTTCTATCCTCGGTCTATCCGTAAACCTTGTATCCCTTGTCACAACCGGCTTTCCCGGATATTGAATATCCGGGTTGCGCTCTGATTTTTCCGGCTACACCGTAGCCGCCTTTAACTCGCCTGTTTCCACGCTTTTTCCCATTCTCCCGAACGCTGTACCGATGTTCAGCGCGTCGGCAGAGGACAGCTTGGAATCAAACGCTAAGTGCGCGTAAATGTTAGCCGTCGTACCGAAATCGCTGTGGCCGAGCCATTCCTGAATCTGCTTCATGGACACGCCGTTCGCCAATAAGAGCGAGGCACAGCTATGTCTGAGGTCATGGAAGCGTATCTTTTTCAGATTGTGCTTCTTTATCGCGTACTGGAAAGCGTCCCCGGCGCGAAATACTTGTTGATACGCTCACGCGGCATTTTGAATTGCTCCACCTGATTGGGCTTTTCCTCCTGCATAATCGAGAGCATAACGTCCTCGGTAAGCCGCCCCTCGTCAGCGAATTTCCGCATTTTAATAGCTTGCGCGTGGTTCGGTGTGCAATCCTCGCTGTCAATCGTTTCAAGCAGGATTTCTTGTGCTTCCGTGGGTAAATACGAGAGTTCCACGGCGGGACGCATAGCGATTTTGCCCTCGTCTACAAGGTCAAGCACTTCGGGGATTAACTCGGTTAGACGGATATAGCGGAAAATCTGGTTTTTACTTTCGCCGATAGCTTCAGCCAATTCTGCGCTTGAAGTCTTTGCCGATAAATTATTCCCCACTGGGGAATAATTATCTTGGCTTGGTCGCCCCGCTTGCCGTTTCATAGCGTCAAGCCGCATTTTATACGACTTCGCCTTTTCGCTCGGCAAGATAACTTCTCTCTGCAAGTTCGCGTCCACCATCGCGATTATGGCTTCGTCGCGGGAGAGTTCCCGCACGATACAAGGCATAGCTTCAAGTCCGGCAAGCTCGCAAGCCATCTTGCGGCGGTGTCCGCTCACTAATTCATAGCGTCCGTCCTCTTTCTGATGTACAATCGCAGGACTTTGTATGCCTACGGCTTTCACGCTCTCGGCCATTGCCGTCATTGCCTCATCCAACTTCACCTGAAACGGGTGGTCGGGAAAAGCGTCAATCTCCGCAAGCGGAATATTTACGACCTTTTCCCGCTTTGCGTCGTCGCGCTGTTCCTGCGTTGTGAACATCTCAGCGACTATGCTCGACTGTTTTGGCAGCGCGAACGTCTGCCCCGATTTGTCGGCCATCTCGTTCAACCTCCCTTACCATTTTTTCATAGGCGAACGCCGCGCTGCCGTTCGGCTCGTAGGCGTAAATGCTCTTGCCCGCCGCGCTTGCCTCCTTAACCTTTGTAGAGTAGGGTATAGGCTGTTGGAAGATGTGGACGTTCTCGCCGTAGGCTTGCCGTATAATCTCCACCGTGTTCTTGGCGAGGTTCGTCCGCATATTGGCGAGGGTTATCAACACGCCCTCGATTTGCAGGCCGGGGTTGATGTTTTTCTTCACCAGCGCGACGGTATCAAACAGTTGTGTCATGCCGATAACGGACAAATACTCCGGCTGAACCGGCACGATTACGCGGTCGGCGGCGGCGAGGGCGTTAATCGTCATCATTCCCAGCGTCGGCGGGCAATCCAGCACAATCGCGTCATAGGCCGGCTTGAGTTCCGCTAAGAGGTTCCGCAGAACAACCTCGCGGCTCATAGCGTTCACCATTCGCATTTCAAGACCTGATAGCTCAATGCTCGACGGTATGAGGTCAACGCCCTCGGCGTGATGTAAAATGCCATCTCGCGGGTCAAAGGGCTTGTTCTCAACCAGTTTTCCAAGCTGCGTGGCGATTGTGGCGGGCAGTTCGTCCGGCTGTGTCCAGCCCAAGCTGACCGTTTGCGACGCCTGACTGTCGAGGTCGGCAATCAGGACTTTATGACCGTGCCGCGCAAGGCCGATACCTAAGTTCGTGCTTGTGACGCTCTTGCCAACGCCACCTTTTTGGTTTACACAGGCGTACACGCGGCAATCTCCGCTCTCACCCATAACGATTCCTCCCTCCGTATGTTTTTGTTGAGGCTCATAGTAAAAACTCCTTTACATAGATTTAGCCGCTAATGGCGCATTGCCAAAAGCGGCTATGTAGAGGGCAAAAGCCCCGGAACGCAAAAAGCCGCCGTTCTTTTGGAGAACAGCGGCTCTTGGTTCCTGCCCTATACCTTTATAGTGGTACGGGGCTATGTAGTTGTTACTGCGCGTATGTGGCTTTGACTTTGACCCTTTTGATGGGCGCTTTGTCGATTTTCAGAATCGCTCCGTCGATAACGTCTGTGTACCGTCCCTCGGCGATAAATTTGTTGCGGAGTTCGTTCAGAGCGCGTAACGCGCACATTCACTCGTCACGGCTCATTTCGATTTTGTTCTTTTTCATACGGCGTACCTCCCTCGTCTTGATATTCCTATTATATATATAGGAACCCGCCACGGCAAAGATGCGAATACCAATTAAACGGCGCAAAAATACGCAATACTGTTTCGGAGAACAGTGTCACGTCAGGCGTCCTGACACGCTTCTATTTAGGGCATAAACGCCGTGTTTGCAAGGCTTCGCGGGAAGTGTGCCAAGAAGTGTGCCGTTTGAGGTGTACGGATTTGTCACCCTTCTCATAAAAGCCCGTGTTTTCGGGGACTACAACATCCAATACCACTCGTCCGGCTCTCTGACGGACTTAACGCCGAGATACCATTCACAGACAAAACGCCGCGTAGAGCGGCACGGTCTTTTTCCCGTCCGCGAAACCGAAATTTTTATTGGACAGCTTCACCGCGTATGCGGGTTTGTACGAGCCGATATACACAGTCAGGCTTTTGGCTTTCATGTTCTCAGCGGATTTGACCTCAATGGGTATTATTTTGCCGTCTCGCTGAATCACAAAATCAACCTCCGCGCCGCGTTCACTCATCCAGTAATAGCAGGGGTATTCGTTTGCGATAAGCTGTCCGCAGACATAGTTTTCCGTCATGCCGCCCTTGAAATCGTCCAACTCACCTGACGGATACAACACATCTTCCGCGACAATATTCTTTTTCGCGCAGAGTAAGCCTACATCCGAAACATAGATTTTGAAAGAGTCTATATCTCGGTGATTTTCCAGCGGTTTCATCGGATGCTCAACCCGGTGGATACGTGTCACAATGCCGGAAAGCGCCAGCCATTCGATAGCGTTTTCAAATTCGGCGGCTCTCGCCCCTGACTTAATCAGTTTATACTGGAACCGGGTGTTTTTCTTGGAAAGCTGAACCGTAATGTTATCGTAAACAAGCCGCGTCTTTTTCATCTCGTTTTCTTTGTTGTACTTGCTCATATCATTGAGATAGCTCTCCAGCATCAACGCCTGAGTGTGCCGCAGTAGGATGAAGTCTTTCGTGGCAAGATACTTTTCCACGCACTCCGGCATACCGCCGACGACAAGATACTGGCGATAGTAGGACAGTGCCGCCTCATGCAGCGCGGCGGGCATGGGCGTGTCCGTTTCAAAGCGCTCCCGGATTTGCGCGACCAATTCAGCTTCCCCGAAAGCCAGCAGAAATTCCTCCATGTCCATCGGACGCAGCGTAACCATGTCTACCTTGCCGACAGGGAAAGAAAACTCCTCTCGATTGACCGCCACGCCCAGCAGACTGCCCGCGACGATGATATGATATTCCGGCGCGGATTCGCAGAAGTATTTCAAGGAAGTCAGCGCCCGTTCGCAAAGCTGTACCTCGTCAAACACAATCAAGGTTTTTTCCTTGATTATCGTCTGCCCGCTGATACGCGACAGAAGCGGAATGAGGTAAACCGGTTCAATGCTCTCATCAAAGGTCTTTTTCAGGCCGGGATTGGTTTCAAAATTGAAATAGGCGACATTGGCGTACTGCTCCCGGCCAAAAGCCAAGATAGAATACGTCTTGCCAACCTGTCTGGCGCCCTGCAAAATCAAAGGCTTGCGATATTTGCTGTTTTTCCATTCAATCAAGAATTTGTTGACTTTTCGCTCCATGCGTAACACCTCCCGCTTTTTAGTAATTATAGTATACACTTATTTCGTGTAAAAGTCAAGGGAAATATTTTAATTTTTCGCGTAAAATAACATGAATATATTTTGCTATCAACAACGCTTACCTGATTGCTTAACCATCGCCGTTGCCGCGCAATCGCCGGGAACGAAAAAAGGCCACCTGTTCAAAATAATGGGCGGCCTGTAATGCGCTTTTGGTATTCGGTCTCGTCGCTTGGCTTCCGGCGTTTTACGCGGTTATTACGCTTCCATATACAATTACGCCTGTATCGGAAGCGAGTTTAGGTATTCAATCAATGTCTGTTTGGGAATATGGCATACCCGTTTCTTAACAAACGCTTTTAGCCGCTTATCTTCCAGCCAAACCTTTATCGTGTCCGGCTCGACCTCTGCTAACGCCGCAGCTTGTTGAACGGATAACAAATCAGGGTACTCGTCAAATGGAGAAACCTCTGCGCTAATTGTGCCGCCCGAATGACCACTTGGCTCCGGGTCGGGAGCAATGTCATCCTCCGGCAATCTAAAGTCTTGGTTTTCAAAGTCCGCCGGCAACGGGGCTTCGTCTTTCCGTGCCGCTCGTTTGGCAAGGTTATTCAGCTTCCATATATAATTACGCTTGTGCAGGGGCGATTGCAGATATTCAATCAGCGACAGCTTAGGGATGTAGTACGCACCGTTTTTGATAAACGCTTTCAGACGTTTTTTTCTCGCCCAAGTGTTTATTGCGTTTATCCCAACGCCGGATAAGACCGCCGCCTGCCGGACGGACAGCACATCAAGGTATTCCTCAAACAACGAAAAATCAGCGGTAACTACGGCGCTGTAATCAGCGTCCGACATATCCGGGGTGTGAGCATAGCTACCCTCCGGCAATATGTACTTCTCAGGCGCGGCTTCGCGCCGGTTGAGATAATCTATAATATCGCTCTTGGCGATTTTATAGGTATGTGTTTTCCTGTCGCTGATAGCGCAGGGGACAAGCCCTTTTTGCAGCAGGAGCCTTGCGGTTTTTTTACTGATGTGGCAAATCAGCCGCATTTGTTCTTTGCTGACGTATTCCGGGTAGCCGTCGAGTAGCTTTTCATAATCGGGCATCATAGTTTCATGCCCCCAATCCTCGCGGCGTACCACGCCGCAAATTCTTTCAGCGTCGCTATCTGCTTTTCAGATTTATCCTGAATCGAGTTGTACGCAGGACTGACAAGAAACTCCGTTAGAACCTCCTTGGGGATTCGGAAACCTCGCCCACGCCCTTTGATAAAGGCTTTGAGGTATCCTTTGCCTACCCATCTTTGAACGCTGTCCGCTTCAAAGCCGGTGATTTCTGAAACGTCCAACGCTGAAAGCACGTCGGGACAGGCTTTCAGCCGCCGCTCATAGAACCGCCGCAGATAGGGTATATATTCATCATCGTCACGATAACCGTACTCGCGCTTATACTTAAAGGCAAGCGCGTCCGTGAGCCTGATTTTGTGCATATGCACATGACCGACTATTATCTTCTCATACAGGACTTCGCCGCGTTTTTCGGCTTGGTATACGGTCGATTTGCAAACGCCGCATATCGCGCACATCTGCTGCTGGGTAACGTACTCCGGGTAGGCGTTACTTATCGCAGGGTAATACTCCAGTAAGGTCATCAGCGTCCTCCTAATTTTTTCTTGTAATCCGACCGCGAGAGGTTTATAATAACTTTGGTAATGTTCGCGGCGGGAACCGTTTGGCGTTTGTCAACGGAGCGGTTCGGGGCTGATAGCTCGTTACTGTTGATATAGTTTTCGGCGGTTTTTCTATCCTTTTTCTATCCTGCTTCTATCCTTTTTCCTTTTTTGGAGTCGCGCGGACGGTTTTTTCAGACCCCGCACGGGGACAGGATTTGAGGGCAAAAAGAGCCGAAAACCCTTGATTTTACTGGACTTCCGGCTATCTTTATCTACACCTATTTACCGCTATCTACCGACAAGGATTGCGTGGGCAGAAACACTTGAAAACCATTTGAGAGCAATCTCACAAGGGTTCGAATCCCTTCGTCTCCGTTTTTTGTTTATATTTGAAGGTTGTTTTAAGAAGTATTTTTATTGATTTTATAATTACGGACTTACTTTTCAAAAGCAAGTTCGTATTTTTTTGTGCATTTTTCGTATTCATCTATCAAAGAACCGTTCATCTGTAATCCCTCATACCCAGGCTCTCCGCATGAAGATTTGTTCGGTGGTATTCACCAGCGTGCAGTGTTATTTGTTCAAGATTTAGGAACATTCAAAGATAAATCCAGGAGCATTCAAAAAGATGTACGGCTTACGGAACATGTCGGATTGTACCTAGCTGCTGGCCGACCATTTCCTAAAATCCGCCACTCTCCACCGAAACTGTCAGGATCCCAAAGAATTCGAATGAGTTTTACCATGGATTTTCCTCCAGATATACTGCTTCTCATATACAATAACCTTTTTTGGAGCTTGATTATCCATTGAGTGGTGCAAAATGCGATATAGGCATTTCGCACCACTCAATGGATAATCAACGAAAAAAGGAACATTTGATGAAAAGTGGTATATTTTTCTTGAGTTCCTCAAAATATCCAGAAAGAGGGATTCGGCAATCTACAAAGGACGCAGAGACCGGCGAGGGGGTTCCTGAGGAGGTCGGGGCGCTTCCGGGGGAGCCAGCCGCAGGAGGCGCCGACCGGGGCGTTCTTTTTGCTGACGCACAACTCCGAGCTTGCCGCCGCCGACCGCCAACAGGCTGGCATCGTGTTTTCCTTAGCCACCGACATGGTCAGGTTCTCCCCCGCGCTTGCGAAGCGCGTGAAGATTATCGAATCGCAGAAGCGGATAGTGCAGACAGTCGTAAATGCTGCGCGACAGTCCTATTTGGCTATAATTAAGCATTTTACAGGCTAAAAGCATATTGCGCAATTAAGAGCGACAGCAATAGTATACCGCCAGACCAACAGCGTCTGCCAAGTGTTGAGCGCGGAAGCGTACAGCAAGCACGGCTTTTCGGTCAGCGGCGTTGTATTCGACGAGTTGCTCGCGCAGCCAAACCGCAAGCTGTTTGACGTTGTGACTAAAGGTTCCGGCGACGCCTGCAGACATCCGTTATACTTCCTAATAACATGGCAGGCGATGACACGCAGAGCGTTTGCTGCGAACAGCACCAAATGACCGAGGCGATTTTAGATGATAAAAAACATGACAGCACGTTCTACCCTGTCATATATGGCATGGGCGTTGACGAAGATTGGATGGACGAGGCGGCTGGCGAAAGACTAACCCGTCAATCGGCGTGACGGTGGGTATTGAAAAAATCCGGTTGGTTGCGAATCGGCGACACGAAATCCAGTTTTGAACCGCCCTGTCAAAACGTCCAGTTGCGTTCCGGCGCTGGCGGAGGGGAACAAGGCGATTGCTTTCAGGGATTTCAGCTGTTACTGGATAGCCGACCGCCAAGAGCGCGTGTTTAAGCGGCTTAACGATCTTAATGCCGCGATGGGTCAGATCGGCTTCGTAGCGACGCAGCGCGTGGACGGGAAGCTCGTGCTTGTTGATGCGGTCAAGGTTTTACAGATGAAGCCGTGATGATAGTCGCGCCCTTTTAATAGGAAGAAAGGGGTGACGGCAGTGTGGCTCTGATTGACTTTTTAATCTCGAAAGTGAAGCTGGATCTGATTTTGCAACACGACGAAGACGATGCGCCGTTGCTCGATTTTATCCGCTCCGCCGACCACGGAGCAAGCCGTGATAATCCTGTCGAGCCATTTCTATGAAAGCAGAGACGGCTCGACAGGCGGTTTCTTTGCGGATAACACAAATGCGGCGGCGCAGGTTTGGCAGATTGTCAACCGGCTGCTTGCGCTGGGAAAGGACTGGGTGGTTTAGCTCACGCGAGCCAATCTTCAAGGCGAAGCCCGTCAATGCGTTCGAACTCTCGCGTGTTGTTAGTCACGAGCGTGAGGTCCGAAGATTTCGCGTGTGCCGCGATGAGCATATCAAGAGAACTGATAACATTGCCGGAGCGTTCAAGGCTGGCGCTAAGGTCACCATATATGCTCGTATCGGAAATGTCAAACGGCAACACCTCGACAAGCGCGATAAATGCCGCGAGGTTTACAACGTTGAATTTTTTGCGCACGCTTTTCGCCACGCCATATTCAAGTTCCGCAAGCGTTATTGATGAGATGCAGACGCCATCACTTTGCGCGTCATGAAATCTGCGGAGCACATTGGAGTTACGATTTAGCATAAAAACGCATATGTTCGTGTCGAGCATATACTTCATAGCTGTTCACGCTCTGATTGAAAAGCTCCGTCATGACGGTGTTCCATTGTCTCAAAAAAATCTTCTGTCATCGCCGAGGACGCGAGGAAATTATCCCACGCCTTGTCTGATTGATACAGAAAAACCAAGCCGCCAACGCGACCGATGCCGACTTCGTTCCCTACAAAGCGGAAATCTTTTGGAAGTCTTACTGCTTGGCTTTGACCGTTTTGAAATAGTTTTGCGGTTTGCATTATTATCACCTCAGTTAATAGTATATACTCAGATCTATACTTTGTCAAGAGGGATATGGGTGAATATGAGTTTTGGCAAATTAATATAAATTGCAATATCAAATGCAACAGATGCCATAGGGATTTTTTTCCTTTCCCCAAATGGAAGACGTAGGAGCAGGGGCCACCATACCCCTTGCGCAGTGCCGCCCTTTGCGTTATGCCGCCCCTTGCGCTGTTTTGAGGATCTCTATCTCAAACATTTCCGCAGGAGTCTTGCAACCCAAAATTTTCCTGGGAAGGCTGTTGTTCCAGTCCGCCGCCTTGGAGATCAGCTGCGCGGGCATGCCGCCCGCGCTTCCCCCCTTTTCCGCGAAGCGGCGCGGAAGCCCGCTGTGGCGCTCGCTGGCCCCCTTCTCGAAGCTGGAGCAGGGATGGCGGAAATAGACGGCGCGCTCCACGGCGCCGCCCCGCCCC
>JAISZB010000136.1 GCA_031269465.1 Clostridiales bacterium | reverse complement strand
GTCAATATAATTAAAAAAATATCCTGAGCATTAAGTGATTTTGGGGTCGGGTTTTTGCAAATTCAGAAATCTATATTATGTTAAAGTAATATTACTTGTTTGAGACTTACAGCACTAGCATGCGCATGTATTCGGGATTTAGAAATGAGGTGATTATCTCTTCCTTGTCGATTGGCATGTGTTGCTCCCTTCAGATTATTATTTTATCTCATTTGTGTTCCCATCTATATTATGAGCAAATTCAATTATATTACGTAAACTTTATCAAAATTCATTTTGGTTAAAAAGATTGAATAATCATAAAAATTATGCAATAAATTGCATGGTAAAATTGACGAAAATCTCAACATGAACAACTTATTTTTGAGACTCTCCTAAACTCTACGCATTCAAGGCAAATCGCATTGCAGATAAATTCTGTCAATATCCTCAATTTGCCCATATATCGTCGAAAGCAAAGATAGGTCGCGCAGATGCGCGACCTATCTTTGCCTCAGACTTAGCGTTTCCGCCTCGCTTCCATCCCGCCGTCTCCGAATTCCTCCTCCGCAAATCCGAGTTCCCATCCGCCTTCACATACCTCCACATTACTCGCCCTCATTTGAATCTTTTTGGCAAGCTTATTGGCTGTACTTCCGTTACTTAAAACTTACTCAAACTTACTCAAACCTGATTAAATCTGATGTTCAATTCCTGCTTCACAGAGTAGCCGACGCAAGAACTCTCCACAGGCTGACACCGTGCAGCTCACGGCGTTGTTGTCATGCTTTATGCGTGTTGCAACGCGTAATTTCGCAAATTTATCTCGGCGTTTACATCTCCATCGCAAATAAAACCGCAATCGCATTTGCATGCGCGAGTTGCTGAAGCCGGCTCATCTTTCGGCTTGACTGCGCCGCAAGCGGAACACTTTTTGCTTGACGGATGCCATCTGTCCGCAACAACGATTTTTGCACCAATCGCACCCGCTTTGCACTCCAATTGCCGCCTAAACTCAAAAAAACCCATATCGGCGGCAGAGCGGGCAAGCTTGCGGCTGCCCGCCATTCCTTGCACATTCAAATTCTCAATGCCAGCCAGCGTGCAGCTCTGCGCAATCATTGCCGTGGGTTTATGCGTTTCATCGTTGCGAAGATCAGCCATCTTAGCATATAATCTTGAAGGCTTGGCTTTTGCTTTCTTGAAATTGCCTGGCTTTCTCTCGCTTTTCTCAGTGCCAGCTTTACGTGCTGATGATTGATTCAACCGCTTTAATTGCTTCTCATACTTGCGGCTTGCTTTAGAACCGGCAACTTCAGTTTTGTCCGATAATGCAGCTAATCTGCCAGCTCCCAAATCCACTCCCGCCGCTTGATTTTCACGAACAGGAATTTCTATGTCCGGCATTTCAATTTGAAGGGCGATAAACCATTCATCAGCTGTCCCGCTGATTGCAGCGTTAAGAATTTCGCCGTCAAGCCGCAACTTTTCCGCAAGCCCAGCCCAACCCAGCTTAGGGATTTCAACAGACTTGTTTTTGACCCGGAATTGGTCGCTGGACAGCGCAAAACTGTCGTCAGCGCCTTTTTTGTGAAACTTCGGGCGACCTGCCGGCTTGCCTTGCTTCAAACCTCTAAAGCAGTTGCGGTACGCACTGTTCAGGTCGTTTTTAATCGCCAATTGAGGAGCGCATTTTGCTGCTTCAAGCATCCACGGAAACTGTTCTTTCTTGATTGCGTTTAACGCTTTCCGCAAAATTCCCTCATTCACCCGCTTCGCGTCTGCGCTCCCATTCGGCAAGCCCCCAATTGCACGCAAATCTCGCAGTGCCACAGGCTTTGGCGAAATAAGCCGCCTGTACATTATTTGGATAAAGTCGAATTTTGCGCGCCCTTATCATTCGATGCCTCCTTAACAACTCCCGCTACGCCATCAAGGAGCTTCTTGTTTTTCTTGCTCCGAGAGCCATGCAAACGCGCTGAAAAAGCTGCGGCTGTTTCAAGTGCATCTGCCGCTAAATCCTCTTCAAAAGTCGTATCTTCGCCTTTGTTGACAATCACAACTTCAACATCTTTATCTTAGCAAATTGCAAAAACCAACTCCGCCCCAAAACGCAAAAGCCTGTCTTTGCGCGTCAAAGCCAGCCGCCCGACGCTATCATCAAGTACAGCGTTCAACAGTTTTTTCAAGCCTTTCTTGTGATAATCCATTCCCGAGCCAAGGCCGGCAATTTACGTCCAGCCATTCTTTGAGCAGAATAGCTCCAACGCTTGTTTTTGCCGTTTCAAATCGGATTTTTGGCCGCGGCTTGATACTCTTGCATGCGCAATTGTTTTACGCGTGTCTGCGGAGTCGCATTTATGCACAGTTTCAGGCTTCAGCTTTGATATATCGCATCGCCTGCGCCCGCCTTCCGTTTTAATTGACGGGAATTTCCCTTCGCAATCCCACCTGCGCAACGTAATTTCGGACACCCCTAATATCTTTGCCGCTATGCCTATTGATACTAAATTATTCATACCTATATTGCATTACACTTCTCAACGTTTGTCAATGGCAATTTTAATCTTTTTGAGTAATTTTGTATAATTTTGATTGGATTTTATAGATCTGTTACGTTGCCCTCCATCGCTCACCTTTAGTTCCAGGCTAGGATAGTGCAGACAGTCTTAAATGCGCTGCAGTACTATTGGGCTATATTTAAACATTTTACAGGGCTCCTAATGTGCATTTTGAAAAATCACAAAATATCTAACAATGTAAACGTGACTTTTGAAATCAGACTTAAATTAATTGTGAAAAGTGTATAACAATCCAAGCAGCAAAGTCTGTATTATAGTTGCAATTCAGTTCAATTTACTTGAAAAGCATAGACTATTGAAAATATTTCTGCTAGATCGAAAATTGCACATTAGGAGTTACAGGCTAAAAGCATATAGCGCAATTAAAAGTGGCAGCACTAGCAACCCTTTTACGGCTAGAAAAACCCCAGCCTTAAAATAAAAATGGAAGGGCTTTCAATTCTTCTTAAGGCAAGGGTTTGGCTTTTCGGCTTTTCGGCTTTTCAAACCTGGAAAAACCGTTGCTCATGAAAAACTGCGCTTGTTGGGCTGGCGGTTTTTCTAGCATGTAAATGACGGGAACATGAATGAGCATAGGCAAAGACTCCCTCGGCTTTGCCGAAAGGGAGTCTTTGCCATCTTAAGAGTCTTAAGATGATCGCCTCCCCCAGGCCTTGATTTTGGCTGCCCCAAAAAGATATCAAGGGATCCAGTGGCATGCTTTTGTGGATCCAACAGTCCTAATGGGTAGAGGAAGCTACGTCCATACAAACTTTGGAATATACTGCTTTTCAGACATAAATTCTTTTATAGCATAATCATATAAACATAAGTGTACTCATGGTACATCTTAACTATCATTTCTGAAAGTTTAAATATTATCTTGTATTACTGTGGAAAACTCCAAGAACCCCTTATCATACATCAGACGCTTTTTTGAATTATTTCCTAAAAGGATCAGAATTCTAATGTGGTAAATCTTCCATATTTGGTTCTGGCTTATGTAATACAGCATATATACTGATTTGCGTAGGAAAGTTCCAATTGTGCAACTGGATTATTCACTTCCTAAATGGATGATGCGACCGTAAAATCGGCATGGCATGATGTGCAGTTTCCTGCTGCTGCGAAATCATTTTCTTATGTCTTTTCATGTTGATTGCATCCAAGGAAACTTGAACGGATGGACTCGAAGATGGTTTTGCGCTTGGAGAAAGCAACCGCCGCAGAGGTGAGAAGCGCCTCAGCTGGCATTTTGCCTACACCCGTGAACAGATCTTGCTTCTCGGCTTCATTTTTGCCTCCTTTGGGTTTTCGAAATCCTTGCAGCATATCTCATTACTTCTGTCTTCCATTTCAGCATAAGATTGTGCGTTTTATTGTTTTTCTATCCAATTTGCTTACTAATCTTCAAACCCTGCAAAGTTTCTACTTGCAATTTGCATTTTAACTGCGCAGAATGCTTAATTCACAACCTTTTTCCTCATCTCTAATTGATTTCTCAAATAAGGGCATAACACGCTCCATCTGAAAAGCTCAATCTCAAGGATCTATCTTAAAAATAGCCCATTAAGCTTTTAGTTTTCTTAGTCCATTATGCATCGGCATGAAATTTTCTCTCATCAAATCCATAGGAATATTGCTCCCTACACACTGCATAGGTTCCCAGCAAATCCTAGCCCTTTCCTAAAGCACCAGCCAGACAGGCATTCCCGCCAATCTTCCATGCTACCAAAAGGCTGATAATAATATTTAATCGAAAAAGCAAATGATCGTTTCCGGCCACTGATTTCCACTGGACTTTATTGGATTTCCTTGGGTTCATCCATTCCTATGAATAAAAACGAGCTGAATTGTAGCGCTTGCATATACTCCTCTCGCCATCTCCTCCCCCGCCCTACGATGAATATCTAAAAGATTTTCTAGTCTATTAGCAACGGGCTAGCAACAGATTAGCAACAAAACGCCTTGCTCTGAATGCTGCCAAAATTTAAGGTAGAAATCACCATGACTGAAAACAACAGCTAGGTTTCAAAGTAAACAAGGAAGATGCGCTAAGGCACTCGCTAAATTAGATATCGAAGGCATGAAAGCGCCCGAAGCAACTTCCAGCGGAGAAAATGTCAGTACGGTTTCGTCTAGTGATGGTGCCAGCGCTGAGAGCATGTGCTTATTTGCAAATGAACCTCCTATGACTCACCGCCAAGGGTGGAAGCGACCAGGCATTTAAGCTTTGAAGGGGGGGTTCAAACCTCACTGGCGCTTTCTTGCCAACTGCCTGTTTTGGAGTTTGATTATGCCGATTTGCAATCAAATGCACCTGACTTGAAGCTTGAATATCCATTAAATGGTGCGAAATGCCGAAATCGGCATTTCGCACTCGCTGTATAATCAAGCTCCCAGTTAGGAACTTTCAATGCAAATCAGTATATACAGAGTCTAGGCGGACAGTCAAATTCCAAACAGGAACATTTGCAGGCAAATCGTATAGCGGCAGTGCGGATCGGAGCTTTTCCGCTGAGAGCTTATATGTATATAAGGAGCAAGGCTTAAAATCAAGTGTTCTCTGGAATTTCAAGAAGCTCTGAACAGCCTTTCCGCCTATTTACGGATAAGCTATAGGAAGAAATAAGCCGAGGAAACCATCTTCAGCAGTGAAAGGAATAGGCGATCATGAAAAATCCAAATGGATACGGAACTGTAGCTAAGCTATCAGGAAACAGAAGAAACCCGTTCGTAGTTAAAAAGACCCTGGGCTTCAATGACAAAGGCCATCCTATAAGCCAAGTCATAGGCTATTATCCCACAAGGGAAGAGGGAATGATAGCGCTGGCTCAATTCAACGCGAACCCCTACGACATTGACGCGGGAAAGATCACAATGGTTGAGCTTTACCAGAAATGGCTCGAACTAAAAGCTCCCAAGCTTGGATCATCCAATCTGGGATCTCTCAAATCGGCATGCAAGCACTGCGAGAGCCTCCATGGCATGAAGTACAAGGACATCCGCGCATATCACATGCAGGCTGTCATAGACGGGTGCAATCGAGGCTCCTCCACTCAAGCGGCCATTAGGAGCCTGTTCATCCATCTGGACAACCTTGGGCTTGAACTTGATGTCGCAACCAAGCTTTACGGCAGGCTCCTAACGTCGGATCCGGCTCCAGAGTCAACCAAGGAGCCGTTCACAGACGAGGAAATAGAGCGCCTATGGGACATGAGCGGCCAGCCGTGGGTGGATTCTGTTATAATACTTCTCTATTCGGGATGGAGGATTGAAGAGCTTTTAAGCCTCAAATGCTCCGACATAGACATTGAGGCCGGGACTATGAAGGGCGGACTCAAAACCAAAGCTGGCAAAGGCAGAATCGTTCCAATCCACTCCAGGACGAGCGAATTCATCCGCACGAGGCTTCAAACGGGAGGTGAATACGTGTTTTCAAGGGATGGAGCCAAGCTCACTTACATGAAATACCACAAGCACTGGAATCAGGTCATGAATGACGCCGATATGAGCCATACCCCGCACGAATGCAGGCACACATTCAGATCCAGGCTTGACAGCGCGGGAGCGAACAAATCCGCCATGGATAAGCTTATGGGGCACTCATCGGGAGGAACCGGGGAAAAGGTCTACACCCACAAGACGATTGAAGAGCTGAGAGCGGCTATTGAATTGCTTTGAATCCGCATAGAAGATTTGCATATCGATCCGCGAGCTTGCTGCAGATTTACCTGCTGATCAATGAATAAATCATGATGCTTGTCTCAGAAGTTAATCGCCATTATTAGCGCGTTAGTATCAGAGATGCCGCAAGCCTATTGCTATCAAAGGCTTGCGGCTTTTTCACAATCATCGCGGTATGTTTATGGAAACAGCCAATAAACGGAACCCATTGACAGGGCTTAAAAATGACAGCCCTGCTGAACGCCGCTTGTTCCATTTGAACCTAAACCCAAAAAGAGAGGAGGTTGAACTGTGCTTTTTGCTAAAAGATTCAGGATGGCTTTGGCCTGGATAATGTCTGCTGCCATCATCGCTTCATCCGCATCCTTCAGCTATGCCGCCGATGCATACAAAGAGCCGCCTGAAGGCATGAATGGCGGCGAACTCGAAAGCGATCCCCAAAATCCTTTTAAAAGCGGGGAAGGCATGGAGCGGCACAATAATGAAACTGCAATCTCCTACAGCTCATGGGACTTGGAAGCCCTGCTTGCCTGGGCCAAGCAGCGCGGCATGCTTTTCGCCCCGGAAACTTTGCTGAATCTTCCGTTTGAAAGCGAAGACGCAAAAAAGGCGTTCTTGGAGAAATATGGAGAAGGCGAATGGTATCTGCTTGACATAGTTTCCTCAAACCCATACGCGGATTTTTCTGAGGAGCTTCAGGATGCCGTCGTCGCGCCTGAGGACTCGGCGGCATATTTAGTAGCCGATGCCGCAGGCGAATCCTACAGCCTTATAGCCCTTTCTAAAGACGGGCATTCATTTAAAGTGCATGTAGAGAGCGTTTCAGCGGATAAGCTGATGGCTGCCACAATAGTCAACTTCAAAGAAGCCAAAGCCTATTCTCCAATAATTCCAGAATCTCCAACTGAAGAATTGCCTGAGCTTCCGTCTGAAGATAATCCAGCTGGCGATGAGAATGAAATAGAGGAAAAACCAGGCGGGGATGAAGCCGCAGAATCAGAAAGTCCGACTGATGAGCTGGAAGCTGAAGAGCCTCTAGCGGAAGAGGCGCCCGCTGAATCAGAGGATCTGGCAGCCGAGGCTGAAGAGCCGGAATCCGCCGAAGGCGCGGAATCCTGGCGTTCGGCGGATGATCTTGAAGATGAGGCTCCGCCATCGGAAGAAATATCCAGCGAGCCTGAAGAGGGGGCAGTTGAAGCTGAAGCCCAGGAATCCGCCGAACCTGAAGAGCCGGGGCGCTTTGAATCCGAAGCGCTTGAATCCGCAGCGCCGACGCCATATGCCTCTGAAGAGCCTTCTTACTTTGAGGAGCCTGGGCTGGAGGCGGATGAAGAGCATCCTTCAGAGCCGGACAATGATTCAAGCATCATAGAAAATATAGCATCAGCGGTTTTAGGGCTGTTTGCAGCCACTGCATACGGCGCTGAGCTTGACTACAGCGTTTCTTCCCCTCAAGCGCTTGATGTCGCCACGCCTCCGGCGCTAGAAGCGGTGGAGGAGGATGCCGGCACCTTTGAAGAGATTTCCGAGGCTCTTGAAGAAAATGTCATTATGGATCGCTCAACGGGAGCTTTTCTGGATTTCGATTTAGGAAATGGCAGAGGCGGCGTGGATGTCGCCATCCTTGAGATAGCGCCAAGAAGAATTCTAAGAAGCGTTCAGGGAGGGACTCTCCAAAACCCAAGCAATACTGCTTCTTTGAATCCTAAACTGGTATATTTCCCTGTGAACTTCTACGATTATGAAGGCACTGCTTTATCGAGTCAGGTTGTGAGCGACCAAGGCGATTACGAGAGAGAAGTGTTTTTGTACGACGTCTCGACAGATAATTTCAACACTCCGGAATTCAAGGCTGAGCTAAAGGAATCATTCCCAAATGGCGTCTTGGAGAGGAGATACATGTACAACGGCAATCCTTTAAGCAGCTACTTCCTCTTCAACTCCCTGTACATGCCCAGATTCATAAACACAGTGAATATGACCGACTCTTCGGGCCAAATACTGGCACGTCAGAATGTGGACTTTGATTTATCCGGAAATACTGTAGCCTATAATGACGGAATAACTTTAGGAATAGCCCGGAATACTTTAGAGCCCGGACAAGGGCTGAAGCTGAATTTCCTCACGATGAACAACCTGAAGCTTTTTCCGACGCTTAATTATCCAAACGAGAAAGAGATATTCATATACGGGGACGACACTTCAGGAGACAGCTTGGATAAGTCTTCAAACGGCATCCAGTATTACTCTGAGCAGACTCATTTGCCAAGCAGCATGATTACAGCCTATCCAAACTACAGCTTCCCCTTCATCTTTGAGGGTGGATATTATCAGTTTGACAGTGAAAAAGAGCACGTCCACATTGATACTTCTGTTAATGCTGATAAGAAGTTGGTGATACATGCAAACGGCTCAGCCGCAGGCGGGCATGACCAAGTTTCATTTAGTGAAAACGTAGAGCCTGAGACGGGCTTTTTCCCCTTTAATTCCAGAGACGGCATAAGCAATGTAAATGATCTCAACTACAATTTCGGAATGAGCATGGAAAGGGATTTCATGATTCCGGCTCTTGATGCTGGATCCGTTCAAGGCGACAAGGCGGGGCGCGTCGGCGGAGATCCGATGATATTCCAGTTCAGCGGCGACGACGACGTTTGGGTCTACATAGATGGCAAGCTGGCGCTTGATTTGGGCGGAACCCATAAAAAGGCGTACGGGCTGATAAACTACACAACCGGCGAAGTGAGGATCGGATGGCCTGATGTATGGGCAGATAGCGCTGATAACGCTATATTAGAGGCCCAAGCGATCTATGAGATTGAAGATTACGAAAAAGGAACTGCAATAAATGCAAGCTTAACGGATCTAGACGCAACAGAAACAGGCCCTGGAACCGGTTTTTACAATGTCACTTACCTCTACAAGAATCTATATGATGACATAACTGCTGGCGGCGTTGGGATAGACATTTTGGATTCGACTGCTGTTCATACATTCAGCCTCTTCTATCTCGAAAGAAGCCCGAGATCATCCAATTGCAAGATTATTTTCAATGTGCCTATGGATTTGTTCATCCTAAAGGAAACGCATGGCTACGATGATGATCAGTCATTCAACTTCCAAGTAGTTATAAAGGAAGCTACAGATGATGATAACAGTATTACTGTTACTCCGGCGGCGACAAAAGGCGTAAAGACAAAAATAGAAATTCCCCCGGATGAATTTGCCGTGGGAACAGCGCTTAAGATCCAGGTGACCGAAACCTCAGGGCCCGCTTCAGGCGGAACCACTGTATACAGGAGCACGCTGCCAACATCAGGGCAGGATCCTCCCAATAATCAGCTGGTGTCGCCGTGGTATGACGCAGTGTACGGATATACGGGGATAATATACTGCTTGAACTATCTCCCTGATCCTGTTGATGTAAGTAAAAAGGATTATGAACATCCTGATGTTGCGATCGAAGGCATAACGTTCGGCTTGTATAAAAAAGGCTCAGACGGCGCTTTCACGATCGAAGCCGCAGATTTTGAAACATCGAATGACGGTGAATTTGAGCTAAATACCGATGAAATCGCCCTTTTTCCGGACAGCTTATACAAACTTGTGGAATTGAGGGACGAAAATACCAGCAAGTACGAAGTCCTGCCTGACATTTACTTTGAAACAACCGCAGGCCTGTCGCCCAGAATAAAGAGGGTTTACCAGCTGGACGGTGATGAAGGAGAAATCAGCCTGCCTGATCCTTTAGAAGACATAACCCTGAACTCGATTGAAGGTTTGTTCGCATTCGCCTCTGAAGAAGGCGATTTGCTAAACATCTACAACAAGAAAAAAACCGCAAGCATAACTGTCGAGAAGGTAATCGAGAATTACAGCCCTGACCACTATTATAAAGGCGATCCCATCTTCCTTCTAAAAGTAGAGCAAAAGGCAACAAGCGATGGTTCTGTGCTTAATTCATGGATTAAGGCCGTTAGGTTTTCGAGCGTTGCGGATACTCAGTCTGTTGACTTTGATCACCTTGAACCCGGCTTCTTCTACACGGTCTCAGAACTCAAAAGCATCCGCTACAGAACTAATAGCGTCACGGTTTCCTCCGAAAGCCAAGGAAATCAAGGAAGCGTGAATGGTGTCTCGAAAACGGCAACGATTGATCTGACTCGAAAAACAGCTTATGAATACACCGGCTTAAACGACTATAAGGTGACTTTCACCAATGAAGAGATCTTTGGCGGCTATATGAGCGACACCGACAATGCCGCGAATCTATTTTCATATCCGGCGGAGGAGATAACCCCTGAGGCTCCAAAGGTCGTCAAGGTAAGATTTTGGAACAACTCTCTTGGCGGTACCTTCGTGAAGGAAATTGAAGTCGTTGAAGGCCAAAGCGTCATAGTGCCGAGTTCAATTAGCAATCAGGACATGAATTTGACCGTGAGGGCGATAATCGACAGCTCTGAAAGCCAAGAAATCATAGATTATTACAGCAAAGATTTCAGGCCGCTTGAGCCTATCGTAATTTATGACAATGAGTCGCATACCAGGGATATAATTTACAACAATCCAAAGGATCAGTCCGCCGATGATCAAGGTGGCACCGCAAACCCGACAGTGCTCCCAGTGTATGTGTATCAAGCGGTGGGGCAGTCCGGCTCGACGGTTCATCTTGTCGGCCACATTGAGTATGTAAGGCCTGGAGGCAAAATTGAGCTTCCCGGAAACGCTTCGGCATATATTTTGCCAGATTCAGCATCGAGGCCTTATCTTGTTCCGTATGGCGTTGAGGATTTTGCAACTCTTAATAATGATGGAACTGTCGGCATGATGGTCGATAATCAGCCAGTGACAGATTTCGACAACTACGCACTACACTATGTAACGGGAGTGCTGTCTACTGAAGTCAATCAAGTTGATGACAAAGTCACATTGACGTATGATGAGCTTAAAACTCATGAGAACGGCGGCGCAGGATATGCAATGGTATTTTATAAGCTGCCTCAGCAATTGACAGTCTACGTCTACGAAGTTGTAGATAAGGACGGCACGGAAATACAGCTGCAAGGCCGCATCGAAAATCTTGCAGGTGAAAACTTAACCTTAGAAGACGCTGAATCAGCATACATTCTGCCGTCCAGCGCGTCAAGGCCGTATCTCTATGCAAACAAGGGAGATGACCCTTCAACATCCGCTCTAGTATACAATGGGTGGCTGACAATGAAGGTAAATAATTCTCCGACAGAAAACTTCGGGAATTTTGCAATGAGCTATGTCTCAACACCGTCAACAAAGGCGGATTCTCCGGAAAGCATTGCATTCAGCGATCTTGAAGCCAACAAAAACATCAATAACGAAGTAATAGTCCTATATCGCAAAGAGCCTGAGCTGAAAGTTCATGTATATGAGCTTGCGGATAAAGACGGCAAGTCAATCAAACTGGACGGTCACCCCGTTGTACTTGAACAAGGAAACTCATTAACTTTGACTGACGCGTATTCCACGTTTATATTGCCAAAGGAAGCCACCAGGCCTTATCTTTTCAATGGCGGCGATTCAGAAGCGAAACTTGTATACAGCGGCTGGCTTGATATGAAAGTAAATAATGTAGATACAACTGATTTTGATAACTTTGCGCAATATTATCTTGGCACAACTAATCCGTCAGATGAAGCTACCTCGCCAACTTCAATTTCCTACAATGCTCTTAAGGCGAACGCGAATTCTGACAATGAAGTGATAGTGTTCTATAGGAAGCAGTTCGTCACTGTTTATATGTATGAACTAATGTCTCAGGATGGCAGAGCTATGACTTTCGACCAACCTAGGAAGGTATTTGTTCCTTACGGCTCCGGATTAGCCATTGATGGGAGCATCGCTAAAGCTTTCTTGCAGAAAGACACGAATTTCTCTCCTTTAGGCAGTTTAAGCTTCCCCATACCCGATAGTTATGTATATGCCGACTTTGATTATTATGCAGGTGGTGACAATGGCGATCTTTATTATGGCAGCAGTTCTATCCCGTATAATGAACTAGCCAGTTGTTCCAATAGCGATGACGAATGCTTCATTTACTACAGATCGAATGATTTGGCGTATTTCCTGATTTATGAGGCAGGTCAAGCAGATAATCCAAGTTGGTCTTCTGTTAGACCAAATAATAAAGGGGTTGCATGGAAAGTAGAAGCTGGAGATTCAATTACATATGGGTTGAATGTGGCAGACGCTTATCTGTTAAATGAAACTGACATTTATCTAGAAATGGCTGTTAGACCAGTAAGTAACGGTGGTTGGAATAGCGATGGATACATAAACCAAGGACAAAATGGACTTGATGAATGGATGCTGAATAACGGTTACCTAAAATCCAATTACTCCAATTACTATACGAATTCTAGCATAACGATACAATTTGATGAATATGACCCTATGGAAAGGCCAGTGATTCTATATAAACGTATACCTTAAATAGATGTTCATATTTCTGATCGTTGCAGATGCGTTCGTTATAAAGCGATCGCATCTGCAACGGAATTCGCCATTAAGTAGAGCCTGACAATGCATCGCCATGAACGGCATTTGAGAATCTTTGAGGTTTCCTCAGAAATTATAATTTAGGGCTCATTTCACTTTGAAGAGCTTGACAATACTGGACTCCATGTTGCACACCAACGAGAATTCTCTGCTTATTTCATACGCAAAAGTATTTAAGTATAAATGCTAAATTATAGGTTCTTTAAGAAATTTTCTCCAAGCAATTAAGTAGTCATTATTTATGGAAAAGATCATCCAAGGAAGATTTTGTTTCTATCGCTTTTCTATAATGCGTGCGGATTAGTTTGCTTTCCATATAGCGGTGAGTCCATGTGGTTGCAATTCCGTCTACACGCTCGAGGCGGAATTAGTATAGATATAAATGAAGCGGAGACGCTTTTGCTGGCAACGGCTGCTAAGATAAACCGACAAAAGGAGGGCTGTCCATGATTCTTAGAAGAAAAAAGATTGTCTTAGCGGCTGCGGCGGTCGCGCTTGCGGCATTAGTTGGAGCAACAGGATCATTGGCGCTGATGGTTTCAACAACGCCAGCCGCGACAAATGAGCTGGCCTTTGTAAAATTGAACGCTGACTTGTCTGAAGGCGGCCATTGGGATTCAAATCCTGAAGATGTAACTGAACTGGATAAGAGCATTCCTGTCCCCAAAGCTCCAAAGGTCACAAATACCAACAGCGCCGAGGCTTTTGTAAGGCTTATAGTTGCAGGAGGCATAGGAAGCGGCAAGTTGATAGTTGAAGAGTACAACACTGATAATTGGTTTGAAAGTCCTGCAAATTCAGGCGTCTGGTACTACAAGAAGATATTGAAGCCTGATGAAACGACCCAACCTCTTTTTACGGAAGTTTATTTGGCCTCAAATTACAGAGGAGACGGACATGATTTGGATATCAATGTCTATATGGAGGCGGTACAGGCCCATATCTTAGGATATATCGATTCCGTAACTCCAGAAGATATACTGGCCGCATTTACCTTCTATGAAAGCGGGATCGCAATTCCGTAAAACAGAGAGTTGAACTGCGTTCCACTAAATTGATATCGCAGACAGCCTTCCAGAACTAAGCCTGGAAGGAGAATATAGGGAGGAGAAATGAAATGAAAAACAGGAAAATCGCGCTTGGGATAATCGCAGGCGTAATGGCGCTCGCTTTAACAATCACCGGAACCTTGATGCTATTTACAAGCGAAAGCGAACTCGCCACAAACGTAGTGACATTCGGGGATTTGCGGATTCATCAAGAGGAAAAAGGCGGAAAGCTCATAGGTGAAGACGAAGATCATGCTGACGGCTATGTGGAAGATTACACTACTGTAACTGATGGCACTGGCGGGGCCTTTACAGGAATCAACTATTTAGAATTAGGCCCTGGCGAGAAATTTGACAAACTTCCCCGAGTCGTACATGATGCTGGAGTTGACGCTTATCTTAGAGTTATGTCGTCAGTAAAAGTATATGATAATAGTGACGTTGAAGAAGCAAGAGATGCTTATCGTGCCGCAGTTGCAGCATTTGAGTCCGCTCAAACTGCATCATCGGTTGCTCAAGCCGCTCTAGAGTCTGATCCAACCAATAATGATTTAATAGCAGCTGTTACTGTAGCCCAGGCTGCTTTAAATACTGCCCAGACTAATAAAAATACTGCCCAGACTAATTTAAATACTGCCAAAGACCAAGCACTTTTAAATGATGAGCCTATGCCATATACAACTGAAGATGGGGTTGTTGGTATAACGAATGTTACAGGTTTATTAGATTTAGTTCAAGCGATAATTACCGCCGCCAATAATACAATTACTGCTAGTGAATGGTCATATAGTCCAATTGCAGGTAGCTTAGATGGTTTCTACTACTACAATGATTCTGCAGGTCTTCTTACCTTCTCAGAATTCGGTGAAACAGAGCCTATTTTTACTTCTGTAACTATTCCTAACTTTACCGAGCAACAGTTAGTTTTACTTAGAAAATACAGAATAGACATCGAACTCATAGCTCAAGCGGTGCAAATTAACGGCAATACTGGCACGACTGGGAATCTGGCCTCTTACTTCGCCGCTATAGAATAATAGAACCCACCACCAGCAACCCTGCAACCGATATTGACAAGGGCAGCATAAGGAGATTTTAGATGAAAATACCCATAGGGAGAATCGTTGCCGCCGCCGTGCTGTCCGGACTTCTCGCATTTCCTGGCGCAAAGTGGAATGCATACGCCTCTGAAGGCAGCGGCATGAGGTTTGAGGGATTTGAAGAAGATCCCAAATGGAGCTTCACTGACGATGTTTTAGTTTCCCAAACAGGCTCCGCCGCTTCATCGGACGACATCTACGACTACTTCGGAAGAATTACCAAGGATTTAGAGCCTGGGCAGGCAAGGGACGTCTACATACATCTATACAATTACGAGGATCGCCCCGTTCTTTTCGGGCTGAAGGCATGGCCAGCAACCGGGGAGGACTCAAGGAAGCTGACTGAAATTGCATATCCCGGCAAAACCGCATATGACGGTCTGCTCGACTTGGTGCGAATAGACGTTTCATATTCAGGAGGAACCATTTATTCAGGAACTATGAAGGGCGGCGGTTCAGGCTTATACAGCGAGCAGGGCATAGAGCTGAACCCGCCCTTGGCTTCAAATGAAGATCGCGTGATTACCATGCGCCTGACCGTCCCTGTAGATCTTGACAATTCTTATAAAAATGGATTATGCGCGGTTCATTGGCAATTTCTCGCCGGAGAAGCTCCAACTGATACAGCTCCCACTCCGCAGCCGACTCCCCCGCCGGCGGCGCCTTCACCAACTTCGGCTCCCGGGCAGGCTGAATATCCGCCATCTGGCGGAGGAAGCCATACGCCTCCCAGCCCAATAAATACAGTGACTCCGCTTCCGACTTTAGCTCCGGAGGAAACAGAATCGCCCTTTAAAACAGATTTGCCTGCTGATGGGGCAAAGCCGCCCGACGCGGATGCGGCAATTGAAATGGAGGCGCAGCCGACAGAATCTCCCCGGCCTCAACCAACTGAAGAACTGCCTTCGGGAGTTCTGGGCGAAGGCGGCGCTCTTTCCGTCACAGTAGGAAAGCCAGACATCAATATGCCCAAAACAGGGAGATTGATGACATTCTCAACACCCCTGGCAATTGGCCTGTTGCTCCTCATCGCAACGTTCGGCTTGACTTTTATCAGGAGGAAAGCGAAACGGCCATAGTTCATATTGGGATTTAAACAAGCAGGGCATGGCTATGAAACCAGCTATATCCTTAAACAGCCTGTGAATGGCAACCCACAGGCTGTTTTTTTCTTTTCCCGCAATGCGGCAGGGTGCGGGGCGGAGCCCCGCAGCTTTAGGGTTTGAATTTGGGATTGATCCTAAATTCAGATCAAACGCTGGCGCAGCAAAGTGGGTCGCGGAATACCGCAGACGCGCGGTTTCAGTATCGAGGATATGCCTTGAAAGCTCCTTGGCTGCGGACATGGATCCAAGCCGTGGAATGGAGATGCGGGGTCCAGGAGCTAGCCTCTGTAGGAGTGCGGGGCTCCGCTCCGCACTCTTAGAGGTTTGGAATTTAGAATTTCAGGTTTTTAATTCAGCTCAAATGCAGGCGCAGTAAATGGAATCGCAGAATGCCGCAGACGCGCGGCTTAAGTATCGAGGATTTGCAGCGAAGCTCCTTGACTGCGGACATGCAACCAAGCCGCAGCATGGAGAGTCGGGGTCCAGGGGCCAGCCCCTGGCGGGGTGCGGGGCGGAGCCCCGCAGTTTTAAGGGTTTAGAATTTAGGATTTTAAGTTTTTAATGCAGATCGCCTTCAGGCAAAGCTAAGGGGATCATGGAATGCCGCAGAAGCAGCATTGCGTCAAGGCAGTCGATGGACTGCCTTGATTTTTAATGCTGCAGCGGCGTTTGCCATCCGACTAATGCTTGATATGCTGATTTGCGTTGGAAAGCTCCGATTTTGAGGTCGGATTATACAATTAGTGCGAAATGTGGATTTAATCATTTCGCACCATTCAATGGATAATCCCATCCCAAAATAGGTACATTCGGCTGCAAATCAATATGGCAGGTCGAGTTCCGGTTCTCCCTTTCCTCCGATGCCGCCTGTGGTGCGGGGTCAACCTCGGCGCCTGCATCTTCAAGCTTAAACTCCATTTTCGTGTTTGCCTCTGGCACGGCAGCCGTCAAGGTCTCTTTAATGCTTGTAATTGCGCGCAACTCTGAAAATGCCCTTTACTATCATCTAGTCTGCAGTAGTATTCTATTCCGGTGGAGTCATGCAGAACATCACAAGTTTTGCCTAATAGACATTGACGCCATTGCGGAGCGCGCCGATTATGCCGCGCGTGGCGATTTCACCACGCAGACGGCCGAGAAACTGAATGCGATTTGCATCGCTTCCGTGCATGCCAAGATTTCCGTCTATTCCGGCTGTGCTTCCTCCAAGAAGCTGAATAGGCGCGCCTCATCAAAGGCGCATTCGCGGCTATAGTCCGCGCTAACGCCCCGCTCATAGCCGCTGTGCGTTGCAAGCAAGCCCGTGATAAGGCTCTCAATCCCTGATTCGCATGCAATGTTGATTGCACGGCCGCGACTCTTTTCAACCAGGATTTGTTTTGAACCGACGGCCGTTTGCACTTGCCCCTTGCCACAAAGGCAGGGTCTTCGAGTCTGTTTCGACGAAAGAACCTTTCCAAACAATAGATGATATATATGTTTTCCTTATTTTATGAATTTATAATTAAAATGAAAATTCGGCATCTCCTGTCTTTATCCAATTATGCAATCCCCCATTTCGTTTCAAGCACGGCGACAATGCTAAATTAAAGCTTCCCCTTTGACTCCATGACATGCCTTTTTTTCTTTTGCCTGTTCGAAACTATCCTATTGTTCGCCCCCTCAACATCAAGCCGAGGCTCTTGCAATCTTGAAAATTAACTTTCAATCTTTGAAGTATTTTATATTCGTATTGATGAAGTCAATAAACCTTTCTTTTTCTTTTTCACTAAGATTCATACGCTTGTATTCTCTGATTTTTGCGGTTAATTCGTTTGTACTCATTTTGTAACACTCCTTATTTTTTATTTTAGGTTGTTGGCCTTGCCTTAACCTTGTAAGTCTATTATTGCACTTTATTGTTTACTAGTCAATATTTATTGATAACAAATTGCGGAAATATGTTTACAAAAAACAACGTGCAATTTCAGTGATTTTTGTACACAATTATTGTTGACAAGTAAACAATAACGTGCTATAATGTACGCATAGTAGATAGAGAAACGGCGCTGCCTGTTATGGGAATTACGCGCAAAATTTTTGACGCGCACGGCTTCAGACAGAAAAACCGGCAAACGCAAGCAACACAAAACCGGCGCGCCGTTGATAATGCTTAGAAAGCGAGGGGAGCAATTATGGGAGCTACTGAGGGCTTAAAAGTAGATGTTACAAAGACTTTCAAAATGATAATGTTAGATAAGGACTTAAAACAATACGAAGTAGGGCAACGGTTAGGCATGAAAGACCGGCAGCCATTCAACCGTCTGCTGCAGAAAAATGACGGGCTTAGAATAAATGAAGTCGTGAAAATAGCAGACAGCATGAATTGTGAAGTAAAAATTTCTCTTGTAGACAAAGACACCGGCAAAGAGTGGCAATGTGATATTGTTGGGAGCGTGAGTGAAGCATGACAAACGGAGCCGCCATAGGTTGCGCCATGATTGCCCTTTCTAATTTAGGCTGTAGTCAAGAGGATATAAAAAAGGTTGAAAGGGAAATGCATCAAGAAATGGACGAAAAGACAGAGGAAGAAGCGGAAAAATATTATCAGGCGCATTAAGTCATTGAAAGTTAATTTCAATGCCGAAAGGAGAGGCTGCAATGTTACAAGCATATCAAGGCTATTTTGAGAATGGACGCTTTTACACATCAGGGCGCACAATACCCATTCCAGAGCGCAAACAGATAATACTAACGATACTTGAAGAAGCGGCGCAAGATGAAACCATGACAAAGGATTTAGCGGCAATGGACGATTTTATAAATGCCATTAAAGCCAGTGATGAAGCAGTACCAGAGTTTGAAAGAATTAAATTGCGCGAGGTAGAGCTATGATATACGCACTTGACGCCAATATTATTTCTTGCCTTTTGCGCGGCGATAGCGGAGTTACAAACCGTTGGCGGCAAGAACGAACACAGGGAAACAAATCTATTATTCCTCTTATTGCCTATTATGAAGCGCGGCGCGGCCTTGTCGCGGCAAACGCAACGACAAAGCTAAAAGCATTTGAAAATATTTGCGCGGCTTTAAGCGTAGACGCTTTAACCCTTGCAGACGTAAACACAGCAAGCAATCTCTATTCGGAGCGAAAGAAGCAAGGCAGACCGCTAGAGGACGCAGACCTACTCATAGCCGCGCAAGCGGTAAACCGAGGCTATACCTTAGTAACAAACAACGTCAAGCATTTTGAGGGCATAGACGGTCTTGTAATTGAAAATTGGACACAGGGGGAATATGCTTTGAGAAAAGCCGAATTTCGGCTCACTGGATTACGCCGGACATCACACAGCAGTTTAATGCTGTTTAGCAGTAGTGCATTGGCAAATTGCTCAATGCTTTTTCCCTCATACCCTATGGAAAAAAGAGTCTCATTGTCTGCAAGCAATTTTTTCTCGGCTTGAATGCTTGCAATATCAGCTGAGCCAAATATACGCTTTGTAATGGTGCTGTTTATCGCGTAATACGGATGCTGCTCATATGCATATTTTATCAGCGCATCGCCTCGAAGCTCGGTAATCAATTCTGCATCAACATAGACCGCGGGACTGTATTCTTGCGAGAGTTTATTCTTGTCAGTCAAATAGCCTCCGCCACGAAGAATTTCCACATCCTGCGCAAGTTGAAATGAATACGCTCCAAAGCGATATGGCACAAAGCCGTAAAAACCGTCTGAGCTTTTCTGCTCATATAAGAAAACGGCTTTTTGCATATCTGTAGCGCTTACCTTGCCTTTGAGCCGCGACGCTATTGAGAGCAGAAACCTCTGTCTCATATACGCCGGTTGATTACTCGCCATCATAGCTTGCCTCCGTTTCAAATTCCCCGCCGTCCTCAGGCTCGCCATCCTCAGGTCGACCTCCGCCTCATGCTCCTGCGCAAGCACGCCGCAAACATCTGCAGTACCCGTTGCCGCCGGAGATTAAGCGAGAGTGATGCTCGGTGAGCAGCGCTAATTCATCATGCAGCTTTGCCGTGAGTTTGTCAATCGCGGGGCGCTTTTCATCTAGCTCAGCATTGATTGCTTGCTGTTCAGCGAGAGGATGAGCCAAAATTTCAATTTCACTTGCTCGGTTGAGCGGTAAATCCCATTGTTCAATCCTAATATGCCGATTTGCAGTCAAATGTTCATCAAACTCTCGTCCCGACCCATTTGAGAGGAGCCGTTATGACCTCCGCGATACGTCTGCCGAGTTCCGTTTGCTCTTTCAATTGCCAATAGGAGCATCAGTTGACCGTCGCTTACATGCGGGAGCATATTGAATTCCCCGTCATCCGTGAAGTTTGTCGCAAAGCGGCTGTTTATAATGCTTTTCTTCCAACCCGATTTGTCCGCGTCGTTCTTCCGCGAGTTTTCATCAGAGTTGTTATGCGGCGGATACCCCCGCCTTTAGGCATGGGGAGGAAGCCGCATGCTCCTTTCCGTCAATATTGTTTTGCGCTTCTCTAAAGGCTGAGTTTTTTGCGGCCGG
>JAISZB010000047.1 GCA_031269465.1 Clostridiales bacterium | reverse complement strand
GAGATCAATGAGGTGACGGACATTAACGTCCCGGTATTGGAGCGAATTGGCAAGAACATCTTCATGCCCTTGGAGGAGGCCCGCGAGATATACCTGAGGGATGCGCTGGCATCCGCAATGGGCGCGCTAAGAAGTGGGGAAGGCTTTGAGCCGCCCCTTGGCCTCACAAGAGAAATAATGGATGCGCTTTCCGCTGATCCAGGCATCACAAGCGACGAGGCCTACAGCCTATACCAGAGGCATGTTTCCAAAGGATGATCGCCTGGCGCGAGAGACTTGAACCGCAAACATAGACCAATGAGCAGCCATTGTCAGTCAGCGCTTGAATGCATGTTGCTGTTCGGTCAAATGTAACGATTCTGGGACTTGACTATCCATTTAAGGCTTGTATAAAAAGCCTCAAAAGCGACTATCCAGTCAAGAACCCACTGCCTAGCGTCTCAGGGCTAAAGCCCTTTGATATTTGAGGCGAGGGCCTCCTGCTCGATGAAAGTCAGCATAGATGATTAAAAGAAAAATAACATTATAAGCTAAATAAAAGCCCTGCGCCATATAAACGCAGAGCTTTTGCTTTTGATGCGCAGATGTAGATGCAAGCATAGCCTGAACTAGGGCTTCCAGTCATTGATAAGCCCGATTCAGCTTTGAAGTATCATTCAGCGGCGCTAAACAGCCTCGCGATCGGCATTTTCGTCTGGAATCGACTTTGACTTGGAATAAGCGGAATAATCCGATTCCGAGAAATAGTCTGCTACGCTGAACGATTCCGCATGTTTGGGAGAATACTTATCAAGAAGAACAGCATCAAAATAGTCGAGAGCTTGCCTGGCTACCTTGGCTGAAAAGAATCGGCCGTACTCCAGTATAGCTTCTCTTGTGAATGTTGAATCCATGATGTATTTTTCCATTATTCTCTTTCGTGCTTCATCAAGCTGGTCAAGGTTCAATTCCTTTATCAAGTCCAAGTACTGGAGAGTTTTTGAGTTCCACCTGGTGACGGTAGTGCGGGATCTCCTGGCTTTAACTTGCACAGGCCCTATGGTTATGACTCTCATGTTTGACGATTCGTTGTTTGTGACGAGTTCAAGCATTGCCGGATTCTCTTTGGACAAGCCCATATCGGATAAAAGGGATTTCCCTGATATGTAGCCGTATACATCTACGCCGGAAGCGATGAATCTTTTTTGTATTATCTTCTGGGGGTCTAACCCCGCATCGTCATCTGGGCTTGAGGGAAAATAATAGATCCCTTTGTCGAAGCGCTTCATATCTCCGCTGTCGACGATCTTCTTGAACTCGTTGAAAATCCATGACCTGGAGTAAGTGTCGTACTCCACTTCATCAACGTAAATTGGTTCGTTGCAGCCATAGCTCTTAAATAGAAACTCACTTAGCTTCATAAACGCCACCTTTTTTAGTGCTTCTCGAAACGGCATCTACGCCGCTCTTTAGTAATAGCTATCAAATGCTACAGCCTATCCTTAAGATCAATCGGTGAACCTGCGGAGGAGCGGCATCACCTGGAAACTGCCTAAAGATAGGCTTAATGTTATATTACGACAATAAATTCCCATTGTCAATGCTAAACTCGAAAAAATAAGAGAAATTAAGCGAAATAAAGAAAATCGACTTGCTGATCATGATTTTTAGACGGAGGTTGGTCAGTCGCGTGCGGTAAGAGTGATGAGCTTAGGATGGCTTGATATGGCGATGCGCAATAAATGTCTGATCTCCATTTAATATTTAAATATCCAGATTTAAAGTTTGGATATGCATGACACGTTTCGACATAGTATAATTCCTATTTATTAACCTCATAATAAATAGAGCCTTTCACTGGATTGGCGCTCGAAGACATTAGATGAAAAATTTTGGATATGGTCAAAGCCTATGGATTAGCCCAAAACTGAGGCGGCTCAAAACTGAGAGCAACAGATGCTTATTTGAAGCGCAAGTATTTTTGAAAGCTGACCCATCAGTTTCGGTCAAGAAGAACTTGAATTATTAAGATAAGAAAAAGCATCAAAGGATAAATGCGCATAAGTTGGACTGCGGTATGACGCTTGTTGCAAGCGGGGTTTTTAGAGAGGTTGAAAAATCCTGCTTGATGATACTGGGCGCTAGCCCATGCACCGGCTTCATGAGCTTTTAGATACGCCCTAGTCAGGAGAATTGCATATGATAATGGACACCCACCTAGAGGCAGATGAAACTAAGCAAGAAACAAAAGCTCCGGATGATGGATCACCAGACAAGAAGCATCTCTCCATTCAAGCTATAAAGGAATTCGGAGTTCCTTCTCTTGAACCTATATCAAATCCTAAGGGGAATATACAGTTTTTGAGCATCATCGGCCAGATAGAAGGGCATATGATACTTCCTCCGCAAAACAAGACGACGAAGTACGAGCATGTGATACCGCAGGTATTTGCGGCGGCTGACAATCCGAATGTCGACGGGATGCTGATTCTTCTAAACACTGTGGGCGGTGATGTAGAGGCTGGACTTGCAATCGCTGAGCTTATCTCTCATTTCGGAAAGCCTACAGTGTCGCTTGTTATTGGCGGGGGCCACTCAATCGGAGTGCCTCTTGCTGTAGCGGCGCAACATTCATTTATAGCTCCTTCAGCGACAATGACGATACATCCAGTGCGTTTGAACGGAACTATAGTTGGAGCTCCTCAAACCTACGACTACTTCAATCAGATGCAGGATAGGATATCAGACTTTATTGTGAGCAATTCGGGAATTACAAAGGAAAGGCTGAAGGATCTGATGCTTGATACCAGCAAAATGGCGTTGGATGTAGGAACGTTGTTGATAGGCGGACAAGCAGTTGAAGAAAAGCTTATAGATGAGACCGGAGGGTTGCATGAAGCAATGGAGAAGCTCTATGAGCTTATAACTCAGCGAAAAAAAACCGTTGCTACGGCTCAGGAGCAGGGAAGTTTTACAGGAGCTGATGGCGCGGATTTAAGCTTGGCGGATGAAGCCCATTTAAATGAGCAGATTGTAGCCAAGAAACAGCCTGAATGAAAGAATCCCGGCTTCCAGGGTCGAGCGTCCGCTAGAAATGCTGATGCCCAGTCAATGCACCGATTTTTGAGCTTGTCTTTCCACTTTCACGCAGTAAGGTTAGACACCAAAATCGGTACTTCTTGCGCATCAACATAATAAGAAACAAAATCAAAAAATTTACCTAATGCACTGGCATTTTGCGCGCCTTGCCCGCAGAGCTTAGAAAAATGATATAATATCCTTATCCGGCATAAGCCGGAGGAAGGAAAAATCCACTGAAGCATCCCGTCCTTTGGGAATTGATTGCGGCTCCAGCCGTCCGCCGGGCGGAATCGCATGCGGCGCAAGCGCGCTGGCTTGTGCCGGGGCGGAGGCGCAGCCCACGGCTTGAGGCGGAAGCCAATTCCTTGGCTTTTCTTCCGCGCTTGTGAATCCCCCGACTTTTGCCGTGGGGAGTGTCAAAGCTTTTGAAATGAGACGGAGCGACGATAATACTCGCTCCGTCTCATTTTTGAGGAATTGCCAGCTTTGCTCAAGCTTCTAGCTAGATTTGAAGTTTTGGGGTTCCGCATTTTCCGGCACATTAAAGTCTGTTCTAGATAGATTATTCTTCGTAAACTTCAAGAGCGGCGGATTCCTGCGGTACAAGGTTGGTGCTTCCGTAGTGGCTCTTCGACGCAGTGGAGCTGTAACAGCCCTTAAAGAGATGAACCGCTATTTCCTCAACAGCGACATGATTGTTGTTGGCTCGAATTATTGGAACATCATTCACGGCATGGACAAAGGAGAGGCGAAGCATGATTTGGAAGGTATACAGTGAATGCGTGTGCTTTCGGACAATATGGCATGGGTAATGAAGTCTATGAGCATATTCAAAGATAGCAGGCCGCCCGCTGTTGAAAAGGTTTTTTCGAACTTTGTGAGATAACAAACGATATTTTTGATCTGTAAATATACTCGATTTGATGAGTTGATAACGCAACTCTATAGCCTAATGAATCCACCATCAATACAGCTGGATTTTCAGCCAACCAGCTTGGAGTACTTGGGTTGAAACCCTGCAGCATCCAAAAAGGATGCAATTGCGGAGGCCGTGAGAACCGGTACTGCTACTATTCGCTAATGCAGACAACGACGGTGAACCTGGTGCGCGTTTTAACGGAGATCGGCGTGCCCCTCAACAATTGAGGAGTTGGCGAGGGAGCGACGCTGGAGAAGATCACCAGGCTGCTCGCAAAAAAGGCCGCGCTTGCGAGCGACATAAGCTACCTGAAAAACGCCCATGCGATCATCGACACACTGCGGGGGTTGCTCAATGAGGGCATAAGCGCCGATGAAAGCGAGATTTCATTCCGCGAGATGCCGGAAACGCCAATTCTGCTGGGTGAGCCCACAAATTTCTCCGGCGGCGAGGGGGTTTACGGCGAGTTTCTGGCTTTTTGCTCCAAACCCCGAGACCAGGGGCTGAACCTCTCCTATCCGATCGGAGGGTTTTCAGCGGTATGGAAGCGTTCCTAAACAGCCCGTCCGAGCCTGCGCGCTTCTTCTCGCTGTCGCCGGAAGGGAGGGGAAGGAGAAAGGCCTGTTCCTGACTGGATATATGCGGGGCTATTACGGGCAGGCGTACGATTTGCTGGAAAATTGCCGCGTTCGCGATTAGGAGCGAGTTGGTGCTTGACAGCCCGGTTTATGGAATTTACCTGTTCGACGAGACCAGCGCCGACGCGGCCAATATATTTTTGCAGTTCGCTGACCTCATTCATCCCGTTTCAGCGTCGCGGATTTGCTTTGTGAGCGCGGCTAAACCTCCGCTTGCCGAATCAACCTTGTCGAGCAGCTTTTCGACCAGTTCCGTCAAACGGATAAAGCGGAAAATCTGCGCGACGCTTTCGCCGGTCTGTTCCGCCATAACCTCGCATGACAGTTTATCGGCTTTCACGTCGTTGTGGTTCAAAGCGTCCATTTTCATTTTTTACGCCTTCGCTCGTTCTCTCGGCAGAATTTTCTCGCGCTGTTGCAAGTTCGAGTCCACCACTGAGATTATGGCGTGGTCGTTGTCAAGTTCACGGATAATGACGGGCATTTTTTCAAGCCACGCAAGCTGACAGGCGCGTTTGCGGCGGCTGCCGCAGAGCAGTTCATAGCCGCGTCCGGGTAAGGGGCGAACCAGTCCCGGCTCACGAACGCCAAAACGCTTTACGCTTTCCACAAGGCGGGTCATAGCCTCGTCGCCGCTGACCTGAAACGGGTGGCAGTCGGGCGCTTGAAGTTCAGTTAGCGCGATTTCGGTCACGCTCTCGCCGCGCTGCGGCGTTCCTACATTAAAAATGTCCTCAAATCCCGCGAGCGTAATATTGTTCTTAGCCATTCGCCAACACCCCCTCCACAAGCGCGGAGTACGTCGCCGCGACTTTGCCGTTCGGGTCGTGCCGGAAAATGCTCACGCCGTTTGCCGACGTTTCGGCGGCGCGGGGAACGCTCTCGACAAAGATTTTGATTTTGCCGCCCCAGGCGTTTTCAATCGACGCGATAACCTCGCGCGTGAAATGCGCCCAGCGGTCTACCATTGTCAGCAGTATACCGTCGAATTCGAGCGCAGGATTGAATTGCCACCGAATTTGGGCCGCCGCTTTCAGTAGCAGTTCCAAGCCGATCGCGTCTAAAAACTTCGGCGCAACCCGAATGATTACGCTGTCTGCCGCCGCCAGCGCGTTGACGGTCATCAAGTCGAGCGTCGGCGCGCTGGCGAGAATGATGTAGTCGTACAGCGGCTTAACCTTGTCGATGTACTGACGAAGCACCGTTTCCCGCCCGATAATTCCCGCGAGCGAGATTTCGAGCGCGGAGAGGTTGCTGTTGGCAGGGAGTACGTCAACGCCCTCCGCGTGGTGAACGATACCTGCTGTGGGGTCGAAGTCCCGTCCGTTGACGATGTGCGTCATTGCAGACGCGAGTGTGAGCGCGAGTTTGTCGAGTTCGGCGATACTGAAGCTCACCGTGAGCGGGTGCTGGCTGTCCGCATCGATTGCGAGGACGCGCTTGCCGTTTCGCGCCAGTCCCGCCGCAAGACTAATCGCTGTCATTGTTTTGCCGCAACCGCTCTTGCGGTTCGCGATTGCGAGTTTCTGCGCTGTTTTTTGAGCTTTGCCAAATATGGTTTTCCTCCTTGTTCTTGGGGCAAAACTTTTAGCGTTAATATAACGCCGGCTTTTTAAGGCAGCTAAATCTGCCCTTTTTGGTTTGGGATTTGGGTGAAAAAGAATAACGCCAAACCCGCAAAGCCATGAATTTACTGGCTTCTTGGATTTAGCGTTATTATGCCATAAGTGCACTCGTGCGCGTCCGTCCTGCTCGCGAACGGGGCGTTTCGCTCAAGGAGATCCAGGACTGGCTGGGGCATTCGCCACGAAAGCCGACATCTACGCCCACCTCGACAAGTCAAGCAAGACGAACTCCGCAAATGCTATTGTGCAGTCAGTCTTGCGCCTAAGCGGCGAAAAGTGAGCGGCGGCATCCATGCAGGGAAGCCGCCGCGCAGAGAGTGCGGGTGAAGGGACTCGAACCCCCATGACGTTGCCGTCAGCGGATTTTAAGTCCGCTGCGTCTACCATTCCGCCACACCCGCCAGTTTTTCCTTAAAATCCGCCCCGTGGTTTTGGGGAGGCATTCAGGGAGATGCGCCAGGGAAGCAACTCAACAGAACCCCAGAAACCCGCATGGCTCAAGGGTTGCGCAAGCCCCGCCCCGTCCGCATCGGATTTTAAGTCCATTGCGTCTAAAAATTCCGCCATGCGAGCTTAGCACCCATCAATCTTCACTTTTTCTCAAAGGAGATGTTTGGGTATATGCTGCCTAAACCATGATTTATTCAGTCTTTTAGTTATGATTGCGAATTGGCAGTGAAGTCCAAAAAGTTCTCTGCTGAGCCATTCGTGTGAACTAATTCATTTTACACCAAGATGTTGAATAAATCAATGGATTTTATGCTTTCTCCTTAAATTTTTTTGCCGCTAAGTTCTTTGGCGAAATTAAGATTATCAGTTGTTGAATACAGGAATGCAATACTAAAAGCAAGATGAAGAATATGGAAACACTTTAGTTTCTTAAAATTGCAGCATGAAGTTTTTCCTTATCCGACTTCGTCGGCGCGACTGCTATCCATTGCGACATAAAGCTTTACAGTTGCAAAACTATAGCAGCGTTGCTGCGCAGGATTATTATGCCCCTTCTCCATAAGGGAATGGCTAGTAACCGCTATGGAGAAAGAGATTTTATAAACAACATAGGGAAGATTATTGGCTGCGGAATAAGCCGCCTTCTCGGCTGGGAATGCGCCGCCAGGCAACTTCTGGCGCGCCCATGTGGAGATCGATGGCATCTACGGCGCGGACGCCGAAATGAAGCGCGCGCGATGGAGCCGCGAATGGCCTTAAAGATCCATCCCGGCCAGAGGTCAAGGGGATACGGGTTGGGGATGAGGCGATAAAGAGAAGGTTGATTGGCCTCTGGCTGGCGAAAGCCCCTTCTCTTTCAACCAGCTTAAACGGTATTTTGGATATATTTTAATCAATTCACTAATATATATTATTTAAGATATATAAAATCATTTTAATAAAATTCGAAAATTAGTTTGAATTTTAGAATGTACTAGAGGATCCTATTAGAAGGGTTGGAGAATAATTAGCTTGCTCAGGTCCGATCTTAAGAAATCTTATAAAAAATAAGATGTTTGCCGTATATCCTTCCAAATTATGCTATTAATCAGGCGTATATTGGACGGAGGCGGCATTTACGGGCAAGCAAAGGCATGAAAGCGTCATGGCTGTCGGATTGATTGAATCTCAAAGCCCTCAAGCCGACGCGGATATGCCGGCGGGCTGCAACCTTTCAGGAGCAGTTTCGGGATCCGGGCCCGAGGATAAAAAAGCCGGGAAATCCAGGCAGGCCAACAAAAAGGAAGCTTATGCCATAAAAGGCGTGAAGCAAATTTTAGCATTGTATAGTCCGATCTCAAAAACGGAACTTTCCAGTGCAAATCAGTATGCCAATTGAGGCCTGGATTTCAGTTCCAGGCCGTCTCTCGTTTATTCAGGGCTTTTCTATAAATATAGCGTTGGCATCTTCATCCCACTTAACGCTGTACCCCAGCGCTTCCGCAGCAAAGCGAATTGGGACGTATGTTCTGTCATCAGATACAAACGCAGCCGCTCCGCCATCCATATTCAGGCTTATGCCGTTTGCAATGTAAGGGTTGCTGCCAATGCTGAAAGACACATAATTGTCTCCAAGAGCGCCTGACGCAGTTTTTGTGGCATCGTCCCAGTTTACAGCAGCGCCGAGATTGTCGAGGCATTCTCTAAAAGGATAAAAAGTCCTGTCATTTGCATTCAAAATAGGAAGCGTCAAATTGATTTTTTCGCCTAGGATATACAAGCTTACACTTGTTTCTGCAGGTGAAGGCGCAAGGCTTGCCTTTGATGGCGTTTCTGTTGGTGAAGGCGAGGGATTTGCCTCTGATGGCGTTCCGGCAGGTTGTGAGACTCCAATTTTCTGCACATAAAATGTCATTGCGACATGATCCCACAATGCGCCTTCGCATTTAAATGTCGGGTTTGACTTCATGTAAGGAGCATAGCCTGGAGGTACAGGGTATTCCAGAACAGTATACGTACCTGCTTGCGTCGGCGCGCCTAATTGGTTTGTCGTGGTTCCAGGTTCTGCAACAGACCAATAAATGAAGTGGGTTTTGCTTTCTAAATCTATCCTCAGTTCGTTGTCCAAATAGTAAGGTTCATAAAATAGGTTTTCAGTATAGGATTTTTTATACCAAGCGTTTATTTCTGCTAGATTTGAATGCTTTTTCATAAAGCCGTCCATTGTTCTTGCAATCCCGTCTGGGCATTTGATTTTCAACAATTGTGAAGTGTCAAAGCTTGCAGGATCAAAATCTATTCTTCCAATAACATTGCCGTCTCCGTCTACTTCTACATAATAAGCCCAATAATTAGGATAGACGCCTTCTCCTCCTGCATAGGCTAAAGCTGGAGAAAGCGTGGCAATAAGAGATAAGCATAAGATTGAGAGTATAAATTTTTTCATAATCCACCCCATTATATATGATTGCGCTAAGTTAAAATGCGCGCCAATATAATATTAATTTATTACAGCCATGATGTCAATGATAAATATCAATGCCCTTTTCTTTTTTGAGATTTTAGAAGCTCAATTATACTGATTTGCTCTCATAAGTACCGATTTGAAGTTTGATTATACAATTAGAGTGAAATGCCGATATCGACATTTCGCACTTGAAAGCGGATGATACGAACTCCAAAATCGCTGCATTTGACTGTAAATCAGTATATTTAGTTGCTTTATCAGCATGCGTTGAGGAATGTCATTTGAAGTCAAATGCAACTCAGTGCTTTATTTTTCACTGAGACGCTGTAAACTGTATAATAAAGCTCCAAAATATGTATATTTTACTTCAAATCTATGTGTCTTCAATATGCGCCCCAAATACTATAAGGTTAAGAATAATCGACACTGATTTGGAATCTGGAACAGTCTGCAATTGATCCAAAACTTGCTATAATTTGATTTGCGTTGCAGATTGCCGCCGATCCAGATAAAGCTGCGCAGGATAAACGTTGGACATCATGGATCCAGCCGGGCAGGCCGAAGAAGACGCCGCATGGAAAGCCTAAGAAGATGCCGTCGGCTTCGCTTGCCGCGATATCATGCATTGGCGCTATGAACGCCGCAAATTAAGGGGCGAGAAAGCTTTTGAAGGGGAAGGGGATTCCACCCGCCGGATATGCAGGCTTAATGCTGGATTTCCGCATATGCAGCGCCGCCCCCGGGATTCATCGGCATGCTTTTGATTCAAGAGGGAAGGCTTCGCGCGCCGCTTGCCGGTTGCACAGCCAAGGTTGCGGAGATATTGCCGGATGAAGAATTTTTGGAGCGCGCCAGGATGAAGCCCGCCGACTCCGCCCGAAACAGGAAGAAGTTGCGGTTCGATCGGAAGGCGCGCATAATCCCGCCTCTCGCGCGAACATCCATTTCAGCGAAGCTCCGGCGGATATTCGCCGGAGAAGGCGCGGATTTGGAGGCGGCGCAGCAATCTTTCCGAGAGGCTGGGGCGAAAATTAAGCGGGCGGCGTTCGAACGGCTGTCTGGCGCTGCGGTCGTGTCCGGTTGCAACGGATATTTTCAAGCATGGCGCGGCTGCAGGTTTTCGGCGATCGACAGGGGCGGAATCGCGCCGCCCGCCGCAGATGCGCCCGTGCGGCGTTCGGGTGCCTAGGGCCGGGCAAGGACGCGCCGACGGCGCAGATTTCGATCATCTGAGATATATACAGCCAAATTGCGGCCGACGCTGAGATCGATCCTTTGCCGGCAGAAGAGAGAACATGGCTGAAAGGCATCTGGACTCGCTTTCGGAAAAATGGCGCTCCGCGATGGAGCCGATCATTTTCGACAGAGGCTATCCGTCATTCGAACTCATACATAAATTGGAAATACTGAGATTCACCTGCGCAGTGTGCGCTCCTAAGAGCTTCAACCGGGACGCCGCCGCGCAGAAGGAAGGCGACGGAAGGATCCTCCTCGAGCGCGCCGGATCCGAGGATATGGACGTGAGAATTCTAAAATACGGACCTGAGTCGGGCGGGAAATTCCCGCAGCGAATTCATTCGGCGGGCGCATGGGGATGAAAGCCTTAAAGAGCTGCATTCATGCGCTGGGGGTTGAGGGCGAATATCGGTCGGTCAAGCCGAAGCTCCAGCCAGGGGCTTTTCCTGCAAGACTGAACTCCCCATAAGTCGGGATTCCTGCGCCGTCGCATACATGGACAGCCTCGCGTCCGGCGACTGCCGGGGGGCGGAGGCTGTCGCGGAGGAGGGGCGGATCGGCGAATTCAACCTAAAGCTGTGTAGAACCGACAAAACACAGCTTATATCGATTCTGTCGGACGATTTCATCCGCATTTTCAGGATTGCGGCTACCAGGCTGGCCGGGGAATCGGCGAAAATAATTCGGCAAATGTCGAAGGAAACGTCCGCATGGGATCCCGGACAGCCGTGCAACGAGCGCAAAAATCCGTTAAGTTCTTCTGGCCGTTTGATCCTGATGGAAAGAAAATCTCCCTGGCCTCAAACGTTTCGGCACTTAGCGCAAAGCAAATGATGGAAATGCATGCAATGCTCTTAAAAATCGAGGCCTGTGCTTGCATCTCTCAAAAATATCTTTCAAGGCTTCAGCCGCCACCTTTGGAGCAAATCCAAGCCTAAAATGCGCGGCTTCGATTGTAAAAGCGCCCGGGCCGCCTTGGAAGCCTACCTCGACGATAGTGCGAAACTCAACATTTTCAAGCTTCTCAGGGCAATCGAAACTTTTGCGGCTTTTTCAGGCGTCGCGCTTGGCTTGGCTCAAATGGCGCCAGCCGAATATTCATCCTCATGCAGAAAATAATGGGTCAATCAACTTAACAGAGCGATCCATTAGCTATCTAAAACCATCTCATAGAAATATTCAACTAATATTTTCACCCAATGTCTATGATAATTCCATTTCAAATATTGACTGATAGTTGACGGTTGCAGTATAATTAACCAAAATACACTCTTAATCGACAAGAGGCTGATAATGCATGGCATGCGATATAACTGCAATAGATAGCCTTTTTGAAGAATTGAGCCGCAGATTCAAGAGCTTGGATCAGCATTCAGAGAAAAACAGCGCCGTACTGCATTTCAAAGGAAGAAGGTCCGGCCAGTCCGGCTGTAGTTGCCGTGGCGAAGCCGCGAATGCATCGAGAGGGCTGTCCATGCGGGGCAAACCGACGGAATCCCCATCACTGCAGGCCCGCGCAGATAAGGTTCAAACGCCCCGCCTGCGGTCGCGCTTTCAATGAAGAAATTGGCTGGCTGGATTCAAGGCGCCGAATTTCCGGCAAAATGGAGCTTTTTATTATGGAAGGCTTAGATGCGATCACAAAGGGCGAGCTTGCCAGGCAGACCGGCATAAGCGTTGCTTCCGTAGAAAATATTGCTGGCTTTTATTCCAAACGCATGAAAAACAGCATGACTTCAGGAGAATTCACGCCGCTTTCGATGGATGGGCTGCGCATATCAAGAAAATCCGGCTATTATTGGGTGCTGAACGGCATAGGTAATCCCGATGGCGCGAGAAATATAATGATGGAAGCAGGCAAAAAAAGAAGATGCACTGTTTTATTTGCATAAATTGCAAAATTTGGACTCAGTGGAAGCAGTCTGCGTAGATATGCGGGAGCCGTATAAAAGCGTTGCGGATGCAGCGATTCCGAATGCAAGCGCATGCATGGATCCCTTCCGCGCAGCGGAAAACGCATCCAAAGCCATGAACGATATTAGAAAAACCGCAGGTTTCGGCTCGAAAGAAGAAGGCTGAAAGGCAAAAAAAGGCTCATATCCCTCTGCAAGCTCGCTCTTCAAGCTTTCCGGCCCGGAACTCTACGCGCTGGAATGCCGCTTGGGCAAAAGCGAAGTTTCGGCCGGCGCCTACTTCGCCTATCTGGAGATTTTGGGCTTCTATAAAGTGGAAGGCTGCGATGAAGCCTCAGGCTGCATATTGAATTGGATTATAGATGCATCTGAATTAAACATGCCCGCTTTTAACAAAGCAGCTGCAGCAACTGCTGCATGGCTTTTTGAAATGCCGAGCCATTCAAGCGCCATATTTCGAACGGCAAGACGGAGGGCGAAAACCGGCCCGTAAGAATGAACGAAAGGATGGGCTTCCACTGCGGGCATAAAACAATGCAAGCTGCAATCTGCGCCCATAATGCCAGGCAAGCAAAGCTTCGCAGACATTAAAAGCTATTGACAAGAAAAATTAATGAACATATGCTTTTAAAGCATCAATCATTGGAAAGGAGTTTTTGTGAAATATAGTAATTTTATTGTTTTGGGTATGGTTGTAGCAATGTTAGCGTTTGTATTTGTGGGGTGCGAGACCGATCCCGGTGGTGGTGGAACAGGCACTGCTTATTGGATGCCTGAATACACCATTGGCGACAGCGGTCCCGGCGGCGGGAAAATCTTCTATATCGACCAAGAGGGCTTTACCAACACCTACGATGGCTCAACCTGCCATTACCTTGAAGTAGCCCCCAGTGACAGCGGATCATGCACGTGGATCACTCAAGGGTATGACTCAGTAGCAGCGAACAATATAATGGCTGATATAAGGGATGAGACGGGATGGGATGAGGAGAAAGTCATCGGAACGGGCAAGAAGAACACCCAGATAATCCTCTCCCATGATCCCACCGCCCCCGCCGCCTATGCTTGCGTCACTTTGAATACCGGCGGCAAAAACGACTGGTTCCTCCCCAGCATATATGAGCTGGAAAAACTCCTCTTGTGCAGAACCGCTATCGGCATAACCGGCGAGCCTACTTACTGGTCTTCGTCGGTATACACTTTCTATGAGTCGCAGTATATGGATTTCGCGGGTTCTGTTGGCAACTATAAAACCGGCGATGTGGACGACTTACACCATGTCAGGGCTGTCCGTGCTTTTTAAAAGAGGTCGACTGCGTTTAGTATATTATGTTATGCAATTCCAAATGTGCATTTTCACATTTCGCCGCCATAATGACGAAACCTCTGGCTTTTCAATCGTTAATGCGCTAAAACAGTTGCGCGCTGGACAATATTGGCGCATGCCGAGGAGGAGATGCAGGCGGATGGCAAGCCCGCCCTGATGAACAAAGGGGAGCGCTTCGCCGAGTCAATCGGCTTGAACACGTAGAATTCATTGTTGAAAAACCTCTCATCCATGCTGATTATCATAACGGCGAGGGGATTCCGGGGCAAAATGGCCGGCTTTGCATTTGAGGGCTCCCGCCGCAGGACAGCCTATTCCAGAAGCATGCGCGGCCTTAGCGACGCGCTGAAAAGCTTAGCGTTGGAGGCAATCAAGAAGAAGCGCGGGGAAACCGGAGGGCCAGCCTGCATAATAATAGACGATGCGACGGACGCAGTGTCGAAGGGGCGAGCAAAAAGCGGAGCGTTCGTTGAAGGCGTCGACCGGCGCTGTTCGCATCTCGACGGAGCGACGGTCTTAGGCATTCAGATGGCAGCGGCCTCGGCAGGCCGCTGCCATGAGGTGTCCGCCGTTGCGCTGGATGAATTCATGCATAATAAAAATAACGGCGCGGAGAATGAAGGTAAAAAGGGCGAAAAAGCTGGCAAGGCCGAAGCGGGCTATGAAACTGCTCGCATAGCCCGCATGGCCGCAGATGCGGGGATTTTAGCCGCATCCATGCGAATCGGCCGCTATCTTGCATTTGATCGCCATTCATGTCCGAAACGTCCTTTTTGATCTCAGAGAGAGCGTCTGGCGGAGTAGCTGGCATAATTACTCGCGCAAAGCCAGGTTGCGCCGCCTATGAATCTCCTCCTGCGCGGGCGAAAAAGCCGGGCGGGCCTGGAAACAGAGGGGTAATTTATTATTCAGAATGTACATTTGAATTCATTTTAGTAAAATTGAAATCAAGGCGGTGTAGGCTTTTATATTCAAAATAGCTAATAAGCATTTAACACTATGTCTTTATTGCTATTAATTGTTCATTGGCTATGCTAAATTAAGTAAATTATCCATATCTTTGCCGATTAACCATTAACCTGTTAATATTGATATGCGCCCCCGCACTCTTGCTATGAGCCATTCCGCAACCCTTTTCCGCCATTATCCGAAATTCTTGCCTATTTAATGCTCTACAGGAGTCTTTCGCAAGATTATCCCTCAACGTTTGTCGATCCAAATTCTCAATTCAAAAAATCTAGATAAAAGGCGAAGCGCATAATAAGCGCCTCGCCTTTTCTTCTGATTCAGTTGCTTTTAACAGTACTAAATACTTTATCATTTCTCAACGATCAAATTGAGCATTTGAAGCATTACCTGAGCAGCCTGCGCTCGTGTAGCAGTTCCGGTTGGTTCAAACAGGGCTTCTCTTTCAGAAATCCCTACCATTAGGCCAAGTGAGGAGACTTTTTCAATATAACTTGTGTAAGAGGGATCCGCAAGCTCCTCATCGACAAACATAATGCCGCCTTCAGGCAAGCCTTTATTCAAGCCGGCATACGCTGCGGAGTTAGCCAGGATGACCGCCATCTCTTGCCTGGTGATGAATTCCTCAGGCGAAAAGTTGCCGTCTTTGAGCGTCAAACCATTCAAGAGCCCCTCCGACTTAGCCGCGCTCACTGATCCGGAGAACCAGTCTGCGCTTGAGACGTCATCAAAGGCAGCCTCTTCGCGAGCAGACAGCTCAAGAATGCTGTACATCATCTGAACGAATTCCGCTCTTTTGATTTGACGCTCGGGTTCAAAGTTCCCGTTTCCGACGCCTGCTACAAGTCCCAGCGCGGCAACCTTTTCGATAGCGCCAGCGCCCCAGAATCCTGCGGGGACATCTGAGAAGGAAACAGGGTTATAGCCTACGGCATAGAGCGCTGAACTTTGAGCGTCGAATGATATGGAGTTTGATTGAGCATTGTACCGGCTGCTCAAAAGCGCCTTTAAGCCGCCTAGGCCATCCAGTTGGTAGACTACTAATGAATTAGGGTTTTCTCCGGTTTCAAGTTCATATGTTAAACTTACTTTGACGGCGCCGCTGAAATTTTCTACGACTGTTCCGCCATCCCGCACGGCAAAGCTGTAGAGCGGCCTGCCAGCCGCAAGATTGCTTTGAGCCGCCGATAGAGAAGCGCTTAAGGCCTTGGAAACTTCAAATGTGATGTTCTCGCCCGCTTCGCGGGCAGCCAAGGATTGAGCTGCTTCGCCGCTTAGCTTTATTGAAGCCGTAGGAAGCAAGATTTCCACACCAAGGTTTTCAAACGCAAACGCCGCTATAGCGCTTTTTGGCAGAACTGCTTCGGTTGCGCCGGAAACTTTTGATATATCAAGCAGAGCTGAGGCAGCTGAATTTCTGATTATCTCATCGACTTTGCTTTCATCTAGGGAAAGCGCAACGCTTGAGCCGGATTTGATGTAATCCACAGCAACCTTGCCATCCGATGCGGGTACGGTCAGTTGCGGAGATATTGAGAGCGAGCTGCCGCCTCCGCCTCCGCCATAAGAGACAGGGTATTCGGCCGGGCTGTTGCCGGCGTTGATGATGCCTGTAGTGAAGCCGAAGCTTGAGTTTGAAGACAGCAAGTTTCCGGCTTCATCCTCAAATTCCGATATTTCCACAACATAGCGCGTATTATATGAAAGCCCTGAATAGGGAATGCTGATTCTGGAACCGCCTGAAGACCAATTTCCCGCACCAAGCGCCACGCTGTTGAGCTTGACGATTCCCGCCTTGTCATTCATTGGTTCGCTGAAATCAACGATGATTCGTCCGCTTATGGCAATGCCTGTTCCGCTCGGCGAGACTCCTAGCACAACTGGGGCATCTTCATCGCTCTCATCTACAAGAGCAAACATAGCTGCTACAGAAGTTTCATTTGCAGGCATTTCAAATGTAGTGGAAGCGCTTTGCGGGTCTTCGAAAACGCCGCCGTATGTTGAATTCCAACCTTTGAAGGCGTAGCCTTCAATTGCTTGCGCTTCTATTTCAACAATTTCTCCTGCTTTGTAATAGCCGCTTGAGCCGCCTTTGATAATCCCGCCAGTATCCGCAGCAAGCGTCAGCCTGTATGTCGGCGTCTCAGGCTCGCTTTCTACAATGACAATAGCCGAGCCAGATATGTTTGTATATCCTGAAAAAGTTGAGGTTGCAGTAACTCTTAGATTTTGAGAAGACTCATCCTCGCCGATGTTCAGTGTTCCGCTTCTAGATATGCTTGTCGAGCCTGAGCTTCCTGAAACGCTCCATTCTACATCCTGCGGAGGACTGTTTTCACCTGTGACTGCGGCGCTGAACGCATATGAATCTCCTCTTCCTAAAGAAATCCAGCCAGGGGTGACTGTTACCCCTGTTACCGAAGCTTCAGGAGGAGGGGCGTAGCTTATGGTTGCAAACGCCTCTGCGTATACTTCTGTGTATCCGGTTAAAGCGGCGCTCGCCCTGACTGTCAGTTCGACCGAAGTTTCATCTGCGGCAACCGCAAGAGTTCCGTCTGCTGAGATGCTTGTCAAAGAGGAGGTTGCGCCTGTTACGCTCCAAGCAACATCTTGCGGAGGGTTGTTTGCTCCTGTTACAGAAGCGCTGAATTTAAAACTTGAACCAGGCTGCAAAACTACAAATTCCGGGGTTACGGCTACTTGCTCGACTGTCGCTGGAATGGCTTCGAAGATAGCCGTTGCCGTTACCGGGCTAGATATCATGATGAAGCTAGTTGATGCGCTTTCAGAATCGGCAAATGCAACGGCGGGGATAGACGTCCATTCTTTGAAGCGCTTTTCGCTTGGAGGCGATCCAGCGTCAATGTAAACGACGTCTCCTTCGGCATACTGTCCGCCGCCTGTTGATCCTGAACCTTCGCTTGAAATAGTTACAAGGTTTTTAGGGGCGGCTATCTCGATAGAAAACTCCTTGACATCTTCACCAGCCGCGTTTGCAACTTTTATGCTGAATGTGGACGAGCCGACCGCAGACGGGGTTCCGGAGATCAGGCCCGAGCTTCCGCTTAGCTCAAGTCCCTGCGGCAGGCTGCCGCCGTCCAGGCTCCAGGATATGGGGGCGGTGCCGGTTGCCTGCAGTGTCTGGCTGTAGGATTCTCCGACGGTGCCGGCAGGAAGCGAGGCGGTTGTAATCTCGGGCGCCGACGCGGCGGGGGAGACGATGATTGAAAGCTCTACAGCGTCGCTGCCAGCCGAGTTCATGGCCTTTATGCTGAATGTGGACGAGCCGGCCGCAGACGGGGTTCCGGAGATCAGGCCCGAGCTTCCGCTTAGCTCAAGTCCCTGCGGCAGGCTGCCGCCGTCCAGGCTCCAGGATATTGGAGAGCTGCCGGTTGCCTGAAGGGTCTGGCTGTACGGCTCTCCGACGGTGCCGCCAGGAAGCGAGGCGGTTGTAATCTCCGGCGCCGCAGGGATATATCTGTGAACTGTTGCGCTCTTTGATTTTGGCGTTATTTCATAACCGCTCGGATCTATTAATGTTACAGTTACGCTTTCGCCTTCATTGACGCTAAGATTGGAAATAGACAAAGTTCGGGCGGTTCCAGAGCCGGAAAGAGACGATTTATCAGCGCCTGACAACGAAATGTCATCAAGGGACAGCGTTTCAGGATCAGCATCAAAGGTCAAATAAAGTTCTGTGGTATCGGCTAAGCCGGCCTCGCCGTTTGCAGAAAGTCCTGTCCATCCGACGCTTGCAATCTGAGGCGCTGGAACTGAGACAGCTTTAATGCAGATATTATAGGAAACTCTTTCAGAAGGAGCGGAAACGTCAGTCCAGGAACTTGACCCCGTCTTGGTGAAGCTTTGTCCGGCAGACTGCTCGGCTTGATTGCTGTCAAACGGCATCTCCAAACCCCAGTAGCCTCTTTCGTATTTTGCGACAACCGCGAATTTCTGCCCAGCGTTAAGCTGCATATCCGGAATGTCTACCGTAAAATAGCCTGCATATTTAGCTGTAACCGTTTGTACCGGATTAGCGGTGTCAATTGATATTGACCCTTCTAGAACAGGGTTGCCGTCAACATATATGGAAATGGAATCACCGGCAATAGGCGCGAATAATTTAATCTTCGTCAGGGTCTCAGCATCTTCGGCTACAAACACATTTCCGGCGTACGCTGGAGGATGACTAGAATAACTGGCATAAGCAGTATAGCCAAAAGGATCATATTCATATATTTTTTCAATAGGATTCGCTATCTCTGCGGGATCGTAAGCGTATGCATCGTTTCCCGCGATTAAGTCACTGAAAGATATCCAGAAATAGCCGCTATGTCCGAAGTCTTGGCCATAGCTGTTTTTAGCCAGCCATGCTCCATCAGAACTTGGCTGGGTCTTGAAGTTTGCTTTTGAATATGCGTTATCCCAGCCTACTAAAATGACATCGTGGTTTGGCATTGCATCCGCGCCATTGTAGAATGAAGCCGTAGTCTTGTTGTAATGGGGGGAGTTATCGTTGTTTCCCGCCGTATTATCGTCCATATGTATGCTTGTGACGACAGCGCCGAAATTTTGTATCGCCGCCTTTACAATGTCTTGCTTTTCAGAGCTTAAAGCGCCTATAGCCAGACTTGTATTATTGTCATATTCATCAGTGATGTGATAAGCCCCCGGAACTGTGTAAGATACAGGCTTTGACTGGGTAACGGAAGAGTTTCGCAAAGCAAATTGGACATGCGGCTCCGTTAGAGGATCATCCGCTTCAAGTACAAGCCCTCTCATCAATCCACGCATCAAATAGGCCGTGAGTTTATTCTGATTGCCTCCATTGTAAGGTTCGATATTGAATCCTAAAGAATTGCCTCCTGAACCGCTCAGGGAAAACGCGGCGTGAACTTCAGAAAAATCAAGAAGCTGGCCGTTGTTTTTTAAAATGGAAGATTCGATGGCGGATGTCCCTGAAAACGCCCAGCACAATCCATTTGCCGTCCCCTGATATTTTACGGGGCTTTGAAATAGGATCCCTGAAACATCTGCATTATAAGAGGAAGGAAGGATTTCCCTCGTTCTTGGCCTTGCCGGCTGCGGCGGAAGATAAGATGATGAAGGCAGATGCCCTGATGTCGAACCGTATTCAGGTTCATCAAATAACGGGCTGATTATCGCCTCCGGCTGAGCCGGAACATCTTGCGCGTACGCCACCGCTAGCGGCGCATTTGCCGCTGCAATTAAAAAAGAGATGAAAATAGCTGCAAGTCTTTTCAACATAGAATTTTTTTCCTCTCGATAAGATGGAAATAATTCTGACTGAAAGCATCAGTTTGGTTTTTGCCAGGCAAAGAAGAGAGCGCCTCAGCGCTTAGCGCAGTTTCCCTGCCTTCCATCTATACCGCATGAAACAGCTTCGAAGAGTTTAGCTTGATAAAAAATGATGCCTGAAAATCGTTTTGGACAGGCTTTCATTTTTGAAACCGTCATTGCGCAATCAAAGCTTTCGGTGTGGATGAAATTGATTGGTTTGACAATTTCCACAGCTTTGATGAAGAGTAAAAGCATTCAGCTGTTTAGATGTGACGCTGCAATTCATTGAATCAGCTTCTGGATGAGCTTAGCAAGATTTTTATAGCAATGCATATTAATGAATCGACAAATCACGACCTGATGCGGTTTATTCATGGCGCATATTAAATTATGATAAATTAAATCCTTATTAATTTATGGATAAGCCATGGCTTCACCTCTTCGTTTCCTGAATGAGCTTTGATGAATGCCTAATCAGGGCTTTATATGAACAGAATATGATTCGCCTGCGCTGAAACTATGTAATGGCGAATTATATCCTGATTCTGTCTAGCTATGCATACTGATTTGCATATGAAGGCTCCTATTTTGAAGCTTGATTATACAGCGAGTGCAATATGCCGATATCGGCATTTCGCACAGCTCAGTGGATAATCAAGTTCTAAAATTGATACATTTTACTGCAAATAGGCATATTTATTAAGCCTTTATTCTAGAATTTGACCGCAAGGACATGAGCAATAGCAAAAGAAAAGTAGATAAGAGGCTTTAAATTGCAAAGTATAAAATGCAAAAAAGAAATCCAACAGTTTTATTGAACGCGGGTCAGTTTACATTGTGGAAGATAATGCTTATTATAATGCATTATCTACCACAATTCAAGATATATTGACAAAATAGACGAGAAAAATCAAACGGACTAGATATGGATTGAGCAATCCCTATCTAGGCTTAGCTTTAGAGCGGAGGCTTGAAGCTTTGACAGGGGAATTCTCAAGCAGTATGGAAACTTGAAATAAATTGATGAAGCGATAAATCGGATTTTCACCTTATATTATAGCAGGCCCAAGCGGCTGCTCATAAATTCGGGAAGGATGATGGAGATGGAATCCAAATTGAAAATAGTTGCGTCAGTTCTGTTGCCGCTAGCCTTATATTTATCCGTATTTGCAAAAACGGCATATGCAGCCGAGGCAACGCTTACAATCGATTATGTTCCTGCTGTTGATTCAGGCACTATTATTACCGGACATGCGGATTTGAAAAACGGCAATTATTCTGATTACAATGTTACGCTCTATCTGCAGGTGATAAGGCGGGAAGGGGAAAAAGTCTGGGGGCCCAAGCCTACCTTGGCTAATCCAACAGTGCCTTTAGATGAAAAAGGAAGATTTTCTTTGAACTTCGTCTCGGGCGGACTAGACAGAATAGCCGAGGCGCTCTATGTATACCTCGTCCCAAAGAGCTTTCATCCAGATGAGAGCGAGTCAAGAACCGTATTGGCGGCAGCGGCGAGCGCTTCCGTATACAGAAGCGCTTCGGGAGATATTGAGGGGGTTGCAAGCGAATCTTACATCCAACTGGACTCAAAGGCTCAACAGAAAGATTATTCGAGAATCTCTATAAACTTCTCGCCATATGTAGACGGACAGAGCCCTGAAAAGGGCAGCAAAATTTCAAATGCTCAAATAGAAGCCCAATTGTCTTGGATTAAGCCGTACGCAGACACAATAAGGCTTTTTTCGGTGACAGGCGAGCTCGCTAAAGTTTATCCTATAGCCAAAGAGCAGGGGTTTCGCATAATTGGCGGAGCATGGCTCGACAAGAGCTTCAATGAGAGCCAAATTTACGCAGAGCTGGACGCGCTGGTCGAAGTGGCGAACAAAGGTTTATTGGATGTGGCGGTGGTAGGATCGGAGAATATTTTTAGAGGTGATTTGAGCCCGTCAAAGCTTATAAGCTATATAGCATATACCAGAGGGAAAATCTATGATAAAAGCATACCTGTAGCTACATCTGACACAATCCAGTCATTCTTGGATAATCCTGATCTTATAGGAGTCAGCGATGTAATTTGCGCTACAATATATCCATTTTTCAATGGATTGCCAGTAGATTCCGCAGTTTCTAGCTTGAAAAGCGCCTATGAGTCTTTAGAAAGCGCAAAGCCGATCATAATATCGGAGACGGGATGGGCAAGTTCGGGGAGTCCCCAGGGATTGGCCATTGCCAGCATGGACAACGCTAAAAAGTACTTTGATGAGGTTTTTGAGTGGGCATCGGAAGAAAATGTAGAGGTGGCATTCTTCTCAATTGTAGATGAGGAGTGGAAAACAGAAGGGGATGCCGGAGATGTCGGGAGAAACTGGGGACACTTCAAGTCAGATGGAAGACTTAAGGGCGCATATGCGCAAACTTACGCTAAAATAGCCAGGCAACCCTTAAGTGCGTCTCCGTCCGAGTGGGCTGCGGATGAAATGCTAAAGGCGGATGCCGCAGGCTTGATTCCAAATTACCTTAAAGAAAGCTTCCAGTCTATGATCACAAGAGAGGAATTCGCGGACGCTTTAGCGCTTCTTGCGGCTAAAGAAGGAAAAACCCCTAAAGACGCAAAGAGCGGAATCTTTTCGGATACTGACAACTATAATGCTTCAATCCTTTTTCAGCTGGGCATAGCAAGCGGAGTCGGAGACGGAACGTTTGCGCCTGATCGAACCATTACGCGCCAGGAAGCCGCAAGGATGCTTTATACTGCGGCTAAGGCGCTAGGCGCGGACGTGGAATCGGGAAATGGCGTGTCTTTCAGTGATAGCCGCGATATTTCCGATTGGGCTAAAGATGCGGTCGCGTTTGTCACTGAGAAAAAAATCATGCAAGGAACCGGAGGCAACATGTTCAGTCCGCATGGCGGGTACACGCGTGAGCAGTCGTTTTTGACGATTTACAGGCTTTATGAAGCTCTCAACCAATAGGGAGGAACTTTGCGGCGGCAGCATTATCTAGTGTTGGGTAGCGTTTTGATGCCGTGTAAATGGGATTGCTCATGGAGGAGCCATAGCAGCGCTGATGTTGAAATATTGATTTGCATATAAAGGTCCGGAATTTGGAGATTTATTTTACAGTAGTGGATAATCAATCTCCATGTACGCTACATTTGACTGCAAATATACCGATGGGCGGCTGAATTTCAGCCGCCCGTCTCTTACAAAATTTCTAAGCCCTAGCTTTTAGTGTTGCGGCATAATGCATGCAAGGCAAGTATGCTGATGCGTAGCGTTTGGAAAGTCCTTATTGGAGGCTGGATATATAATGCTCCAAAGGAACATGATGATTAAATTTCTATTTTGAGATTGAATGTACAGTTAAGCTCAAAATAGGTATATCTGACTGTGAATAGGTATGCGTTAATCAGAGAAATGCATAGGAACGAATGATTCAGGATCTTTGAAGTCTACTTTTCGCAGATTGCCAAGCCCATGCGCAATAGTAAAGGCGTATGTGACATTTCCCGCAGTTATGTCTGCAAGAATTACATATGGACCTTTGAACATGGCGTATCTTCCAATTTGACTGATGTACTCCATTTCAGAAATCTTTTGATTTATTTCTTTGATGGCGTTTGAAACTATTTCATCGGAGAGATTTGCATGAAGTCCGTTATTGACAGTTTTGATTTCTTTTTTGAAAGCATTGGCGCCTTGAGTCATGTCAGCCTTCAGCGAAGCCAGAAGATCATCTGGCGATTTCAGGGTCGCGGGATTGTCGATCCAGATAACAGGATTGTATGCGATGCCTGATTTAGCTGCTTCTATGGCGAAATACTCGCCTTTCGACTCAGGAGATGCCTGAATGTATCCAACTTCTTTCTTGAGCGATTCGGCGACAAATCTAAGAGGTACATATGTCCTTGAGTCGGATATCATAGGTGGAGCTTCAAGTTCTATCGCCTTCGCATTTACAAGAGCGGAGCTTTTTCCGATTTTCATCGTTATTACAGTTGCTCCATCCTTGATGGAAACTGATTGCTCAGATTCGTTCCAGTCAACTTTGGCGCCAAAGGTTTCTGCGATGAAACGAACAGGCACTAGGGAACGATCGTTATTAATGATGATATTGGTAGATAGGAAGCTTCCGTTTATAAGGAGCAGCGCCTGCCCTGGAGCGGCGTCGATTTCTCCTGTTCTGAATTTGTAGCTATAGCTGTCAGTCATTCCCTGAGAATCATTGATTGCTGAGCATGTATACTCAGGATCTCCAGAAGTTGCGGCATAGACGGGCACCGCTGAAAACGCAAGCGCAAAAATGAGTGGAATTGTTAATAGTTTTTTCATATTCGGCCTCCTGTAAGAAATATTATTCAGATTCTACTTACGATGAGTTATACCGATTTGAAATCAGATGTACCAATTTTGGAGAATGATTATGTACTAGATCAATATAATCAATCTGAGAAATCGGAACTTTCATATGCAAATCAGTATATTATATTACTTTCTATCATCTAAGTATATAGCGGCTTATGCAAAATAACTAGCAGCACTCGTTGAAAGGATTTCAACATGCATATTATTCGCATTTGTCTTAATGCAGTCCCTCAATTTTATCATAAATAATCTGTTTCGACAAGAGTATATTGAAAGCTTCAATTATAGCGATGACAGCAATATAAGTAAAAATTTATAAATAATACAAAGATAACGATTAAACTATAATGTATCATTTTTGTGAAATTTTTACATGCTTAAATTTTAATGATCTTTTAGATTAGGAGGCATTATTGTTATATCGACTATATTTAATATTGAAGCAATTCATAATATGCTCATAAGCTAAAATTTTAATATTAGGAGAGCTGTAAGCTGTAATAGGAAGGGGGAAACTTGAAAGGCATATCCTGAAAGGGGTAAGTGAGGCATGGAAAATCAGGCGAGATATATTTGCTCTAAAATGAATCTGTTTGTTATATGAAAATCAGTATACCAGCTCCGATAAATTTAGATTCGGTAGCCTATCATATAAGCGCCGGAATTGCAGAAGAGGGGGATGGTGTTTATTGGCGGGCTTCGTTGAAGAGAGGGGATGGCAGTTGAGCCGCAGTTCGGCTAGAAGGCTTGGAGCGACCTGCGCTGAGGTGCTTAGTAACAGAAGATATTGCGCATGCACAGGGATTATGTCACGATGACCAATAATGTTGTTATTTCTGGTGGCGTTTAGGGTGTGAATTCCTGATTTAGAAATTGCAGGTGACTGTATGCTATCTTAAAACTTTCATTTGGCGAGAAAGCTATACGAGGATTTTCCCATAATGTGCAGATTGGCGCATGGAGGGCAAGTAGCCGAGCGCGATGGCTGATATAATTAAGTCTATTAGTTAGGAAAATTTTCTTATCTGCAAACTTCAGTTCGGGATGTCGTTCTTTAGCGGTGAAGAACGAACTGCGGGAAAGAGTTGCGCCAACTTTTCAATGAAACGGAAGAAGAGTGATATGTCGCATATTTTTGGCAGGAGACTATGCTGGAGGTTCAGAATAGCTATTTGAGACCCTGGCTTGAAAGCATTAAAAATCCCCTAAAGCATAGTGTTGTTTTTCAGTCTTCAACCGCCGTGTTTGCGGCAAAAAATTCTCTAAAACGCAGCAATTTGGGATTTTGGAATTCCAAATTTATCACCAGTTCCACTTTTTCTAACAGTTCAGTTGGCGGATTTGTTACAAACGCGAAAAGGTTTAGATAGTTTTGCATGTCCTCACGCTTAAACCCACTGTGTGAATTCAGG